>JAJPIR010000358.1 GCA_021324675.1 Actinomycetota bacterium
CTAGAGACGAATAACACTGGCCACGACTTTTTATCGTCGGAGCTGTCGTTGGGCAGCCACAAAATTGGTTGACGTTCGTCGACAGCGAAAAGATCTACCGCAACCTCGTAGTATCGCAGCTGGAAGTTCATTGCCGCCCTTGCCGCCGAGATGACCAGGTTGATCGCCACACGAATTACCGAGCCCAGCTTCAACCTGGATCTGCGATCACACGGACCTGAAACCAGACATACTGGATTACGACATCATCTTCAAGGGCACTCCAGGAACAGGGCGGTCACGGCTATTCGATGCCGACCGAGGCTCGATCTGGCGGCCAGACCCATCCGACTTTCTTGGTCATTTACCAGGTACAGACGCACGGGACTGTCTACCCCAAACGGGACGGATTGCACGTCCGGGCAGCCATGGCAAGGCTCCACGTCCCGGGCCGACCCTCCCAAGATCTCTGTTCTATATGCCAACAGGTGGTTGGCGCGGTAAAATATCTTCCTCGTGTACGGCTAGCAGCAGTCTGTAATGGCTCTCGCTGGCCCGGTGGAGTCCAACGGAGGATTTCGAAGTATTATGAGCATAATCGAGAAAATCAATTCACAGAGCATTACTCAAGTCGACTTCGAAATCCGGCTTCCCGAAGTAGGTCATGATCTTGACCAAGACGAGGAGTGGTGCGAGATCGTGACGCGAAAGCGCATTCGCTTCCACGATTATCGTGCAATTTACGGCATCCCCGGCTTATATGAGGAACTCTTCTACGACAGGCTCAAATGTGTGTCACCACGCATGATCCGAACTCAGCTGGCTCAGGTGTTGACCGAACGAGGGACCGAGCCGGCCAAACTTCGGGTCCTCGATGTCGGGGCTGGTAACGGGATCGTCGGTGAGGAACTCCGTGCACTCGGTGCTGGAGCAGTCCTCGGCGTCGACATCATCGAAGAGGCAGCTACCGCAGCCCAGCGCGACCGACCTGGAGTCTATGACCGCTACCTCGTCGCCGACCTCACTGATCTGGCCCCCGACGAGCGGGCCACGCTCGTCGAAGCTGACCTCAACACCCTGACGACAGTGGCCGCATTGGGCTTCGATGACGTGCCCCCGCATGCTTTCGCGACCGCCTACAACATCATTTCCACCCCTGGTCTTGCGGCATTCACGATCAAGGAAGACTTCGTCACCTCGCGTGACGCGAGCGGCTTCAGCGAGTTAATCCGCCGGATGTTCGCTGAAGGGGTCATCTGTCCCTTGGCCAGGCAGCGCTACCGGCACCGCCTCTCGGTACAGGGCGAGCCGCTGTACTACGTCGCGTTCGTCGCGGAGAAGATCGGAGACATCCCCCAAGACTGGCTCGACTGACCGCGGTCGGGAATGCAATGACCACAACCACGGTGCCCTTCCTGGTGCAGCTTCCGTGGCCGGACAGAATCCACGAGTGACGTCGCCAGGATGTGTCCGCAGCATGCGGGAGCTTCATCGCAACCTGATGCTGACCGGAACGTCCTGATCGGTACGTTGAGCCGTCCCGTCCCGCCACCGCCGTGTGGGAGGTAGCGATGCGCATCGTGATCGCACAGATCGACTCTCAGCCCGGCGAGCTCGGAGCCAATATTGCGCATGCTCAGCAGGTGATCACCCATGCGGTCAGCGAAAGCGCCGACCTGGTGGTCTTCCCCGAGCTGTCGCTCAGTGGCTACTCGATCGGCGATCTCAAGGACGACATCTCGATCGTCCCCGATGACGAGCGGATAGTGAAGCTGGCCAAGGAGGCCAGGGGCGCGGGCCTGCTACTCGGGTTTGCCGAGGCTCAGGCACACGGTCTACACATCTACAACAGCGCGGCCTACTACGAAAATGGCCTGCTGGTGCATGTGCATCGCAAGCTGTTCCTACCCAACTATGCGATCTTTGAAGAGCGTAAGCATTTCCTGCCTGGCCAGTCGTCCCGCGCCTTCCCGATCATGGGTGGACGGCACCGCGCTGCCACTCTGATCTGCAACGACGCGTGGCAGCCTCAGCTGGCCTACGTAGCCGCTCAAGACGGGGCGATCCTCCTGCTCGTACCCGCCTGCAGCGCGCAGAGCCTGTTCCCCGAGCGGTATGACTCACGGTCCTACTGGCGTGGCATCACCCGGTTCTACGGGCGGATGTTTCAGATGTACGTAGTCTTCGTTAACCGCGTCGGTACCGAGGGACCGCTGCGCTTTTGGGGTGGTTCACACGTCGTCGATCCATGGGGCAAAGTGATCGCCGAAGCTGCCGAAGGTGAGGAGCACCTGCTCACCCTCGACATCGACCTGTCGTTGGTGCGCCGCCGGCGACGCGAGATCCCGCTGGTGCGGGAGGGTCGGCTGGGCCTGCTGCGCCGGGAGATCGATCGGCTCCTTGACGAAGGGGGCGACCTTTAGATTGCGCCGATGCACCTTTCATGGCGTCGCGAAGCGACCCAGCGTGAAGTTCGGCCGCACCCCTGAGAAGTGGTGCTGCCAGATTCGGTAGTAGAGAATCTCCTCGTCGCTGCGCAGTGCCCAGCTGTCCGGTGGCTGCCGGGTAGCCCCTTGAGTATGAGCCGCAGCAGCGTTGTTCATGGCCAGCGCTGCGAGCACCTCACCGGCGCCCGAGCCTTCGCCAAACTGTTCCTTGCCGCGCCAGAGCAGCTCCTCGGGAAGCCAGCCGGTGAAAGCCTCACGCAGCACCGCCTTTTCCGGTCGCCCGTCGGTGGCCTGCTTCCACTCCGGCGGCAGGGTCAGCGCCGTGCGCACCACGTTGGTATCGAGGAACGGCTCGCGAGCCTCCAGCCCGAAGCACATGGTCGTCCGATCGCATCGCTGCAGGTTCAGGTGATGCAGCTGTTCAAGGCTGCGCACCAGCTCGGCGTGGAGTGCGGTGGGGTCGGCGAACTCAGGGCTGTGCATGTAGCTGTAGCCGCCGAAGAGCTCGTCTGCGCCCTCACCGGTGAGCACCACCTTGACCTTCTTGGCCGCCTCGCGTGCCAGCAGTAGGTTAGGCACCGCGCTACGGACCAGAGCCGGGTCGTAATGCTCGATCACTTCAACCGCGTGGTCCAACTCGTCACCGATGGTTTCGGCGGTGGCGATGACCTCGTGGTGGTCACTGCCGATGAACTCAGCAACGCGCCGGGCAGCCAGCAGGTCGTTGCTGTCCGAAGTGCCGACCGCGAAAGTCGGCAGGACGCCGCCGCGGCGGCGGGTGTATTCCGCAGCGATTGCCGCAACAATCGCCGAGTCCAACCCCCCGGACAGGAACACCCCTACATCGACATCGCCCATCATCCTCCGTTGGACAGACAGCACTAAAGAATCCCTGACCTCCTTCAGCACGACGCGTTCCCAGTTCCGGTGTTGTGCCCGTCTGGCGGGGCGCACGTCTACCGGCACAGAGTTGGCATAGCGCACTATGCCGGCGGCCGGAGTCCACAGACAGCCGGGCGGGAAAGAGACCACCGCGGGACGATCCTCCGGATCAAACGCCCGCAGCTCGCTGGCGAATAATGTGCCATTCGCGTCATCGATCCAGTACAGCGGCTTGACACCCATGGGGTCCCGCGCGACCAGCCCGTCCCCGTTGCTAGTCACCATCGCCAGCGCGAACATTCCGTTGAGCTCGGCCACCGATGCCGGCCCATCGCGCATCACAAGATGCAGTGCCGTCTCGGTGTCCGACCGGGTCTGCAGGATCCTGGGAGGCAGCTTCGCACTGAGGTCCTCGTGGTTGTAGATCTCACCATTGGCGACGATCCACGCCGTGTTCTCGACGTTGGCCAGTGGCTGCTTGCCGCGGCTGATATCCACAATAGACAGTCGCTGATGGCCCAACCAGGCTGAGTCCAGGGCCAATACCCCGGTGTCATCCGGTCCCCTGTGCTGCAACCGGTTGAGCATCCGCTCGCACTTGCCGGCATCTACCTCGCCGAAGGCCGCGACGATCCCGCACATTGTGGTATCACCTACCCGACATCCCATTGAACATCAGGAAACGTCCGCGATCTACCGCATCTGGCGACGCCCGGCAACGATGTGTGAACTTGACATGGTTGCGGGGCCACAAAGGCGTACACATTTTAATTCGTCATAGACAAATCGTTACCAGTTGGTGACGAGTAGTCACTTCTTTCTCTCGGCACGGGCCACATTCACCCCGTCGAGGACGAGCCCCCGGGTACGAACTGGGCAGGATCGGCCTTCTTCTACGTGATGACTGCTTACGGGGCTGCAGCATCGACTTGGCCGGGAGCGCAGACCCTGGACAGGCAATCCAAGGCACCCGCCAAGCGCAATAGGGAGGACTCCGATGATAATCAGTGACATTTTCACCAGCGGCTTGAGGGATCTTAGCGATCACGACCGTGACCATGATTACGACCATCACCATCACCATCACCGTCACCACCGTCACCATCACCGGCACTGGTGGGATGGACATCGCTGGCGTGACCGCGACTGAGGATGATTAACTCAACCAGCTCAGACGGAAGGGGGCCCCACAGCGGGGCCTCCTTTTTTGCCCAGCCGGGCCACGAGTGACTCAGATTGGCCTGAGACGCTGGAATTCGCTCCAGAATTCTGGGTGGTCGCTGCCCTCAGCCGGTGCAACCTCGGCCAGCTCCAACGGTCCTCACTCAGAGCGGCACCAGATTCACAAAGATTGCGTGCTCATGGTGAGGTGATGCGTTGCACGCGCAGTGGCTGTCCGTCGTTGCAGTAGCTGAGCAGCGAGGGCTCAAGAATGCCGGTTACCGTGACCAAGGCGCTGCGTGGTGGGTTGTCGGCGTCCAGCAGCAGGTAATGGACGCCGCTCTGGGCGAGCAGCACGTTGCATCCCGGGAGAGATCCCACGTGGATGGTGCCGCGGACGGTCACGGGTCGCACAGGCTGGGACGGATGCACCGCCGCTGTTGGCACGGCGCTGACGGCGACGGTAGACGTCGCAGGCGGTGCACCGAGGCCGTGACCGCAGCCGCTGAGCGCAACTATCCCAGCGATGATCCCTGCAACCACGATGTGGTGCCCGCAGCGGGTGTATTGCCCTGTCATCTGGTACCTGTAAACCCGTTTCTCTTTTGAAAGCGTACGTGGGCCGGGATTGGATGCGCAGACTCGCACTGTCTTTGAGGTAGAGCGCTACCCGTTGCCGGGCGTGCAGCCATCCCTTGCTCGACTGTTGCACGTTTTCCATTCATCTTCAGTCGGCAACGTTCGGGTGGCAGTAGTGACGCCTGAGGAATAAAGCCGACGCCGCCGTGCACCGGCTGGCTACTCACGCGCAGCGGACCAGCAAGCCAACGAGCTGTCGCCTGGAAACAATCCTGACCCAACGAGGACGCCGCGTGCACATCACCACTAAGACGATCCTGGTGGGGGCCACCATCGTGTCGATAACACTGGGTCTCGTGATCGCGGCAAGTTCGCATCCAGCTGGTCCTGGGGCGAAGTCCACCGCCACGCTGACGGCGTTTAGTGCGCTGACTCCCAGGGGGAGCCAGCGGGTGAGCGCCGCCGCCGGCTCAGGTATCCAGCCCAAACGCCACCCCACCGAGCGGGTGTGTCCGGATAACGGCAAGCTGCGGGCATGTTTCGCCATCCGCCAGACCGACACAGTCCAGCCCCAAGTGACGGCCAACGTAGCCCCACCTGGGTTTGGCCCGGCTGACCTTCGCAGTGCCTACCAGTTGACCACCAACGGCAGTGCCGCAATGACCGTTGCGATCGTCGATGCCTTCGATGACCCCAATGCTGAATCGGATTTGGCGATGTACCGCTCCACCTTTGGTCTGCCTCCCTGCACCACCGCCAACGGTTGCTTCCGCAAGATCAACCAAAACGGCCAAGCCAGCCCGCTGCCTGCACCCGACACCGGCTGGGCTGGGGAAATCTCCCTGGATATGGACATGGTCTCAGCGATCTGTCCCAACTGCCACATCCTCTTGGTGGAGGCCAACCGGCCCACAGTGAGCAGCCTGGGCACTGCGGTAAACACCGCGGTGAACATGGGGGCGAAATTTGTGTCCAACAGCTATGGCGGCCCTGAAGACGGCGCAGAAAACAATTACGACGCCGCCTACTTCCACCACCCCGGTGTGGTGATCACTGCCAGCACAGGAGATGGTGGCTTTGGAGTGTCGTACCCCGCATCCGGCGCCGGCGTGACCGCCGTCGGCGGCACTTCCCTAACTCGGGACACCAGCCCCCGCGGCTGGTCCGAAGGCGCCTGGAGCGGCGCAGGCTCGGGATGCTCAACCTCGGTAGCCAAACCGGCCTTCCAAACAGGGCTTGCCACCGGATGCTCCCGGCGCGCCGTAGCCGACGTCGCCGCGGTCGCCGACCCGCAAACAGGCGTGGCCGTCTATCAAAGCTTCGGCGCCAACGGCTGGGCAATCTACGGCGGCACCAGCGTCGCCGCTCCCATCATCGCCTCGATCTACGCCCTGGCTGGCAACCCGGGAACGTCCGACTCCCCCAACAGCTACCCCTACGCCCACACCGGTGCCCTCAACGACGTCACCACCGGCAGCAACGGCCCCTGCGGCGCCCCCCTGTGCACCGCCGGCGCCGGCTATGACGGCCCCACCGGACTAGGCACCCCGCGCGGCATGCTGGCCTTCGCTGCCAGTGCTGCTGCCACGACGACCACCCTCAGCGCCACCGCCAACCACTCAATGCTCGGCCAGCCGGTGACGTTCACCGCCACCGTCAGCTCACCGGCACCTACGACGACCGGCAGCGTGACCTTTACCAGCGACACCACCACGCTAGCAACCGTCACCCTGTCGGATGGCCGGGCCGCCGTGACCACCTCAACATTGCCGGTAGGCATTCACACCATCACTGCCGCCTACACCGGCGACATCACCACCAATCTGGCAGCCAGCAGCGCCACCGTCAGCCAAACCATCATTCAGGCGACCACGACTACTGAACTGGCCTCCTCGCTGAACCCGTCGCCGTCTGGCCAGGCTGTTACCTTCACCACCACCGTGACGTCCTCCGCGGGCACCCCGACCGGCAGCGTGACCTTCACCAGCGACACAACCACGCTAGGCACCGTCACCCTGACCGGAGGCCAAGCCACCCTGAACACGTCGACCCTTACCACCGGAGACCACACCATCACAGCCAGCTATAGCGGTGACGCGAACTTCCAGCCAAGCAACATCACACTGACCCAGAGCGTCACCCCACCCATGGCAGGCCTCGCCGATCCGGAGCTTTCCCCGCTCATGAATTCCCTATCCGAAGCCATTACTGACGGCAGCGGACAGCAAATAATCGGACTGGCACCGCCTTGCGCCATGATGGGTCCTTACCAAGGCCTGTCCGACATCGACAAATTGAACTACTCGATCCAGGCGAACGACGGGTGCCTACAATTCATCACCACCTTTACCGGCCCTACCACAGACCCATGACACGCGAGCGGGTAACACTCTGCCATCGCAGTCCGATCCCAGACGCGGATGCACGATCCTGCTCGCAGGATCATGCAGCTTCAGCACTGCACCTTTAGCTGAGCTTTGCGGCACAAAAAGTGACGGATCGGTGAATTCGCCGGTAAATCTTTCGGAAGGCGACGACATGTACCGGATAATCACAATGGCAGCCACCACAGCGGCAACCATCGTGATGACCGACTACTTGGCCTTGGCTGTGGTATTGACGACCATGCTCGCCATGTCCATAGACAACGTCACCGGCGCCCTGCTGATGATCGCGCTGATCGCGTATCTGGCCCCAGCGATCACCAGTGAAGCGCAATGACGAACGTGACAGTATCCAGACGTAGCCAGCAGTGTCGCACGTTCTCTCGAAACGTTCGGGCGCTAGCGCATGATGTGGCGAGCCTGCGTGCCGATATCGAGCAGTACCGCACGGACCTCCGACAAGTGTTCGAGTGGCTGCTCCTCGAATACCAACCTGCTCGGAGGTCGCCGCTCCTTCTTACATCGCGTTACCATTTGGTCGCTTACGGACACAGGCGCGATGAACGTGCACCCGCATCCCGCCGCTGAGAGCCAGTTGATGGCCCAACCGGTCAAGACACTGCTAGGTTCTCAAGAGCCATTGCTGAACTTCATCTAGCGGTGAACTGTTGAACGTAGCGACAGTGCCTTGGCGTACCGGCGGGAAGGCCCACACCATGAGCTGTCATCCTATGCAGGTGCGCGCCAGTCTTGCTGCTATTTGCGCGCTGCTGCTCACTTTTTTCGTAACATCCGGTTCCGGGAAGAGTGGTTCACTGCACCCGATGCGGGAGTCGTCGCCAACCGGGATGGCAGTCAGCAGTGCGGAATTTTGGCCGAACTACGTTGCGCCGAACAAACTCAGCGAGAGATCGAACTCAGGCGTCACCGCGCTAGTATCGCAACAAGAGCAAGCAAACGTCGTGCTCACTCCAGCCGATGGGCCGCCCGGAACGGTTACAACCGCAGACGGTAGTGGATTCACTCCCAACCAACCAGTCAGGGTTACCCAGTCGGGAGGGCTGGTAGCCGCCGGAGGCAGCTTAACGATCCGAGCCGATCAGTTCGGTTTGATTACTATAAGTCTCCGCATACCAGACCAGACACCACCTGGCATTATCAGTGTAACGTTCACTCAAGGGGAAAATGCAGCCACTGCACAGTTCCGGGTGCGGCGTTCATCATCGGGAATTGGCGGCGCGCTGACCCAGCCCATCAAGGGCACCGTCGACGAGTTCGCACAATGGCTGAATGCCTGCGTAAACGGGCGGCTCAACATACCTATGTGTACTACCGGCGGATGAGAGCCCGCAGCCACGGAGTCACATCCAAGATACTGTCACGCTGTCAGGGCCACTTTGGTTGGCTGCGCATCAGCGGACTGTGGAAGCACGCCGAGCTGATGCAGCAGGGTCGCCGCGTCGAAGTAGACGGTCTCCTCGCCGACAAGCCCGTCAGCGCCAAGGCTGACGATCGAACAGGTGAGAAGTTCGACCGAACGCTGGGCCGGCGGGTTGCCCATGCAATTTCCCCGATGGGTGGCTTTGAGTGTCGATTCGATGATGCAGGCCGTCTCGCCACACTGATATGTGCTTCTACGTTCCATCTACAGGTCGGGAAAGGCACGCAGGTAAGCCTACGCGACAGCCACGAACTGGACGCGACCGCGCAGCACGTCACCCGTAGCGATGACCCGCAGCACGCCATCACCAGAAAACTGTGTCGCAAATCTCTGCGCGTCATGCCTGTTCCAGGCTGCTGGCACGCCGTCCACCAGCCTTCTGATCTCCGCATCCATCATGGGGCGTTACAACATGTGGTGTGTTTCAAGTCGGCGATGTATTTAGTGATCAGTGACGCCGACAGGTGCGGGATGTCATGGTGAGTTGCCTGCATGGCCCTCTGGAACTTTTCGGATGGGATAGCGGAGCCGTCGATGGCTTCGGCGGGATGCCGGTAAGCATCGAGCACGGCCTGTAGGGACTGTTGCCGCTGCTTTTCCGGCAGTGCTTGCAGCGCGGTTTCAAGCCGCAATATCCACTCGTTGTAGTCGTCGATCCGCTGAATGGGGTTTCCTGCCTCGATCAGCCAGTCGACAAAGGTATCCAGCGAGATGCCGTCATGGTGCGGGTTGACGACGTGGTAGGTGTGGAACCCTTCGGTGGCTTGTGCCCGTAGTTCGGTGATCGCCTGCGCGACAAAATCGACAGGCAAGCCGTCGTAGTGAGCCGGATCCGTGTAGGGGAACCGATAAAACGAGCGCGGCGCGATCCCCGTCGCAATCAGGCTGAACAGCAACCGGGTGAACACGTCGGGAACATTGAGCTGCCCGGCGTAGCTCCCGTGAGCCAAGATCATGCCGCAGCGGAGGACCGTGACAGGAAGGTTGCACAGATCATGGGCTTCGCGCAGCACCACCTCGCCGGCCCACTTACTGGTTGCATAGCCGTTGACATAGGTATCCTCAAGCTTGCGCACTGGACTCGCTATACGCAAATCGGCATCTTCATCCAGGACATCATCGCCCACGACCGCCGCAGCTATGGTCGAAATATAGGTGACAGGCTTCATTGTCGTCGTGATGGCCAGCCGGATCAGCTCGGCGGTGCCCACGACGTTGGCGGCGAAGAGCTGGTTGTAGGGCAGCACGTGGTTGACATGCGCCGCAGGGTGCACGATTAAATCGACGCGCTGAGCCAGCCCGTTCCAGATGGCCTCGTCTAGCCCGAGGTTGGGTTGGCCGATATCGCCGGCGAGCACCTCGAGGTGATCGGCAGCCAGGGTCTGGAAACGCTCGATCAGCTCGCTGTCGGTGTCCAGTGCCATCTCGATACGCTGGCGTGCCTGCCTGGCGTCGTTACCCCGGGCGATGCAGATCAGCGTGCCGCCGCAAGGGGCCAGCCGCTGCAGCCACTCCAGGGCGAGGAACCGCCCGAGGTATCCGGTCGCGCCCGTCAGCAGCACGGTGGTGCTCGCACCGGCCGGCTTCGGCAGGGTCGTGGCGCTCTTCAGGGTCGGGGCATCGATGAACTTGTCCAGCGTCAGGTCGCTGGCATAGACCTCGGTGCTGTCGGCGCCGTGCACGGCAGCAAAGGTCAGCCGCTTGGCGCCCGGGCCCCGCTGAGACTCGATGTAATGGGCCAACTGTTGTAGGTCGCTGGCCGGGTTGAGGAGCACCCCGACCGGTACTTCGGCACCGAACAGGTCTGCTAGCAGGTTCGAAAAGCTCAGCGCCGACAGCGAATCGCCACCCAGATCGATAAACCGCGCGTCGGGGCGCACGCCGGCCACCGATGCGCCCAGCGTCAGTTCAACGGCCTTGGTGATGGTTTCCAGCACTGGCCGATGGGAGCTGCCCGCACGTAATGCCCGCAACTTGTTGACCTGCTCCGTGGCCATCTCGGTGTACATATCCTCAAGGCGCTGGCTGTAGCGGGCCTTCAGTTGTGGCCGCAACAGCTTGCCTGCGCCCGAGAGCAAACCGTTTTTCAGGGTGAACGGCTCGGTCTCGATCAAAAAGTCGCGGGGGATCTCATAGCCGTTTAGCTGGGCTTCGGCCGCGATCTGCCGCAGCGACTTACCAATCAACGACTTCACGCGCTGTGCCCCGCCGCGCCCTAACTGGGCGATCACCTCAGCGGTCGGTACCACCACGGCCAACAGAAACGACCGCTCGCTGCTGCCGTAGACGAAGATTTGCCGGATCAGCGGGCTAGTGGCAAATACCGCCTCCAAATGTGATAACGCCACAAACTCGCCCTGAGCCAACTTGACCACATTGTTGCGTCGATCGACATAGATCAGTTGATCCGGGCCGACCTCGGCCATGATGTCACCGGTCTTATAGAAGCCGTCCGCATCGAACATCTCGGTGGTGACCTCCGGGCGCATGTAGTAGCCCGGTGTCATGTGCTCGGTCTTGACCAGCAGCTCGCCCCTGGGATGCGGCTTGTCGGTGCGGAAGTAGCCAAGCTCGGGAACGTCGACGAGCTTATAGTCGATCACCCCTGGGCGTAGGACCTGCCGGTCCCTCAACACCACGCCCGCCTCCGTTGAGCCGTAAAAATCGATTAGGTGCACATCCAGTAACCACTCGATAAACGCCGACAACTGCGCTGACAGCGGCGCGGTTCCAAAAATCGCCGACACCACACGACCGCCCAAGAAATTGTCTCGCATGTCGGCTTTTACCGCGGCTTCAACAGTGCCCGAATCAGCTCCATCCGACCTGCGCCGAGCACATTCGTCCTGGTAGTACCCGTAGATCATTTCGCAAACCCGCGGCACCAGGGTGAGCACCGTGGGCCGCGCCAGGGTAATGTCGTCGAATAACGTCGACAGATCACTTTTGGCCGCAAAATAGTTGGTGCCGCCGTTGGCTAAAGTGATTACCAGCGATTGATGGCCGGCGAAATGGCTCATCGGCAGATAGCTCAAGCTGATCATTGGCACCTCGAACTGGATCAGCGCCTCCGAAGCACTCTGCCACCCATAGGCGAGCATCCGCTCGGTATACACCGCCCCTTTCGGGGTACCGGTGCTTCCGGACGTGTAGAACAACGACAGCAGTGGGTTATCGGCGGCGTCAGGCACATGCAACGGTGCCGGCGGGAGCGCCTTGCCACGGCCGAGCACGGCGTTCAGTGTGTCCACGACCACTGGACTCTCAGCGCGGGCCAAGCGCGAGCACGCGGACACGAACCTGTCTTTCTGATCATCGTCTTCAGGCTCGTAGTCAAAAACGATGATGCGTTCGGGCGCACCGCCGGCCAGCACCGCTTCCACAGCAACATCCAAAGACTCGATGCCGACGGCGATGAGACGTGGCCTGGTCTCGGCAATGATTGCCTTGTGTTGCATGGCGGAAGCGCTGGTCTGCAGTGGCACCGACACCGCGCCCATATGGATGCACGCCAGATCGATCGTGGCGTAGTCGGTGCTGGTGAAGCCCAGCAGGCACACGAAATCACCGGCGCTTAACGGATACTCCGGATGGTGCTGGCACTCCGCGGCCACCACGCCGACCCGGGCCCATAACTCGCGATACGTGATGGTCTTAAATTCCAGCAGCAGATGAACAGACCTACGGCCGGTGGCCGGGTCGGTCACCAATTCCTGGACACGCTGACCCAGGGCGGGCCGGTCAGCATAGCCCTCCATCACCGTCGCCACAATCTGCGAAAGCCGCATTCCCGGCCGGAGCACTGCCAACGCAATGTCCTTCCGCGGACGGGCGTCCCGAACCTGCGCGTCGTTCGCATACAACTCAGCCGTCCGACGTGCCACCCGCTTCTGCCAAGAGCCAGTTGTCACGTCGACAGCATCGGCCTCAGAGCCTGCGCCAACCATCATCCCCACCCTCCTCAACTGTTGGCGCATCTTTCCTGGCTGGCGCGGCACCGACAACCGGATTTTCGGCCAGCCTCACCACAGACAGGGCGAGGACGCAGACCAGCTCTGAATCTCAGATCGGCCTCGTACAGGTGAGTAATGTTTCACCCCGGGCCCGTGACCTGTAGTCAGTCGTGCAAATAGCCGCAGATCACAAACATAATCAATAATGTCGACTGCATTTCTCACTGCCCCGCTCGAGGTGTGGCGGACTCGCCTCATCACCGCGATCGCCATAGCCCGCATTCGCTGGGTCTGCAGTCCGGTCGCTTACCGAGCTGAGCTCGGACAACCAACCCTGCGATAACAGATGCAGGCAGATTCCTGAGCCGAGCGCACGACATCGGCATGTGATGTTCGGCGGGTGGTGTCCGAGTGTGACACGGTGCTGGTCGCTGCGGTCATGGCTGTGGTCACCCCGTTGCGACCGGGCCGCATGATCGTCGCGTAGTGCCCGCAGCGGTAGCCGGCGAGAAGGGTAGCGGGCATCAGGCAGTGGCGGCTGCGCGTCCCGAGGTGGCACCAAGCCATGCCGCACAGCAGTGGACGAGGCGAGGGTTTTCGTGGTTTGGGCCGTGAGGATCCCGGCGCTGGCTCGTTAGCAGACAGAGCTGCGGTGTGCTGTGGACAGGATTTCTCCTGGGCGTTGGGGCCGCGACACCAGCCAAGACAGCCGTCGAGGTTGAGGAGGACCTGAGGTGACTCGATGCCGTTAACGCTTGCCGAACTTCGTGGCGTTAGCTTCAGTAAGCCGCCGGTCGGTGAGCCCGGTTACCACCCAGACGAGGTGGATGACCTGCTCGACCGGGTTCACGCTGAGCTGGCGCGCTTGATTGAGGAGAACAACGAGCTGCGCAGTCAGGTCGCCCAGCTCGACGTGCAGCCGCGCAACGCGCCCGTCCACCCGGGGCACAACCACACCTCGCTGCCTCCTGCGGGGCCACCCATGCCACCGCTGCGGCCACCGATCAGCGAACTGGGCTCCTCCGATACTGATCATGACCTGCAGGCCGCCAAGACGCTGGCTCTTGCCCAGAAAGTGGCTGACCAGGTTAGGGAACAAGCCCATGCCAAAGCGGACAGGATGCTCACCCAGGCCCGAAGCCACTGTGCGCAGTTGCTTTCCGAGGCCCGTGTGGCCGCCCAGGATATGGTCGACGAGGCCCGAACCCGGGTCGAGGCCATGGTCCAGGACGCTCGTACTGCTGCGGAAGCCCTGCAACGGCAGTCCGAGGACAAGGTGGCGTCGCTGGAGCAACAGGCGGCCCACCAACACGCTGAAACCCTGGAAACCTTGCATAAGGAAAAGAGCCTTTTGGAGAACGCTATTGGTAGCCTCCGGGGCTTCGAACAAAAGTACCGTATTGAGTTGGCGGCACATTTGCAGTCACTACTTCACGAGCTCGATGGACTTGCCGCGCCAGCGGACCCAATAAGCACCCCGCAAGACCCGGAGAGCTCCGACCTGGCCGCGCGCAACCAAACCAACCAATCCACACCCACGCAGAATCAGTGAGCAGAGTCGAAACCCTTCGCAAATAACACACGGCTTACCGGCAGAATAATCACAGGATTGAATCCTTGTGTGGTGGTCAGGCAACGTCGAAGAAATGAACCGGGTCCTGAGGGTGGCCGACCCCGGTGTCATGCCACCAGCGGCGCAGGCAAGTGCCGCATTGCAGCCAGATCAAGTTGATGTCGCAGTCCAGCAGGTACACCGGGGTGGTGCCACACGACGGGCAGGCCAACCAAGCACGGCGTCCGAAATCTGCGTGGGGGTCGAGCATCATGTCTGGACCTCCGCAAGTTCGGGCAACACCCCAGCGGCCAGAAGCAGGTCGTAGGTGGCCCGCTGATCGGCGTCAAGGCCGGCGTGCAACCGTTGATGCGCCTGGACCTCGTGGATGTACACGTCGACGGGATTCCAATGCCGGCCCAGGGCGTCCATAACGGCGGCCAGGCGAGCGCCTTCGTGCGCGGTGAGATCGATGGTGAACGGGACAAGACTGGCCACAGCACACCTCCATGGGCTTGATGAAGCGGCAGCGGATCGACACCGAAATCACCACTTTGGTCATCCCGTGCGTCACTGACACCAGAGCAGCGAGTGCGCTGCCTTCGTACAGTCAGGGCCGAGATGTCGCACACTGTGACGGAAGGAACTGATCCAGACCACGGCGTCGCGGCCATGGCGCTCGGTAAACCTCACGGTCCTTGGCTACCTCGGGTCGCCAGATAAACCGGACATCCAACGTCACTATAGGCTTCGATATGGCGACGGAAGGGATAGATAGAGCAATTGATACAGTGGGCCTCCAGCCAACAAAATGAGGCCTCACGGCAGTTCAGGCGGCGCACGGCAACGGGGCCAACAAATTGCCCACTCAACCGGCTAGCATGAGCACACCGATAACGAACTCCGCCTCGACGGTTAGCATGCATGGTTGATCTGCAAGGTGATATGCGCTTGGTCTGAACATGGGCTTCATTGCCCGTTTGAGAACTGGCGCCAAATTTTAACCGATCTTAAGGGGTCGCCCTTAGATCAGGCCTGCTTTCTTCGGTAACGAGCAAAACCTACGTTTTTTGAAGTATGAGTCAGCAAGCAGCCGTCTCCCACAGTCTCGCCGTTGCTGACCTGCTTACGCAGCAACAGACTGTCTCAGCGGTAGTGCGGTTCCAGCGCGTAGCGTGGCAGTTCAGTCACCAACTGTGCCCACGTCGTCGCAGCGGTAGAGGCACTCGTTGCCCGAACGTCATCGACACCGAATGCCGGCCGCCGCCCTGGTGGGTGTCCTCAACAGATTCGGACTATCTTCTCACGCAGCAACGCTGCCTCCAAACGAGTGGATAAGGCAGACAACGGGCCAAAGCCAGCTACTGTGGTGAGTGCACTGGGCACCAGGAGTCACCCCCGGGCAGACGCCCGGTTGCGGCCTTGATCGACTCCCGTTCGCGCAGCAAGGATCTTCTTGAGCACTGCTGGCACGCAAGGAGACCGCAAAGGTGGCACGTAACGGCACGATTGTAGGGATCAGTGGGCAAAAAAGCTCCGCAAAGGTTCCCCGTCAACGAGGGGTGGGGCGTCCCACCCACGGAGATGGCAAACAATCCAGCAGTCGTGGCCTGGCGCGTGTTGCACGCGGTTCCATCACGGTCGTGGAGGTTGGCCGTCCCGCCACCTTCTTCCCGATAGGGCTCACTTTTCTGCGCGCGTGGTCGTATCTGCGTTTCGTGATCCAGCAAGTCCGGAACCCGAGGTGGTCCGCGGTTGGTTCTGGTGCTCATGCGCGCAATCTCCCCGCAGTGCGGTCTCGTCGGCAGAAGTCGTGGCCCCGGTGCTCCAGTCCGGGATGTGATCGGCCGGTGCCGCCGGATGCGGTGCACGATCTGTGTGGGCGCGCGGGCCCGTACGTGGCGTTGATTCGAGCACCTCGGCATGGGGGCCCGTGTTGCCCGGGGACGTGCCCGGGATGCCGGGCGTGTTTGGACACCCCGCGGGTGCAGGCCGGGTGGTGTGCTCGGTGCAGCGTCTGCGTGGTGTGCTGCCGGGGTCACGACGTGTTAACTCTGCCCACCGTCCGTGAAAGTATCCCCGTTCGAGGCAACCTCAAGCGCCCGAGAACACACGGCCATCGCCAGGCGCAAGGCGAACTGCGCGCCACACAGCCCGAAGTACCCGTCTCAGCGCAACCCTTCATCCTCCGCCGCTACACCACCGACGAAGAATCCCTAGCCGATCCGCCCGAGAATCACGACTTCGGCCGCCTGACCATTCACCGCGTCATCCACCACACCCATCCCGACCAGCTGACACCCCTGAGCACTCCCTCCTGGCCGGATCCTCCCCCGACTCCAGTCCCAGCCGGGTCTCTCGGCGCGAACACTCGCGACAAGGTGCGCCGCTAGCGGCTCGACGTCGAGCCCATCGATGCCTGCGTGAATGCCCTCTAGCAGGAGGCAACGATGAGTACCGCCCAGACCACCTTGCCGATGGGAAGCCGGGATGCGGTTCCCCAGGCGCGGCTGAGCTTGTTGATGAGTACCAGGCCGCGACCGCCGGGAGCTTGGAGGTTGGGTACGCGTAGCTGGGGTGGGCGCGGATCCGCGTCGGCCACCGCGACGGTAAGCCTGTTGCTGCGCAACTCCAGGCGCAGCCAGCCATCCGAACGCGCGTGGCGCACCATGTTGTCGGTTAACTCCGAGGCAACGACCACGGCGGCGGCTGCCATGGCGGGGATCCCCCACTGTTGACAGGTCAGCTCGACTAGCTGCCTAGCTAGCCGAGCGCTAGCCGCTTCACAGGGTAGCTGCACCTGGCGCCGGTGTGGGCGGGGTGCAGCGTCAAGACCATCGAGGGCGTCGCTGACGCTGTGGTAGGTCGGGACGCAGCGCCGCACCGCGCTGACGTCGAGCAAGGTGCGCAGCGGTTGTTGTGCCGCTGCCAACGCAAGTGGCACTCCGGGCCAGTTTCTGATGCGGTCACACACGGTGGGAAACACCGTGAGCAACGACGCAATGGTGGTCCGCATGCAGGCCAGGTCCACTACTATCGCTCCGGGTTCCTCGGCCGCGCATTTGAGCAGGTAATCTCGCAGCTGCTCGTAGGTCTTGGGGGTCAGCTCACCCACCGGTCGCACTACCAGGGTGCCGCCGCGGAAGTGAGTCTCCAGCAAAAGGGGGACGGTCACTGATTCCAGGCCGCCCACGCCGTCATCCGGGCCATTCAACCGACTCGCCATCTGACCCCCTCCACCCAACGCCAAGGCACCCGTCTCATGTGGGGTCCGCTTTGGAGCCCAGGTGGTGTTGAGTATCCCGCTCGGCGGGCGCACCCATGGTTGCCCATCAGGGTGACGTGTGTCTGAACTAGCGGGACGGCAGAGATCCGCGGGGTACTGGGTGCTGGATAGTGATCGACTTACCACCCGGCACGGCAGCGAGCTGGGGCATGGGGTTCGAGGACCAGTAGCACTGATCAGCATCCTGACCCGCTGACCCGACTGCAGGGTGCCTATCTGTGACTTGCGCTCTATCATTCAGGCCGTGAACAGCGCATTTCCGGCAGACATTCTCGGCCTACACGTGGCCGGTCACGGTCCCGATGCACGCGTCGTCACCGTGACCGGTGAGGTCGATACGGTGACTGCCCCGCAGCTGGCTGCCGTCCTCACCGCGCAGCTGGCAACTGCCCAACTCGTGGTGGTTAACCTTGATGATGTGCAGTTCCTGGGGTCTGCCGGACTGCAGGTGCTATTCGAAGCCAACGAACTCGCTACCCAACAACACCGCCACCTGCGGTTGGTGTGCAATTCTCCGACCGCCAACCTGACATTGGAGAGCACCGGATTGCGGGAGCACCTTACCTTTGCCAACAACGTCCCGGACGCCCTGAACAACAGTCCCTGAAATCGTCACGACTGTTCGCGCCCTGGCGCCGGACTCTTGCGGCGGCAGCGACGCTGCGCATGATGGTCCAGATCACGACGGCAGCAGGTAGTGCATTATCTATGTGCCCGATAGGCGGAAAGCAAGAGGTTCGGTCATGGCGAGCGCAGTTCCTGAGGATCTTAGGTACAGCAAGGACCACGAATGGGTGCGGCAGCGTGATGGTGTCGCGGTGGTAGGCCTCACCGATTACGCCCAACAGCAGCTGGGAGACATCGTCTTCGTCGAGCTACCGAAGGCCGGCGAGCGCCTTGAGGCGACTGAGGCGTTCGGGACGGTGGAATCAGTCAAGGCGGTCAGCGAGGTGTACGCACCGGTCACCGGTCAGATTGCCAAGGTCAACGAAGAAATCAACGACTCTCCAGAAGATATCAACCATGACCCCTACGGAGCTGGATGGCTAATTGAAATCCAGATGGACAACACTGCTCAGGCGAATGGGCTGCTTACTGCGGCCGAGTACGCCGCATACCTGCAAGGCGAGACAGACAGCTAACCAATCTCCGAACAGTTGGAAGATGGATCACGTTGACCCAAAACCGCTGATTCTCGGACCCTGACCGTGATAGTGGTTGTCAGTGGAAAGCGCCGATTACCAGCGGCTTTCGCAAGCGCTAACACTCATCGTCCGTGGTCGTTTTCGGTTGTCTGGAGGTGCTTTGTGGCCATAAAGTGTCCAAAATGATCAACGGCTCGGCGTGTCACGGTAGTCCTGGATCACCATTATCCGGCCGCCATTATCAGCTCTGACGACGTGTCACCGCTGGTGACCCAAACAAGAAGTAGATGGACACAAGCGTCGTCGTTAGGCGACGATGGCAGTCTCACCGGGGACAGCCTTCGGGTCTGGTCCGTAGGCGTTGGGCTGTCGTTGGCCGTCGGTGGCGAAAAACACGATGAGCACGATCAAGCCAATCACCGGGATGAGGCCGATCAACAGCCACCAGCCACTGCGGCCGATGTCGTGCAGCCGGCGAGCGCCAACGGCCAGAGTCGGCAGCAACACCGCCAGCGAGTAGAGGTCCCCGAGCAGGCCAAAGTGGAACACGCCGATGTCGCCGTCAAGACCGAGCATGCCGTCGAGGATCGCCAGCACCACGGAAATGATCAAGCTGATCAGCGTGAACATCCAGTATTCTTTCCGCCGGGCGCGGCCGGTGAAATCGGCGTACTGGCGAAGCACCTTCAGATAGCACTCCATGATCGACTCCTGTCCTTCACGGCCACCGTGGGGCACCAGAGGTGGCGCTGCGCCGGTAAGCACACTACGACCCATTCCGCTTGATAGAGGAGTCTCGACGTCACGCTGATACAACCTTGGCGCTGTCGCAATCCGACTCCAACCATCAAAGACCTTCGAGACTCAATTCTTTCCACGCAGACCAAGCAATTAAGAGCACGTCTACGTCGTCTGCGATCGTTCTGGGTTATCTGAAATGTTTTGTGACATAAAGTGTCCATACGATCATCGATACCATGGGATCATAGATCATCTTGGGTGCTGGGAGTTCTCTGCCTGTGATCCGGCTACGGATCCGGGTGAACTGCTGGTGGCGTGATCCATGCTGGGAGTGGTCTACGTGCCGCTGGGATGCCGAGCAGTAGGCGAAAATCGTTTTCCAGTCTCCACGTGCGGTGCCATGGTTGTCGGTCAGACGTACGGAGGCACCATGAGCACGACAAGCAAGCAGAGCCCGGTAACGGGCGGGAACGTCTTGGCAGCAGCGTTCCTGGCTGACGTCGCTGAGCCGGTCCGCGACCAGTTGGCCGGCTCGGTGACGTTGCCCGACTTTCTCCGCAGCGCCGGCACGCTGACGTTGCCGGAGCGCCGGCTGCTGGTCGACCAGGCCCTGGTGTTGCTCGAGCAGAACTACGTCCACCTCCCGCTCAAGGTGGCGATGCATGCAGTCAATCCGGTACAGCGGTTACGCCTGCTGCGCATCCGCCTCGAGCGCCAGAGCACTGATCAACTCGATCCGGAGTGGTTGTTCCACAGCGAGATGTCGGAGATTTTCCATTCCGTCCGCGACTTGCACACCAACTACCTGCTGCCCCGTCCTTTTGCAGGCAAGGTCACCTTCCTGCCTTTTCGAGTGGAGGAGTTCTTCGACGAGGAAGGCGCGCAGTATATCGTGTCCCAGGTCGTGCAGGGCTTCTCCGCGCCCGGTTTCGGCCCAGGTGCCGAAGTGACCCACTGGAGCGGAATCCCCATCGCCCGTGCCATCGCGCTGAACGCGGCCCGCTTCGCCGGCAGTAACGGCGCCGCCCGACTCGCTCGTGGTCTGGACTCGCTGACTGTCCGGCCTCTGGTCATCCACCTGCCCCCTGACGAGGAATGGGTCACCGTCAGCTATGTCGGCACCGACGGCATCGAACGCGAGCTTCGCCAGAAGTGGCTGGTCACCGATAACCTGCCGCCTTTCGTGGGCGATCCCAACGAGGTCAGCGCCAGCGCTGCTGCCCTGGGACTTGACCTTGATGGCGACGAGGCCAACCGGGCCAGGACGCTGCTGTTCGCGCCGCAGGTGGCGGGCCAGGCGCAGGCCGCCGAGCTGCCTACGCTCACCGCCGTGGCGGCTGCCCCCGGTGAAGATGTACCGACCGCCATGCCGGGGATTTTCCGAGCCCGCAGCGTGGTGACGTCCGCCGGCACATTCGGTCACATCCGGATCTTCACCTTCAACGTGAGCGATCCCATCGGTTTTGTCACGGAATTCGTCAGGTTGATCGGCCTGCTCCCGCAGAATGGGTTAATCCTGGATGTGCGGGACAATGGTGGTGGCCACATCTTCGCCAGTGAGTTCACCCTGCAAACCCTCACGCCACGCCGGATTGTTCCCGAACCGGTCCAGTTCATCAGCACGCCACTGAACACCCGCCTTTGCCGCAAACACAAGGACAACCCGACCGGCCAGATCGACCTCGGACCGTGGTTCCCCTCATTGGACCAAGCCCCTGAGACCGGCGCTCCGTACTCGAACGCCTTTCCCATCACTCCAGAGGACGGCGCCAACGCAATTGGCCAGCAGTACCACGGCCCCGTCGTCCTCGTGACCAACGCCCGCTGCTACTCGGCCACCGACATCTTCATCGCCGGATTCCGGGACCACGCCATCGGCCCGATCCTCGGTGTCGATGACAACACCGGGGCCGGTGGAGCCAACGTGTGGACGCATGGGCTACTCACAGCCCTGGTGCAGGACCCGCTGGCAGACCCCCCTTCGCCGTACAAACCCTTGCCGAAGGGTGCGAACATGCGGGTGTCCGTACGGCGTACGTTGCGGGTCGGACCCCTGGCCGGCACACCCGTGGAGGACCTCGGCATCACACCCGATGTGCGCCACCACATGACCCGCCGGGATCTGCTGGAAGGCAACGTCGACCTGCTCGAGCGCGCAGGCCAGCTGCTGGCCGCGCGTCCGGTGCGCAAGCTGGAGGTCGCCGTCCACCCCGGTGCTAGCGGCGCGCTGCGGATCGAGCTGGAGGTGGCCGGCATGAACCGCGCGGACATCTATATCGACGGCCGCCCGCGTCGGTCCGTCGACATCACGGAGACCACCGCTTCGGCCGCCTTCGATGACGTGCCGGGTGCTCGGCTCGTGTGTGTGGAGGGCTTCTCGGACACAGAGCTGGTGGCGAAACGGATCGTGGACCTGCAGGAAAGCCTGGGAGCGTCAAGACGCTCCGTCCGAGCCGCCGCGCTGGGTACCACGGGCGATGAGATCACCGTGGTCTACGTCCACGGGGCTGGCAACAAGCCGCCCAGGGATGTGCTCAAGCGACAGTGGGATAACGATCTATTCGGCCGGGAGATGGGCCAGCGAACCCGGATGGCCCACTACGCAGACCTGTTGCACGCCCAGCCTGACGCGATCGGATCCGATCCGTCCACGCCGGACGAGGCGTTGGCCGCCCTGGCCGCCGTGACCGGCGCACCCGTCACGGCCTTGGGAGCAGGGCCCACCGGTGACCAGATCATGGCAGCCCAGGAAGCCAAGTTATTCGCCGGGTTAACCCCAGGCGGGCAACAACTAGCGCTGAGCCTATCCATCCACATGGCGACCCGGGCGGCGAGCCAGCAGCTGACCTTGGACGAGAGCAAGACTGGCGTCCTGCCCGTGCCGGTACCAGTACGCCGCCTGCTGTTGCGCCAGCTTCTGCAACGGTTCATCCCTGATGCTGACAGCTACATTTTCACCGACAAGCGAAACGCCATCCAAGACCGGCTCCGGCAAGCCCTGGATGCGGTGACCGGGCCGGTGGTCGTGGTCAGCCACAGCCTCGGCACGATCATCGCCTACGATGTGTTGAGCGATCCGCGCTTCGCGGGCCGGTCAGTGCCGCTGCTGGTCACCCTGGGCGCGCCGCTTGGCTACACCGAGGTCCAGGATGTGATTGCCCACCCGCTGCGTGTCCCGGCGCCGGTCGAGCTGTGGGCGAACTTCGCCGACCCACTGGACGTGATCACACTCGACACCAGCCTTGCTGACGACTTCGGCGCGGGATCCAGAATCATCGATACCCAGGTCGACAACCCAGCACCCGACAACCATGACTCGGGTGGGTATCTGCGTGCCCCTCAAGTGCGCTCGAGAGTGACCGCTGCCGTGCCGACCAATACCAACTCAGTTGGAACTTTGTCGTGAGACCATTCGCAAACGACGGTCGGAAGCGCCATCCACGGCGTCAACCTCTCGTGCTGGCTCGCAGGTAGGTTCTGATCATGGAGGAAGGCCACGTACTCAAGTCGGCCCGGTGGTAATTGACTACTCCACTAACCCATGAGAACAGTCCGGCAGGTGCGCTGGACCATGGTCGAGGGCATGGCGTAGCCGGCTGGAACTCCGAGCGCGGATGCGCTATCAGCAGCCAAGTTGCTCGATTTCCCCCAGGGATCAGCGCAGAAAGGTGAACAGCTTTTGCCCGTGGGCAGTGACATCGGTATCCCGTCATATCGCACCACGCCGACGGCCGGCCAACTGTCGCGATCCAATGTGGCATAATGGAGCTCGGAGAAGCCAGCAGCCGCAAAATGAGCCCGGACTAAGTCGTTGCGGTTCCCGTCGGCTCGCGCCCGCGACCACAGCAAAGTCGCCGCTGGCTGACACAACGCCGGTGCGGTAGCGATGGTTTGGGCCAAGTGGGTATCGCTGATGTTGCCCAAGATGCCCACCAGCAAGACCAGCTCGGCCGGCACCGCGCCGAGGTAGGTGTCGGTAATTCCGGCATCCGCGGTGCGGACCTCCACCTGCGCGGCCACTGCAGCCGCGGACCGCCGGGCATGGTCGGCAATCACCGGGTGCGCCTCCACGAGCACGGCGCTGACGCGCTCGGCATCGCGACGCTGGGCCAGCACCTCCAACACGTCGCGACCGTCACCAGAGCAGCAACTCAGGATGCGGATCGGCCCGGTATAGCTGTCGAGTGCTTGCCGGAGGTAACTCTGGACCGTGCGCAGTCGCCACGACAGGTCCGAGGTGGGGTCGTCGTAGCGGCGATGCCATTGCTCGTAGTCACGCAACTCGCTCACCGCCAACTCCAACCGACAATTCACGGACGAGTGATCAGCTCACACGTTTTCGAAAAGCCACCATCCTGATCAATACTCTCAGTGGTCAGTGTCGCAATGACCAAGGATGCGCGGATCTGGAGCGGACTTCGCCCGTGGCGGACCTGCCATCTAGACGCTGGATCCACGGTGACTAGGAGAGTGGATAGATCGCCCCAGCCCCGCGACGTCACTGTGAGTGATTCATCGCGAGGTTTCGTGCATGTTCTTTCTCGTTCAGGTCTAGGGATAGCTCAAATAGCCCTGTCTTCCGCCTCGCTGGCAAACGTAACGTAACAATAATGAGATCTGTATATCAGTCCCTCGGTTGACCAAGTGGTCGCTGGCGTGACTCTCGGAACCAAGGCTCCGGCCCGGGCCGGCGTTGCCGCGAGGAGGAACTTATGATCTTCCAGTCAAGGAATCTGGATAATCCGGATGAAATCCGGAAGTTCACCAATGGTGAACTCGGGGTAGTCACCTTATCTGGTGCAATCGTCGGTAGAGCTGTCTTCCAGCCCGGCTGGCGGTGGTCCAACGATGTCAAGCCGGTTGCTGGCACGGAGTCCTGCGAGGCGGCTCACACTGGATACATCGTCTCCGGCCGGATGCACGTCATCATGGACGATGGCACCGAGGGCGATCTAGGGCCTGGTGACGCGTTCGTCATTTCGCCCGGCCACGATGCGTGGATCGTCGGTAATGAGCCATGCGTAGCTCTCGACTGGTCTGCCGCAGCGGATTACGCCAAGTCTGCTGAATGATGACGCAGTGGGCTGGCCGCATAAGTCCTTTCGATAGCGGTCGGGTGAGTCACAGGTGGACAGCAGTGCTGGTCAGGTCGTGACTCCTCCACGGGCGATCAACTGGGAAGTGATGATGTTGCGCTGGATCTCGTTGGTGCCCTCGCCGACGATCATGAGCGGGGCGTCGCGGAAGTAGCGTTCGACATCGAATTCCGTGGAGTAGCCGTAGCCGCCGTGGATTCGTACCGCGTTGAGCGCGATCTCCATCGCGGTCTCGGAGGCAAACAGCTTCGCCATCCCGGCTTCCATGTCACAACGGTCTCCGGCGTCGTAGCGTTCGGCGGCCAGCAGCACGAGCTGGCGTGCTGCGGTGTACGTGGTGGCCATGTCGGCGAGGTAGTTGCCGATGGACTGGTGCTTCCAGATCGGTTTGCCGAAGGTCTGGCGTTGCTGGGCGTAGCGCAATGCGTCGTCGATCGCGGCGCGGGCGACGCCCAGCGCTCGCGAAGCGACCTGGATGCGGCCGATTTCCAGGCCCTTCATCATCTGGGCGAATCCGCGGCCTTCGTCGGCGCCCAGCAGCGCGTCGATCGGGGCGCGGTAGTCGGCGAAGGACACCTCGCAGCTCTCGACACCCTTGTAGCCGAGTTTGGGCAAGTCCTTGGACACGGTGAATCCGTCCCCGGGTTCGACGAGCAGGATGCTGATGCCCCGGTGCGTGGGTTTGGCCTTCGGGTCGGTCTTGCATAACAGCGCGATCAGCTGGGAGCGGCGGGCGTTGGTGATCCACGTTTTTGAGCCGTTGACAACGTAGTGTCTGCCGATCCGGCGAGCACTGGTGGTCAGTGCCTGCAGGTCCGAGCCGCCGCTGGGTTCGGTCAGGGCCATGGTGGCGCGGATTTCGCCGGTGGCCATCTTCGGCAGGTAGCGCTGCTTCTGCTGCTCGGTACCGAAGGTGCAGATGAGCTTGGCGACGACAGTGTGACCGCCCATGGCGCCGGCCAGGCTCATCCAGCCGCGTGCCAGTTGCTCGGTGACCTGGACGTAGCAGGGGGTGGACACGGCAACCTCGCCATAGGGCTCGGGGATCGCCAGGCCGAAGACGCCAAGCTGCTTCATCTGCTCGATCAGCTTCTCCGGGTATGCGTTGGCGTGTTCCAGCTCTCGGGCAACTGGACGGACGTCACGGTCGACGAACGTGCGCACGGTGTCGACGATCGCCTGCTCTTCTTCGTTCAGAGTGCTCACGCGGGATCCTCCTTGTGATGGTCGAAGGAGAACTCGATGGCGCCGTCCGCGCAGGGCGGCGAGGTCGGTGTCACGGCGACCTGGGCTGTGCAAGATGCCTTCGGTGTGACCGTCTAATGCCGGGACCGGGTACAGGTTGGTGAGACTGGCCTGTTCTGGATGGCCAGTAACACGGTCTCCTCGTAGCAGTGGTGAACGGGTTGGGCGGGGCGAGCCCGGCGCTGGCCACAAGCACCTTGCCGCCGGCCGGCAGCCGGAAGTTCGGATTTTTGTGTTCGACGTTAACAAGGTCACAGTGGCATGTTTCGCAAAAGGCTTACAGTAAAGAGCTGATAAGCGTCGTTAGGACGTTTTTCGTCTTCTCCGAATTGGCGCGATGGTCGGCTGCCCGGCCAGTAGTCGCACCACATTTGCCCACCGCGACCAGATCGAGGCGGCGCGCGGGAGGCCAGCTGCCAGGTCTCGGTGCACGCCTTGAGCCCACGCCACGCCGCACCATCTGCATGCATATGCACGTGCATAGACACGCGCATACGCCTCCGCTACCTTCGTGCTGCAACTTGCACGTGTAGATGCATGGGAGGTCAATCAGCTTGTCACCACACTTCTATAACGGCATGCCCGCCGCAGCCCTTGCCGGCGTCATCTGGCGCAAGAGCAGGCGCAGTGGGTGTCTGGGCAACTGTGTCGAGGCCGCTGTTCTTAACCGTGGCCACGTCGCGCTGCGCAATTCCCGCGATCCACGGGGCCCCGCATTGATCTTCAGCCGCGGGGAGATGGCTGCTTTCTTAGCAGGAGCTAAAGACGGTGAATTTGACAGCGTCGTCACACCCGCCACCCCCCGCGCTTCCGCTACGGCGTTCGGGGATGACCCGCCACGCTGCGCCAGCGTGCTCGGACACATCAACAGCTTGGCAGACGATGACGAGTGGCACTGTCAGCTGCCCGAAGGCCACGAGGATCCGTGCCAGGCTCCCGACGGGACGACGTGGTGACTACCGACCTGGTCCCGGGTCTGACCCATACCGTGACGTACCAGGTGCGCCCCCGGGACCTGGTCACCACGCTGTTTCCCGATGCACCCGAGTTCGCCCGCAAACCCGCCGTGCTGGCTACCGGCATTCTCGTCGCACTATGTGAATGGCCCGCGATGGAGGCGCTACGCCAAGTCATCGACGACGACCAAGACAGCCTGGGCACCCAGGTGCACATTGCTCACCGAGCACCGGTACGCGCCGGAACCCAACTGAACATTACCGCGCGATGCACCAGCGTCACCGGCCGCTCCAGCCGCTGGGACGTCAACGTTAGTGCCGGTATCCAGCGCGTGGCCAGCGGATGGGTCCAGTTCGCCATCGTGCACACTGGGGCGTTCCTTCAGCGACACGGTCTAAAACCCACCGCCGTCGCCCGTCCCGGGATCACACACCCGCAGTTGATGGGCGGTACGCAACGCTGACTGGTACCAACCTAACCTGAACCTCAAGGCACTGACCCCATAACAAACACCAATGCTGGCAGTGCCGACAACCCGGGGGTAGGCACGAGCTTCGCCGCTGCCTGCCTACCCCCGGACTCAACGCACCGCACAGCCCGTCAACTGCCGCTAGTAACCATCCTGCATGTCAGAGCCGATGCGGAAACGCCTCGCTGATGCAGTCTTCACCCGACATCCCCAGCATGCCGAGCATGGTTGCCCATCCCGCAGGCACCCACCTACGGCGGCTTCGGCCCAAGAAACATTGCCGCGCACCCGCCTATCTTGCTGAACTTTCGTTGTCCTGCCATTGCGCCGGCCAAGCCGATCGCTGAGGTGGCGAAATATCTACGAAATCGACTGCAAAACCGGCAAGCGTGAGGTCGACGGCTTGAGACCATGTTGCGAAGATGCTCCGACGACTGCGGCACACCACCGATGTGTGCTAGCGGTCCCGGTACAGCTCGGCGAGCAGTGGAATGGCGGCGATCTTGCCCTCGGTGAGCTCGGACCAGCGGATGCCCGCAACGGGACGGCCCCCGCGTTGACAGCGCAGCGTCCGGTCCGGTGTCACGATGAGGTCCAGCCCGACGTCATGCTGGGCAACTGGAATCTTAGCGGCGTCGCGCACCTGCAGCTCATGCACCGTGGTGATCACCGGGGTTTGCGGGCCGACCAAGCCGGCTTCGGCGGCGAGCGCGAACTCCAGGTCGGCGAACCCGCCGCCCTTGCCCAGCCGGGCACCGTCCACCCCGGCCGCCACGCACCCACAGACCACCAGATCCACCCGCCCCAGTTCGCTCACCGCCACCCGCCGGGCCGACCGGAAGGCGCCTTTGATCGACGACGCGGCCCGGACAGAGTCAGCTAGCTGCTCCGGATCCAGCACGAAAAACGGATCGCGCTCGGCCAGCAGGGGCACGGCCATGTAAACGAGTTTCCCATCGGCGAGAGCTCGCTGGCGCACTGGCCACTGCGCAGCGTCCGGATTCGCCTTGATCGCCCGCGCAGATCGCCAGACGTCGGTCTCACGCAGCCGCTCGGCGGCCGCTTCGGCTCCGGTGAAGTTCGGGATGCGGCCCTGCGCGCCGGGAAAGCGAGCCACGCCGGCGTCCCGCATCGCCTGCCAGACCTCTTGCCGCAGCGCTGCTTTGGCCGCAAGCAGCGCGGCCGACCCGCCCGCGTTCTCGTCGTGTCGGGGCGGCCGGCGTGGCATCACATCACTGTAGGAGCCAGACAGACCCAAGCCATACGGTCTAGCGGCGTGAACAGCATGCGGTCGACGCCCTCGCGATCTCCGTAGTCGATAAGCACCGGCCGGGGTAAGCCGCAGGCTCGCATGAGTTGGCCATTCTCGCTCGCATCGGTGTCAAGCTACTCACATCTTACCGGGACCCCCAGTTACGTGTTCTTCGCCGCGCTCATGGATAGCTCAGGATGGTCATTGCCAATCATCGGCGGCCAGGGGACATCCATCTCGGGTACTGCGAATACGCGAAGATCCTCATAGTGCTGCGCGATCGATGAGATGAAGAGATCGCGACTTATTCCGTCAGCAATTCGATGCGCGGCCTGTTTCATTCCATTGATGGATGCGCCGCTGGGTCCGTGACTAACGGTGGCGGCAGCAGTGAAGTTGTAGATGTCCGATAGGTATGGAGCTGCGCCTGGGGCTCGTTCGACATACTCGAAATTTGGACCGAGGTAAGGGAATTGGCTCATGCCTTCGTGCCGCTCCCCGGCAGGTGGCGTGTACTTATCAG
Organism: Actinomycetota bacterium; assembly: GCA_021324675.1. GTDB lineage: Bacteria > Actinomycetota > Actinomycetes > Mycobacteriales > Pseudonocardiaceae. The sequence continues at coordinate 29,093 of JAJPIR010000358.1, forward strand.
CCCACCGGGCGATGTAGGGTTGGAGATTTCTGATCTCAGGCCTTACTCGTAGGTCTTGCGCTAGCCCAACAGCAATGATGAGGTGGTCAAAGTAGTGCTTGGCGTCTCTCGAGGTATGTATCTCGATTTTGTTGTCGACCAGTCGCATCGATTCCCATGTCGATCCGAGATGTAGCGAGAAGTTTGGATGACGCGTAGCGCGTTTGAATGTTTCCGGTGGCGGGGGTTCATTCAAGGGGAGAATGTGTCGCATAAATCGCCAACGCCACTCGTCGGGGAGGTCTCGGAAGTGGTCGAGGAACCCACTGAATTCGGTCCACTTGTGTGGGTTGACTCGGTGGAGTTCGGGGCGGCGAAAGAAGAGATCTACGGAGGCAGCTCCCTGTTCAAGAGCTGTTGCAGCGTTGTCATACGCCGAGGCGCCGCCGCCGAGGATACCGATGCGTCGGCCGGCGAGGGCGCTGAAGTCGATGTCGTCGGCGGCCTGGTTATATCGCTCGGCGGGAAGGCTGTCCCGCACAGTTGCGGGAACGTTCCAGTGGCCGCTGCCGTCCGCGCCGGTCGCGAAGACAATTTTTCGCGCGTACACACGGTCTGGACCCGAGGCGCTTTCTACTTCTACCTCGTGCGTTCTCTGAGCGGGAAGGACCGAGGTGACGCGGGTCCGGTAGGAGACTGGAATTGACGTGACGCGCTGGAACCAGAGCAGATACTCCTGCCAGTGTTCCTTGGGGATCTTCTCGATTGTGTCCCAGCTCTCGTCGCCGTAGCGTGCGCGGTACCATGCTTCACAGGTCAGGCTTGGAATATCTAGGTCAGGTCCGTTGAAGTGCTTTGGCGACCGTAAGGTGAGCATTCGACCGTACGTGGTCCACGGGCCCTGGCGACCCGGTTCTTCCGCGTCGAATACTTGAATATTCGTGATTCCTCGTCGTTGCAGGGCGAACGCGAGTGTGAGCCCGCAGTGTCCCGCGCCTACGATGACGACGTCATACACATGCTGATCCTCAGGGCCTTCCGTCGGGATAACCCACTGACGATCAGGGAAACGGATCATATATAGGTCGGCGCGTACTCTGCTTTCGAGCTTGGCGAGGGCATCCTTGGGCATGTAATTACTCCAGTGAAGGGAATGGATCGTATCGCATCAGTTGGCGTTGTCGGGTCTTTGTTGCAGTTGTGGCCGTATTTCGACTACCGATGCCAAAGCCGTCATGAGCAAGCAACAGGTGGCGACGATGCCGAGTGCGACGGTCAGGGAGAAGAGGCCGGAAAGGAAGCCGATCAGCGGGGGTCCGCAGACGAAGCCTGCCCACCCAAAGGCCGTGGTGAAGGCTAGCGAGGCTGCTGGTGGGCTGCCCGGGACGCGGGTACTGGCACTGAAGATGGAGGGGATGACGAGGCCGAGGCCGAGGCCGAGCAGGGCAAAGCCAGCGATGCTGGTGGCCGGGCGGCCGATGAGGAGGGCCGTTCCGAAGGCTACGCCGGCAATGAGTGTGCCGGCTCGGACAGCGTTGCGGGGGCCGATGCGAGTGATGATTCGATCGCCGATGATCCGACCGGTGAACATTGCGAGGGCGAACGCGGCGTAGCCGCTGCCTGCGGCGCTGGCGGGTAGGGCGAGGGCGTCGTGGAGGTAGACCGCACTCCAGTCTGCGGCGGCTCCCTCGCTGAGCAGGCCGAGCAACGCGATGGCGCCGAGGCCGATCAAGGTGAGGTTAGGACGGGGAAGACTATGGTTGCCAACGTTCGCCGGGTCGGCGTTGGCCGGCAGGAGCCAGCGGGTCAGGGGTAGAACGGTGGCGGCGATGATGAGCCCCATGGCGAGGAGATGCCAGCGCAGCGAGATGCCGAGAGCAATCGACATCGCGCCTAGGCCCGTGCCAAAGAAACCTCCAAGGCTCCAGCATGCGTGGAAACTGGAGAAGATTGAACGGCCGTACCAGCGTTCGACACTGCCGGCCTGCGAGTTCATCGCGACGTCCAGGCTGCCTTGGAAGGCGCCCCAGCAGAAAAGAGCGCCGAAAAGCGTCGACACGGAGTTTGAGAAGCCGATCAGGACAGGGGTCAGGCAGTAGCCGGTGAGGGTCAACCGTATGACCGCAGTACTGCCCCACCGGGAGATCAGGCAGCCTGCGGTGATCATGGCGACGACCGAGCCAGCAGGGGCACCCAGCAGGGCGACGCCGAGGAGGGCATCGCCCGTGCCGAGGCTCGCTTTGACCGCCGGAATGTGGGGTGTCCAAGAAGCAAAAAGGGCGGCGTGGGTAACGAAGACAGCGCTCGTGACCAGGCGGCTGCGCTGCAACCTGCCTGGCTCCGTCGCGACGACGGCGGTACTGGATAAAGACATCACACCTCCATCTTGTTCATTCGAACACACATCGTGCTCGAATGTCGAGGAGGTTCTTCTGTCGCTTCACTTGCGCCGAGGAACAGTCGCCTCCGACCGGGCGAACTGTACCCGCCGTGAGCTGGCCTGATGGACCCCTCAGAGCATGATGGGGCGCTGTTCCCGGTCGCTACGGGCGAAAAGGACAGAGTAGGCGAAGGGAACGAAGCGGGCGAGGAAGTGCGCGGTTGTCATTTGCACGGAATAAGTGTTCAAATGGCCAGATGGACACTTCAGCGCGCCAAGCCGCGATCGTGGCGGCGGTGAACGAACGATCTCGGGTGTCTGTTACGGAACTCGCTGAGCTTACGGCATGCTCGGAGATGACCATCCGCCGAGACCTCGAAGCTCTTGAGCGCGGCGCCGCTTTACGACGGGTGCACGGGGGTGCGGTCAGCGTTCCGCTTAGCGCAGTCGAGCCGCCGTGGGCGGTGCGTGCCCTCACCAATCAGGAGATCAAGCGGAAGCTCGCCTCCGCGTGCGTCGAACTCTTGTCGGACGGCGAGTCCATCATCCTCGACACCGGCACCACTGCTTTGGAGATCGGCAAAGCGCTGCGTGGGCGATCGGTGACCGTTGCGCCATTATCGGCGCAAGTCATGTGCGCACTGTCGGACTCGGCCGGAATTCAGTTGATGGTACCGGGAGGCACGCTTCGGTTGGGCGAGCTGGCCTTCGTCGGTGAGCATGCTGAACGTGCCTTCGCCGACCTTCGATTCGATACTATGATCTTGACCTGTTGCGGCCTGGACGCCCGTAACGGCGCCAGTGCCCACCATCTCGAAGACGTCCGCGTTAAGCGCGCCGCCCTTGCATCGGCCCGTCGCGTGCTGGCGGTAGTCACCGGCGAGAAACTCGGCCGCGTGGCCTTCGGCCAGATATGCCCACCCAGCCGTATCGACAGGATTATCACCAGTGCAGACGATGACCAGCTTGAGGTGGATGGCCTGCGGTCAGCTGGGGTCACCGTTATGACGGTCTGACATGGTGGAGACGATGGAGCCACGATGCATAGTCCGATCTTTGATATCGGTGGAGTGATCGTCGGGCCGCTGCTGCGTGCGCAGGCGCCGCCGTTCGCGATTACAAACTGGGCGGTCAGAACCTTTCCTATCGACCCCTGTCAGCATCCAGCGCTCCGAACCTACACATATTCACTGACATAGCTCCGAGCCTGAAAGGTAAGCTAGATGTCAATTTTACTGTTCGATTTGTTTGGCGTCATCGCCAGGAAACAGTCCGAGCAGGGCTGTGCCGAGATAGAACAGGCGGCTGGCGTATCAGGAGCTGGCTTCTGGAAGTCCTACTGGTCGCTGCGCCCGCCCTACGACCGTGGCCAGCAGACTGGGCCAGAGTACTGGCATGCGGTGGCCCAGGATCTCGGTGCGAGCTTCACTGATCAGCGGATCGCCGATCTCGTGGCGGCCGACGTGCGGAGCTGGAGGGAGGTCGACGACGAGATGGTGGCGTTCGTCTGCGACCTTGCCGAGGAGGGAGTGCGCCTCGGCCTGCTGTCCAACATCCCGGCGGAATTGGCTACCGACTATGAGCAGCGGCATCCCTGGCTGGATGTGTTCAGCGTGCGGGCTTTTTCCTGCCGTATCGGGTGCGCTAAGCCGGAGCCCGGTGCCTATGCATGGTGCGGGGCTGCTTTCGAAGCTCCGGCGTCGGACGTCCTGTTCATCGATGACCGGACAGAAAACGTCAAGGCCGCCGAGATGGCGGGTATGCGAAGCCATCTATTCACCTCGCTCGACACGCTTCGCGTGGCGCTCATGCAAGCATTTTCAGCGGATCGTCGGCGATTCCCATCCGGACTGGCTGCGGCGGCCGACTAAATCCCTCGCCGGAACGGCTACCTGTCCAACCGTTAATCGGGGAGAGAACTCATCTCCAATGGTCCCTCGGTTAACCAGGAATCCTTGGAGTTCGCCGTCCTTGACCACTAGGACCGCCACGCCTCTCGGTGCTAATGATACAGTCACGTCGGTCCCGCCGATGCCATTGGTTATAGTTTGTTCGCAGTCTTTGCGGCTGAAGAGATAAAGTACCGTGGTGTTGGTACGGGGGTCTGTTCGCCGCAGCCTTAACAGGTTTCCGGCGCCAGAGGGCGCCCCCTCGGCCAGCACTCTGTGGACCCGTTCGGCGGCGTCCGACAGACCGAGCCCGTTCACGGAAACCTGACGCGCTGTGTCGCTGGCCCTCAGGCCCTGTGCTAGCACATCGCAGGCGGCACCCGTCTCATCCCGTTCTGGCACTGGACCGATCAAGATAAGTCGATGACCTACTGGAATCAGGGCGGCCAGCTGTTGTTGGGTTCGTTCGCTCATGGTTAGGCCGCCGACCACGAGCCACGTCCGCTGCCGGGCGTCGGTGTGAGCGTGATCGAGGATGTGATCGCCGGGTCGCGCGATGCCGACCTCGACGCCGTGGTGGAGCAGCCAGCGAGTCGCTGTGGCGGCGGCCACACTCAGCGGGGCTGCTTCGATGGATTGGTCAGGCCATGCAGTCGCTGCAACCGACACGGGATCCACCACCAAGTGTGCTCCCACCTCGGCAGTGGCCGATCGCAGCACGTCACCGAACCAGCCAGTGAACGTGGTGAGCAGCCGCAGGGCCGCAGCGTTGGGATGGGTAGCCCCGGACTCGTCAAGCGGAGCACCAGGGCAGTACGGCGGGGCGAAATCCTCGGGTTTTCCGCCTTCTTGTAGAACACCCTCCACACAGGGGCTCAGGTGCGGATCCCAATGGTAGGTGGTGCAGGCCGTGTAGACGCTCACCGTGCTGGAACCGAGGGCCAGACCGAGCAACGAGTGATATAGGGGCACTGCGGGTGACGCGTAGGAGTCATCGGTCCAGGTAAAGCCCCAGTTGTCCTCCACCACATCCGTGCGCGCGAACCGCATACCGAGTAGGAGCGCGGTGAGTGCCTCGTCGGAGAACGTGGCGTTGCCTGTCCAACTGGTGTTAGCCGCGAGCGTACCTGTAGGCATGACCTCAGCCGCACGCACGAGCCAGGCTTCGGGCAACCGTTGCGCGCCTGGCAGTCCGGGCAGCGGCAGGTTCACCACAACGGGCAGGCTGTTCCCCAAAGCCTCCTTGAAAGAGGTCAGCACAGTGCGGGTGCCGATTCCGGTCCATCGCATCCATGTCTCACGGGCGGCGGCGTCAGTCGGAACGCTTGCCCGCTGCCCTAACCACCGGGAGTGGGCGGCCAGCGCGGCGGCGGAGAAGTCGTCCATGTCGACTGGCTGATGCAGGTCACTAAACGTACCCTCGTTGCCGATCTGCAGAGCGATTACCGGGCCGCGCGGATACGCGACGATGTCCAGGACCTCCTTGTGAACAGTGTGAAGCCACTCGGCTGTCGCAGCCGCGAACTCGCTGCTATGCGCCGACGGCGTTGGCTCGCCCTCATCAGTGATCGTGGTACCGCGTGCTGACAGCCGTGAGGGCAGCTTTGTGAGCCGATCCGGCAGGCCGCCGAGCCGGATCTCGGCATGGATGAACGGTCCGGGTTTGAGGACGGCCTTGAGCCCACTCTCCGCCAGGAGTCCGCAGAATCCCACGACGTCCCGCTGAGGATGGGTGCGCCCGATGAAGTCATACCCCGCCGCGTTATCGATCTCGGGATCCAACTCGTGCCATCGCCACGGCACGTACGCGGTGATCACCGTGACGCCGAGTTCCTTCAGCGCGCGCAAGTTGTTCGCCCAGGCGGCTGGGTCCGCACGGTAGTACGGATACTCGGCAAGCACTGCCACCTGCCCGGCCGGCAGTGGTTTCAGATCCGCGAGTCGGCTCATCACTCACTGTCTTCCGTGGTGCTGCGAATGACGACCTTGAGTGCACGGTAACTCTGGTTGGTGCCAACGGCCAGTGCCGCGAACGCTGCCTCGTGCTCCTCCAACGGAAAGTGATGGGTGACGAGCTTCTCAAGCGGAAGTCGCGCAGTCAGCGCGACGGCGCGGAGGAAGTGTGGACCCTTGAAGTCGCCCGCTCCGACGATCCGCAGGCCACGCTGCAGAATCTTCAGTGGCTGCACGTTTATTTCGGCACGGCTGTCATATCCCATGATCACGACAGTGCCTGCGGGCGCCGCGAGGTCGACCGCGAACGCAAGTTGGTTGCCGACGGTGTCGATCACGACTGGCCCTGGTGGCAAGGAGGTCATGCCATCTGCGGACACCACGGTGATTCCATCAGGGAAGATGTCGGTGAGCAGCTTGAGTGCCTGCTTACGCCGGTACTCGTCGCGCTCGACCACGGTGACCGGGCTACCTAAGTACCGCGCGGCCATAGCGCAGAGCAGGCCGATAGGGCCACCGCCGATCAGGATGACCCAATCACCCGGCGTGAGATGTGCGGCGTCGAGATTATTCAGCACGCAGGCCAGCGGTTCCGCGAGCACCGCACGGTCGTAGCTGACTCCGTCCGGGATTCGGTGCAAGAACCGGTCCTCCAAGACCAGGTAGTCTGCGTACGAGCCGTCTCGGTCGATGCCTACCTCGGTGCCGACCTTGTTGAGGCAGAAGTTCGTCCGCTCGTCGAGACAGGGCCCACACCGTCCACAATAGAGCGTGGGATTGACGATGACCCGGTCGCCGACGGCCAAGTTGGTGACGTCTACACCGATCTCGGCGACCTCGCCGACCGACTCGTGCCCCATGATGACACCGTGTGCGGCCGAGAACTTGCCGACAAGCACGCTGCGGTCAGTACCGCACACGCCGGTCTGGTACACCCGAACCAGCACGTCACGGGATCCAGCGATGGCGGGACGTGCCCGCTCGACCAACTCTAGCTTCAGCGAGTCGTTGAGCACGAGCGCACGCATCAGGCAACGCCTCCAACTATCGGGTCGGTGCCTGGAGAGCTCAAATCCCAGGCCACTGCTTCGAGAATTCGGTTGTGTAGCTGTGGGTTGGCGGCTGCGATACAGGACTGCTGGTTTTTCGGCCTAAGGTCAAACAGTCTGGTGCCGTGCAGCGAGTTCCCGTACCCGTCGGTGATTACTACGCCCGCTCGCTCGGCGAGCAGCACGCTCGCCGCGATGTCGTATGGGAACAGATGCAGGATGCTGCCCCGGCCCGCGGCCAGGAACGCCGCCTCCGTCTCAGGGTGCTCTTGCAGTACCCGATTCCCGATATCGACATAGGCGTCGAGTTGCCCACTGATGATCCGCGAAATTGAGAATGACGCGCTGTTGAAGACAAACACCCCTCCCGTGTTGGCCGACATGTCGACGAGGTGTGCGTACGCCGCGGTCATCAGACGCATGGGGTGACCGTTGAACTCGATGGACCAAAACATTTTCGCGAGATCGGAGTTGGAGCTCAGGTTGGGCAGTCCGCGCGGGTAGCCCTCGCCTATGAGCGTTGGTTCGTCGGCGCCGGTGTACATCCATGCGCCGCTTTTCAGTTCCAAAAGCAGCGCGTGGTCGACGTCGGCCAGAGTCGCATCGTCCGACATAGGCGCTGCGGCAATCGATACCGTTGCCAGTTCAAGGTCGGCGGACGCGGGCCTTGTGCCGTCGATTGGATCCACTACGAGTACGTGCTGCGGATTCGGCCCCGTCGAACGCAGGCCGTGGTCCTCTGTGTAGACCGCGAAGGACTCACCGATGTTCGCGCGAAGGTAGTCCCAGACGACACGCTCGGCGGCAGCGTCGATGTCGAACTGGGCATCGCCTCCGGGAGAGTCGTTGAGCACCCGCCGAGCTTTGTTCACCATTCGACCAGCGTCGAGTTCGGCCCGGATCGCATGAGCCAACCCCAGCATGAGGCGCTTCATGCGAGCTCCTCCTTCAATAGCCCTTCGAGCCGGTCACAGATCAGGTCTGCTTCCGTCAGGGTGAGAGTCAACGGCGGCCGGATCTTCAACACGTTCCCGTAGCCGTACCGAGAGGTGCGAATGATCAGGCCGTGGTCCATGGCCTTCTTGGCCAAGTGGTTTGTTAGCGCCACGTCGGGCTCGCCATCACCCTTGTCCATTTCGAAGCCGATCATCAGGCCGACGCCGCGCACGTCGCCGATCTGGCGGTAGCGAGCTTGCATGTCCCCCAGGCGCCCCAGGATGTGGTTGCCTGTGGCGCGAACGTTGGCGAGGAAGTCCGGCTTGCTGATGACGTCAAGAGTCGCGTTGGCCGCCGCAGCGGCGAGCAGGTTCGCGCCATAGGTGAAGGAGTGGTGATGGGCGGGAAGACCGGCCAACATGTCATTGGTGAGGATGCCAGCGATCTGGGCACCGGAACCGCCGAGACCCTTCGCGACCGTGATGACGTCCGGCTCGACACCGAAATGGTCGGCGGCGAACATGTGGCCGGTCCGGCCGATGCCGGTCTGGATCTCGTCGAAGATTAGCACGATATCGTTGTTGTCGCAGAACTGTCGTAGCGCCTGGAAGTAACCTTCTGGCGGCACGATGTTGCCACCATTGCCAGAAATTGGTTCGACGACCACCGCAGCGACCTGCCCACTGCTGGCGTATTCCACGAAGTCGCCGATTCGCTGCACACACAGCATGCCGCAGGTGCCTTTCACTTGCTTGTAAAAGCAGCGATGACAGTACGGATCAGGGACCTGCAAGCCGCCGGAATAAAGTAATGGGAACGGTTCTTTGCGGAATGCGTTGCCGGACAAGGAAGTCATCATCATCGTCTGGCCGAGATGGCTGCGGAACATCGAGATGACGTCCCGCTTACCGGTGGCCAGCTGCGCCATCTTGATCGCACCCTCGTTGGCCGTCGATCCACTGGATACCTTCAAGTGTACCTTCGTGAGATTCTTCGGCGACAGCTCCACCAGCTTAGTGACCAACTCGTTGATGGGCTTGGACTGAAAGCTGGAGGTGATGTGAATGAGCTGTGCCGCCTGCTCGGTGATGGCCTTGATGACTGCGGGGTGGCCGTAGCCGAGGCTGAGATTGAAGGTGGCCGAGGCGCAGTCAACGTAGGACCCGCCCTCCGAATCGTAGAGGTAGATACCCTCACCCCGCAGCATCATCTTGTCCGATACCGAATAATAAATGTGCTCCTTGATTGACTGACGTAATACTTCGTTCGCCACGCCATTCATCATGCCCCCACATTTGGTGATTTCTTCTTTGCGGTCGTACCAACGATCATTTTCCAAACCATAGGTAGCCTTAGCATTCAGGCGAAGCCGCATCGCCAAACCTGAAAGCCGGTCTCACGCAACGCCACTGGCCGGAAGCGGTGGACATGATCGTCACTCTTATGGTCGCCCACTCCCGGCGTCTCGGAATTGCGCTTACGGTCCCATCATCGCAGCCTTTGAGGCGATTCTCTTGTCTGTATGTGCAGACTCCTTGTCCATATGCGCACATTAACGTCTACAGGGATGACGTACGCTTGACAAGGGTCTTCCATGCGGAAAATGCAAGGTCCACTGCGATGCGTGGCGCCGTACCCGCGTGTTTAATCGACGGTCACATCTAGCGTATCGATCGTACGCCTATTGGTGGATCGATCGTACGCCTATTGGTCGATCGATACGGTAAACTCGTTGTGCCGACAATCCCGAGGACTCAGGCCATAGGCGGTCTTGAAAACACGGCTGAAATGCGCCGAATCCGCGAACCCCCAGCGGTCAGCAATAACGGTTATTGGCACGCCGCGCTGATCCGGATTGACCAGATCGCGGCGAGCATGTTCCAGTCGACGTTCCCGGATCCAGCTCGAGACAGTCAGCGCCTGATCCTCGAACAATCTTTGAAGGTAACGAACGGAGATATGATGCGCAGCGGCCACCGTGGTTGGAGACAGCCCCGGATCGGTCAAATTTTCTTCAATGTACGCTTTTATTCTCAGTATAAGTGACCGCTGCGCAGCGCCCTCAATACCGGGCTCGGTCCCACGCAGATCAGCAAAAAACGTCGACAGCAAATCAAGCGTATGACCGGCCAGCCTGGCCGCCGTCGCGGACTGGACGTCCCCCGACTGTTTAGCCAGCTGGCGAAGGAAGGACGTTAACAGGGCGCCAACCCCACGACCCGTCGGTAACACGGTCGCCGCACCCTTGACGAGAGCCTCGAGGTCGGAACCAACGGCCTGGCGCGGAAAAACGAATGCCAAAAAATTAACCGGCTCGCGACACACCAACGTGCAGGGACGTTCGGGATCAAAAATGGCCAATTCCCCCGGACGGCGAAGTATCTCCTGGCCGTCCTGGGCGATCAGATGAGGTCCACTCAACTGCAGAGAACAAAAAATCTGACCTGGACTACACTCGCGCGTCGGCGAGCGGTGCACCACATACGGGGTTGCCCCGGCCTCTAGGACTTCAATCGATCCCATCCGCCTTACCTGCATCCAAGCATGAAAAGACTGGCCAGGAGCGGGTGATGGTTCCATTGGCCGGACATACTCACCGACCAGCTCATGCCACGTCTCAACATGGTAGTCGTCGACCTCGGTTGCGGTCCTCATCTTTGTATCCTCGGCGCTTGGGCGCCGCCACCCTCGACGGCGTGCACTCTCTGCCAGATGGCGGTTACCGCGCTGATTCCGGCGCACGGTCCCTCTAGGCTGAAACTCACCCCATCGGTGCGGCAGCGAAGGTTTATCTGATGACCGAGCATCCGAACCCGTCATCTCGTTCCTCCATCACAGTGCGGCTTTGATGGCGCTTGACTCGACGGCCCCTGAGACGTCAGGCAGCTGGTACAGCAGCTTGTTCTGCTTGCTGACGGTGTAAGGAGCCGTGCAGCGGTCTGCTGATACCCAGGCTGGGTGACCAATCACCGGGTTGGCCTGCCAAAGGATCCGTCGTGGCCCGATCGTTGAGTGGTTCCACCGCAGGGTCCCCAGCGGTGACGACGCGGCACCCGCGACGGTGACCTGGCCCCTGGACAGCGGCTTCCGGCCGAGACCACGCTGGTCGAACGGTTTCGGATAAGCCTGCCCACATCCGCAAGCACACGGCGAAGGACTAAGCGGATCGCCGCACGGTCGGCACCTACGTCAAAGAACAACGCCGACGCCGTCCCCGAGGCCGTTGCGGCACCACACGCGGGCTGAAATCGCTGCTTTGCCACAACTTCCCGCGCAGTTGTGGTAACCATCTCCAATGGCGCAACAGTCCGCGCCTGTGGGTGTCGATATCGCGGCTTACTAGCAGGCGCTGAGTGGAGGCAGTGGATAGCTCCTCCGTTGGATCGGATGGTGGAGCGGCACGAATTGGGTGGTCGGCTGCTGGCGGCTTTGTGTTGCTCCAGGCAGATGAACGCGCCATCAGATGATTGTTGTTCGGCGCGTCACATGGCCGCGAGGAAGCATTTTTGGCAAACACGGTGTACACCCTTTCAGACGGTGACTATCCCGTTGCTATCCTGAGCCGGAGCCGACCGAACCCTTTCTATGTGGTAGGTCGATGAGTGTAGTAGGTGGATGGGTCGCTGTCGGAGCCAGTTCACTCACTCCTAGAAACACCTCTATCGTCAGCGGTCAAGGCGGTGGCGTCCACGACTTGCCTGTTTTCCAAGCCGATCCAAAAAGGTCAACCCGTGGACTTCAACGCCCTCAACCAGCGACATTGGAAATCTCAAGGCCACACGCCCGGCACCACCGGCCGCCATGAGTGAAGGTGTCGTCCACGACGTACCTTGCGGTACTTACTCTGACTACTCAAACATTCCGTAGGGACTGTAGTAATCCTTACGGCCATAGCGCTAAGTCGCTTGAGCAAGCCTCTTAATCTGTCGTCAACGCCGACAAGTGCGGCGATCATCATACGAGCCCTTCTCTGATCAATCAAGCGATCTAGGGCAGCGTCGCCACAGAGCGGACCGCCCCTCCGGACGCGTCCTCAAGATACCTTACAGACAAGCCAGTCAGCGTCAAGTGAAATTATCAGAGACTGCCCACGGCGCGCCTCGAATGATCTTTGGGTGTTCGTGATCTACTATGCAATAGTAAATCGATCTACACTAAAGATCGATGGTGAAAACGCCCCCCAGGTCGTTCTCAAATGCAAAGGTCACGACCATCAGCGTTGGACGTTTACTGCGTATTCGTTCGTTATTTGGATATCGTTTGTCGGCCGCTACTCAATAGGAGCGATCTCTCCGGCGGCAATGCGCTTCATTTCTGCCTGCAACTTCACTCCCCTATGAGCTTCGGTATCCAGAGATGCGCACGGACCTGGCGCAGAGAAGCTGGGCGACGATCACGAGCAGCCGGGCGTGCCGGCGGTGCGGTAGGAAGGTGGCTAGTACCGCGTGGCCGACGCCCAAGCCGGTCGACGATAGTGCCGGGGTCGGGGCCGATGCCCTGGCGGTGATGAGTTGATCGCGGGCGACCCTACAAGGCGGTGGTGAAGCTGGCCCGATGAGGGTCGAGGCCGGGGTCTCGATCACTTTAACAACGAGTGCGGGAGGAGGCTGTCCCCAGCCGCAAAGAGCGCGGAATCCGTGGTCGGCGGGTGTGGCGGTGTGCGGAGTACATCCGCGCACGGAAAGCGGTCACCGACACCTGAGCTCGATTGAGCTGGTCAGTGATCTTGCGGACGCTTACCCCGGCCGCGTCGAGCAGCGTCGCTGCCGTCCTACGGGAGACGTTAGGTAGGAGCGATGACGCGCGGGCCGGCAAGAGCTCGTCTGCAGCCTTGACGGTGCGTGTCACCAGTACCGCACACTGCGCCGACTGCGCTTCAATGCTGGCAACCAGCAATGAGCAGACCATTGCACCACAGACACGCTGCCCGCCATTGAGCTTGCCGCCCGAGGGCTAACCAATTCTCCGACCAGCGGCACTTGGTTCAGGTATCACACCAGAACTGTTCTGCACGCTGGTGCCGTTGTTCATTGCTGACTCAGCCGGCTAAGGCTGCACATGTAATATTCCATTGAGCGCATTAATGAAGTCCTACCTCATTAATGGTCTGATGATAGTGACCGGCTGGTCATGTCGCTCACCGCCGCCGAACAGTTGCAGCAGTATCCTTGCTGCCCAGGAGTACCAGTTGGGCATAGGCGCTTTGCGCGAACAATGGAGGTTGATCGTGAGACTAATGAATGAACTTATCGCGCGTTTTTGCGACGTGGACACGACGGCGATTTGCGATGCCGACAAGACTACCAGAGTCATGGATTCTGCGATTCGGTGTCGATCCGCCACAGTCCGCATCTTAGGTCCGGCATTCACTGTTCGTTGCAGAAACGACTTCCTAGCGGTGCTGAGAGCGGTTGAGTTGGCTTCTCCAGGGGATGTGATCGTGGTTGATGGCGGGGCGGCGCAGATTGCTTTGGCCGGTGAGTTGTTTGCCCGAGGCGCCCTGGTGCGAGATCTTGGCGGTATCATTGTTGACGCAGGCTACCGAGACATGACCTACGTGACGAGGTGTGAACTACCTATCTACAGCCGATTCGTCACACCACTTGCGGGCACGGCGTCCGAGCTTGGTGAGCTACAGATATCAGTGACTTGCGGTGGAGTCTTGGTCAACCCTGGCGACGTGATCCTGGCCGACAATGAGGGTGTTGTCGTGGTAGACGCCGAGAGGGTTCGAACCGTACTTGAGCTGGCAGCCAAGATCAAGGCGGCAGAGGGGAAGCTCATTGAGCGGTTGAATGACGGTTTTACGTTGAGCGACAGATTAAACCTTCAGGAGCATGTCGACACTCTTGAGCGCGGCGAGTCCTCGACGCTACGATTTATCCCCTAATACTCGACAACAGGATCCGCCGGAGTGTGCCATCTTAGCCTCCTTGCTAAAATAGCCGCCTATGCAACAGATTCGCTCGGTGGCATTTGTCGTCCCGACCGACGGCCGGCAATCGACCTATTCAGTAGTCACCGCCACCTGCCCAAAAGAGTTGGCGCACCCAGCAGCTTAGAGCACAGGTCTTGGCAGCAGCACACAGCAAGCATGAATACCCCACCAATCAGCCGATCCGGCGGCTGTCCCCGCACAGCACCGTCACACCGTGCTCAACCGCTTCTTAGGCAATCAGGAGACTGTCTTCAGTTGATCATTTGAGTGGCAAACGGTCATTGACCGGCCGCAGGCGGTGTATTACTCGGAGCCGACTTCTAGCCAGTAGTTCTGCCCGTAACGGCTGTCCCAGGCAGTGCATCCTGTTTGGTCTGTGTTACTGAACCATATCTCGATCTCTTCGGCATCATTCGGTACTGCAACTTCCCACGGCTGCGACACGGGCGCCACGCGTCCGGATCGCTCCTGGCCGCCGGGATGAAAACGAAGGTAGGCGACGATACTCCAAGAAGGCTGGCCATAGCGATACGACCGGCAGTGCGGCAACCGCTGGGGATCGTATTCAATGTGCAACAGTTCGCCAGCTCGAATATTACCGTCTTGTTGTTGTGACCAATCCGACAAGAAACGAACAGTCACCACCGTTAGCCCTCCCCCAATACTGACTTCTTAGGTTTCCCCGTTGGCTTTTGCGGTGACGCATGCCACCGTCGGGATGTCCAGCCCTGACAGCATCTCAGATCTGGCCAGCCTTCCTCCACGACCCTGCCCCAGTCGTGTCGGTGTCCAGTCTGTACGCTCTGGAGCGAATGTGTTCAGCCCTAGGGCGGAGAGCTGGGTAGGGGTCAGGGGTCCACAGAGCTGTCCGCGCATGCGGTAGCGCATCAGTGCGCTCGGAACGGCAAAGGTTGAACAGCGAATTAGTCGGAGTTACCGCGGAGCTGGGTACCCGCAAAAGGCTTAGTTGCACCGAAAGCAATAACACCGGCTCCGACATACCTACCGGAGCTGCCGCCACCTTCAAAATAACTGTTTGGGAAACAGGAATTGTTTTCTGTGGGATGCCATGACCCGACGGCCACGGAGAGAACCACCGGGGTCGTCGGATTAGCCCGCTTCACTGGCACCGGGCGGGTCTTAATCGGTGCGGCGATTCTATGCGCCGCATTTTGTGTCTCTATGTCCATCAGTGGTGGGGTTTTGAGGGCCACCATGGTTGCTGGTTAGCCCTGTGACGGGTACTTTTGGCCATCGTTAGCGTCAGGCCGGTGGTTCGGTTTTGTTGGTCTGCGGTTGCGAGGTTTAGGGCTAGTCTGGCAGATCATTTCTCTTCGATCCGGCCGAACCGCCAGACGGCCAGCGCGATGAGCCAGGCGACGACGAACAGCACGACGATGCCAAAGCCGAGGCAGGTTAAACGCGGCCGCTCCACCGGGCCAGCACCAGCAGACCAACTTCGGTGGCGGTGTCGAAATGCAGCCCGAACAACACGCCGATCGGATAGATCTGCCAGGGCTTGTTGCAAATAAGTATCGCCATGTTGCTCAACAACACGACCAGTACCTGGATGCCCTCGCTAACCACATTTGCATGAGCCGAAACAGCGCATCCGCGCCACGCGGATACGGCGAGGCCCGTCTGCGCAGTGGTAATAGGATCCCCGTTCGAGCGCTCGACTCGGCAACGAACGCATGGTCAAGGACGACAAGAAAGCTAGTCAGGTCATCGACGGTGCGGATATCCACCGCCAGACTCATCACGTCGCCGTGATTGATCGACAGTCGATCGCGGGGTTGGCCGCATAGCGAACCGATCTTTCGGCACATTCTCAGCAACCTCGATCAGTGCCGGTAGCGCCTTTACCACCAGCCCAGAAGTTTGGTTGATTCGGCCGAGTCCAGACAAAACGACCTCAGCGTGCTCGACAATCTTCTTCGTGTTATCCAAGCAATCATCGAGATTGTCGGCAATATTGCCGAGCAGAATCGCGATCGCAAAGAGAAAACACCCCACGATTATCAGAAACAGCGCGATGAGGACCACGGTCACGGTGATAAGAATCATCTTCAATTTCTTTCCGAGGGTTCTGGCGATTCATCACCACATCACCGCCGGGCGCGCCGGCGCACTCAGGTCGGCGATGACAGCTGCTTGCGGGTTGCCACGTCGAGCAGGGTGACCAGCTCATAGCCGTAGGCGTCGGGATTGAAGTCGGGGAAGACCAGGATCTGCGGCGCAGTCGAGTCGATAGCCGGTGGCAGTACCCGCGCCATGCCGCGAAAGCGAACTCGCCGAATTCACCGCTTCGTTGACTGGCTTCAAGCAACTCACCCAGCGGCGCGAACAGCGGCTCGTCGGCCACCGCGTAGGCCGCCTGCTGGACCTCACGGAACTTCGCTAGATAGGCGAGATCGGTCAGGCCCTTGCCAGCCACTGCGCCCACCTCCCGGAGCGATGTTCCTACCTTAGGGTAGGAACTTTCTACTGTATGGTAGTTTTGTCAAGCGGAGAAGCCCACCGTGGTCCCGCTGGGCTTAAGGCGTCCGGGCCCGGGCCGGCGTGCTCGGGCGGCCCTTCTGGGTGCCGAACGTCGGCGTCCGCTGATCGTGGATGCGACGTGGTGGTCTATGGCGATCGGGTTATATGGGCACCTCAGAACGAGCTTGTCGATGACTGGATCCCTATTCGGCACCCACAGGGTCACCGAGGGACGGGGTATCTGTCGCGTCGACGCCGACACGATGGGATACCCGTGGCGATGTGCCCGCCCAACTTGCCCATCCGCACCACATCGCTCACCGCACCCAGAACCGCGACCACAACCCGCAAATCGGTGGCGACCGGTGCCTGGAGGACCAGCAACCGAACACAGCGCCGCTCGATGTCATCACACAGCGCCGTGGTGACCTTGCTCTGGCCGCAGGTGATCGACTCGGCGAGACGAAAGTCGGCATGCCACAGCGCCGTGGAGGCGCCGGTCATCATCCGCCCGACCCGCCGAGCGAGCTTGACCAGACCGCTGATCAACTCGTCCAACTCGGCGTGGAACGCCTGTCGCATCCCCGAGACAACACAATCCGGGCAGTACACCATGGACAGCACGGAACTGATCCCCTTCAACACCGCACCCAGCGGTCCCCTAGCGCGCGCCCGCAGGCCTCCACCCGCAATGAGTCTTCCCGGCCTGACGACAAGGGTCGAGCACCGCGTCACGCCAGGTGGAGATCCAGTCCGGACCGCACAGGGGCGGAAGCCAAGCCCGCCGTCGTACCACACGCGGGTCACAAGTCAGGGTCAATATCGGTCAACTGCAGCATCATTGCAAAGTTTCCAAGCTTCTTGATCAACTGGTTGTGCCTCGAACGGGCCTCGAGCTTCGGATGATTACAGGTCCGGGCGTGGAAGAAAGTGGTAGACGCCAGCGAGGTGAGGTTCCCGCCCGTCTGCGCATCGCAACCGTTGTTAATCGTATCGGGGCAAGTCGAAAACATACGGAACTCACGCCCACTCTCGTGCTCGCCCCCCTCGGCGTGCAGACCCTGGCCACCCAGTTCTGGGCCTACCAAAGCGAGGTCGCTTACGGAACCGCCGCCCTCTACGGCTGGTCATCATCGCCCTCGCCGCAGTACCCGGCACCTTTCTCGGGCTCTGGTTCGACCGGGAATGCCATACCCGTAGCCTGGCGCCGGCACGCCGGGACCGTAACAATCGGTGGGCAAGTGGTCGACGACGGACATCGCACGGTCCGCACTCAACACCGCGACGTGGGCTACGTACCCCAGGAAGGCGCGCTGTTCCCCCACCTCACCGTGAAACGGAATATCGGCTTCGGGATGCTGCGGTGAGACCGGCACACCGTGCAGCATCTCGTCGACCTCGTCGCCCGCGGCCTTGAACGGCGCTATTCCCACCAACTGCCCAGCAATCAACAGCAACGAGTCGCACTTGTCCGGGCCCTCGCCATCCGCTCCAAGGTCATCCTCCTCGACGAACCATTCAGTTCCCTCGACGCATCCCTGCGCGACACCGTGCGCCGAGCCGTCAGCCGCGTGCTTCACAAACTTCGGCAAGGCCAAAATTTTGCCCGCCGACGTTCAGGCCGACCGTGCCCATTGTGTACTCGGTGCCATTACCGTCCACAACAACAAGTCTCCAGTGCGAGTGGCGTGGCTGGGTCGGCGGCTGTTTGGCTAGGGGTTTGACCTGATCAGCGTGTGCTTTTGCTGCTGCCGTTGGCCATCACTCGGCGGTGGCTGTGGTTGCGGCGTTCGTCGCGATCGGTTTTCCATGTCCAGCCCGGGATGGTCTTCAAAACAGCGCGTTGCGGGCAGGAAGAGCGCCGGCGACGTGGGCGGCGCACTGGGCAGCGGACCAGGCGCCGATGCGAAGGCGGTCGATGGGCGGTATCGCCGACGGGCCGCCGCGTTGCCTCTGCGCGACTACGCCTTGACCGGCCACGCACCCTCAACGCCCCATCCCCAGATACCCCGCAGCCGCGCAAACCTCTTTGACTTCCTCTAACAACGACTCAAAGAATCACCAGCGAGCCTTGACTGCGTTGCCACGAACACCAAAAAAGCCGCGCACGTGCATATGCAGCGGAAAAATACCGTTCGTCATGTTTCGTTGACAACTGGCCGTATAGCCAGCTAATATGGCCGGCCCCACAACCCCAAAAGGAGACATGTCAGATTCGCGCGCGGAAACACCGCCCACGAAGTCTGGCGACTAATTCGATGAGTAATCCCAGATCAGCCGAAAAGACGGCCGCAGTTGCCGCCGTGCTGGCTAAACTCGCTATTCGCCCCGGAGAACGGGTGCTCATCATGCTGCCGGACGGTTCCGGCTTCGCCGAGGCATTCGCCGGCACCATCAAATATGGAGCGGTGCCACTACCAGTTAATCCATTACTCTTCGCCCATGACATTCTGACAGCCGCCGCCGAGTCGGGTGCGCGACTACTGCTGGCTTCAGCGGATCAAATTCAAACTCTCGCCGATATGGGTGCGGAGCCACCGGTCCTGATCGACGGACCCCAGAGGCCATGGGCAGCGGCGCTGCCCTTGTGCTCGTTAAGTAAAACGGTGCTCCCATCAAGACTGAAGAACCGCGCGAGCAACCACCCCGACACAAGAGCGATCTGGCGCACCGGATTCCGAATCGCAACCCTAGCTCTGATACCAGACCAAGCAGCGTGTCCGACACGGCCTGCAGGCCCACCAATCGTCCGCATGCTACCCGACTAAAGCCAAGGACTCTTACCGTACATGCCTCGCACCGGCGCTGCGCCGTCAGCAACTGCGCCCAACCGGTGCTGATCGAGCAGGTGATGAGCACCCAGACGTTCGTTTTCCTTGCCGCGTTCAATGCTGCCTTCGACGGTTTAGATCAGCTCGCCGAGGCGATCTGCACGCATTTCCAGCAACATCCCGACTGCGCGGTGATCACCAGTTTCCCGGCCTGGCCGAGGTCACCTGAGCCTGCATCCTTACCGAAGTCGGCGACGACCGCTCCGCTTCGCCGACGTCCGGGCACTCAGGTCTACGCCGGCTCAGCCCGCATCACCCGCGCTTCCGGAGCCAGCCACGTCATCACCACCGCCGGATCGAAAACGACCGCATCGCCGCTACGCCTGAGCGTTCATGGTCATGACCAACGCACCCGAAGCCCGAGCCCACTACCAGCCCCGCAAAACCCCACTGCGCCGCGCGACGCACCTGTTTAAGGCGCATGCTCGTCAGCTATAGCACTGCCTACAAACCGGTCAGAACTACGAACTGATCAAGACATTCGGCCACACCGCCGGCCAGGCCAAACAGATTGCC
The DNA here is from genome assembly GCA_021324675.1 of Actinomycetota bacterium. Lineage (GTDB taxonomy): Bacteria > Actinomycetota > Actinomycetes > Mycobacteriales > Pseudonocardiaceae. The sequence continues at coordinate 49,045 of JAJPIR010000358.1, forward strand.
TCGGGAGTCCTTGGCCGTCCGGGAGCGGACCGACGAAACAACCTGTGCCTTGGAGCTGAGCAGCTTGCCTGTAACTCGATTCCAGGATCGGTACCGGGTTGGGCGGCCGGGCTCTTGTGAGCAGCTTCGAGTCCGTGGCCCCGTCCAACTTCGCGCAACTCGATATCAGCAACGCCTCGCGGCGCGTGCAGTTGACGCGGCATGCAGATGCAGGTCCGGCCCGGACTCCCAGGCGGCGAGCGAGAACTCGAAGAGGCTGACCAGGCCACCAGAGTCGCGCCACCCGCGCCCGATACTCCTCGATCAGCTCCTGTTACATGCCGAACCGCGCGCGTCGCACGGCTTCCACCGCCGCATCCGGCCCACTCACCTCGACCTGTGCCGCGACCTGCCGACCGAAGAGGTAGAGCAGCACTTCGCCTGGAGATCCGGCGATGCGGGCAGTAGGTTCCCCCAGCCGTGCTCGAACGGTCTTAGCAGTCCCCGCCCACTGAAGCTCCAGACCTGCGCCGTGCAGTCGCCGCGCGAGAAACCAGGGCGCCAGACTGACGTTGCGCCACAGGGCCTCGTCCAGTGCAGGTTCGTTCGTTCGAGGACCACGACCGTCGGCTCTGCGTACGTCCTCGTGGTGGACGAAGAATTCGTTAAGGTTCGCAAACCGGCGTACCCATCCGATGCGGAACAAGCCTGGCGGCGGTCCCGATCGAATCGTCGCAACGAGCCCTGCAAAGTCCCTCAGCGCGAGCGCTCTTCTTCGTCGTTCAGCGAAGCGGCCCCAAGCACCAGGCAGCACAAGCCCGGGACCAGCGAGGTAGTCGCGCTCGCGGAGGACGAGGTGCGCCGCGAGATCGCGGGTCGTCCACGGCTCGAGGAGAGTTGGTGCCTCGGGACCGAGCTCGTCGAACAGGTCGCTGAGCTGTGCTCGCTCGACGGCGTCAAAGAGCACATCGGCCATATCGCCGTAGTGTAGCGACGCCGGCGGCGGCTTCGAGGATCCCTGATAACGAACCGCATCCAGCCGACGCGGGCCGGTCGACCTGGACAATTCACGTATCGGTGGGGCTAGCGCTGCATTCTTTCCGATGTTCTTCGCGCCCCGGCCCAGGCGGCTGCGGCGTCTCCAAGCGCACGTTATCGACGGCCAATCGATGCCGTGCGGTGAGGCACTTGGACACGATGGCCGGATTGAAGCTTCTTTCGCGGCTGCTGTGTAGGGCAATGTTCGTTCGCCTGGATCCGAGCGGGGGGCCCCTCCTGGATGGGCTCAACCACGTTGCTGGAGCTCGGTGGGGCTTGGTGTTGTCCCTGGTTGTGGCCCAGGGTCTTGACGACATCGGGGATGGGGCAGGTGTTTGACTATTTTCCTGACGAGCCTCGGCCCATAGGTGCGGTTGAGGTAGTTCATGACCTCGGCGATCGCCGCGTCGTCCAGGAAAGATTGCGCAGCTTGCGCACCAGTTGTTCCGTTGACTGTGCCATTCCCGCACCCGTCCCTGCGACACCACAACTGACCCTCGCACCACATCTACCCACCCCCTTCACCCCACCCCTGGTCGCCTCAGCACCCCAGATCATCACCCAACCCCAGCAAGCACCGGCTCCCCACAAACCACTTAAGTCACAAACACTGCTCCATCGACGAATTAACCCAACACCAGCACCACCTCCGACGCCTGCGCCACCACCAACTAATCCCGCTACACCCGACAGGTCAGCAAGCCAGGCGCACCACCGGAGCTGTCCTGACCAACCCAACGGCCCAATACCTAGATCGCGCACGACGATTTGCAATGTCGTAGGGGCGTGTGTTGGATCTGGCGGATTCTCCTGGGATTGACCCGCCGGGTAGAGGAAAGATGAGATCCATGAAGCTCACCGTCATCGGCGGTACCGGACTGATTGGCTCGCAGGTGGTCCAGAAGCTGACCGCAGCCGGGCACCAGGCCGTGGCTGCGGCGCTGTCCACCGGCGTCGACCTGATCACGGGCAAGGGCCTGGACCACGCCCTGGAGGGCGCCGAGGTCGTGGCGAACCTGGCGAACTCGCCGACATTCGACGAGGCATCCCTGGGCTTTTTCCGCGCCTCCATGACCAACGTGCTGGCCGCGGGACAACGTGCGGGTGTCGGGCACCAGGTGATCCTGTCGATCGTCGGTGTCGACCAGGTGCCCCAGCTGGACTACTACCGTGCCAAGACCCTGCAGGAGGACCTGCTGCGCCAGGGACCCACGCCGTACTCCATCGTGCGCGCCACCCAGTTCTTCGAATTCGTCAACGCGGTGTTGTCCTGGACCTCTGACGACACCACCGTTCGCCTGCCCTCTACCCGCCTTCAGCCCATCGCTGCCGCCGATGTCGTCGACGCGGTCGTCGACGTCGCCACCGGCGCGCCGCTGTGCGGTATCCGCAACGTTGCCGGCCCGGACGTCTTTGCCCTCGACGAACTCGGCAGGATCACTCTGGCAGCACAGCAGGACAACCGGACCGTGATCACCGACGACAAGGCCGGCATGTTCGCGGCCGTCACCGGTGACGTGCTCACCGCAGGCCCGGACGCACACCTGGCACCCACGCACTACCAGGACTGGATTCAAACGGTCCGATAACCGGGCAGCCGGGAAAATGCCGTGACTCATGATCGGCTAGACGGTCCCGCCAACCGCCGGGCCTATGACGGCCATCCGCACCATAGCCAGCGCTCTACCGACAGCTAGCTGCGCACAACACCAGCCGCCTCCTTCGACGCCAGGTTGGTAGCACTCGACGCGGAGCAAGACATGAGCTGGCGACGAGACGTGAGACCTGTGCTTCGAGTGGCCTTAGCACTGGTGTTCAGCGGCGGGCCGTGCCGGAGCGGAGGCCTGCCGGAGCCACCTGTCTGCTTGTGGGTTTGGATGATCAGGATGCTCGGCGCTGGCAGATACTCGTCGAGTTGTCCGATGAGGTAGCTCGGATGTCGGTTTGGCCCATATTGGCAAGCGGTAGCGGGAGAGTGGATTGATGCTGGCTCGCCGTGATCGGCGCTGGACCGCGTGGGCTGCGGCACTATGCATGCTGGCATTAGTGGGCGGTGCAGCGTGGTTGATGTTGATCTGGTACCGCCATGGCGCTGTGGACGCAGATCCCCGGGCGTCGGTGTTAGGTTTCTTGCTCGCGGTTGCCGTCGCTGCTGTGGGGTTGGGGGGATGGATACGCCGGCAGCGTGGTGCAGCAGGGATGCCGGTAACTGCTGATCAGGCCGGACGATCTGCGGCCACGTTGGCTGAGATGGTGGCCGAGCAGTGGGCACGGGAGGCTCTGGCTCGTTCGCTGGGCAATGCGGAGCCAATGCCGGTGCGCTGGCGGCTGTCGCCGACCATGTCGGGTACTCCGGTGATGGATCATCCTGAGGTGATCGCTACGGCCGGATTGTCTTTCACGGTCAGTTCCGAGCGTATCAGTGAGGTTGTGGCGGCGTTTCGTGGGTTGGATCGCCGCCGTTTGGTGATTACTGGTGGGGCCGGGACTGGAAAAACCACGTTGGCGGTACAGCTGTTATTGGAGCTGCTGGCCCATCCCCGGCGCGGTGAACCGGTGCCTGTGTTGTTCTCTCTGGTCGGTTGGGATCCACGGAAGCAGCCACGACTACAGGACTGGCTCGCCGCTCGGCTGGAGCGCGATTATCCAGCGCTGCGGGGTTTCGGAGAGGATACTGCGCGAGCCTTGGTGGAGCGAGGGAAAATTCTGCCGATTCTTGACGGCCTTGACGAATTGCCTGTCACGCTGCGAGCGGACATTGTTACCGCGCTTAATGACGCTGTGCTTCCGGGGGGCGGTGGGCTGATCCTGACTAGCCGCCGCGCGGAATTCGCCGAGGCAGTGACTGATGCGGGGGATGTGCTGACCGCGGCCGCTGTCATCGCCCCACTGGCCCTGACCCGTATCGAGGCTGTCAGCTACCTTCGTAAACTTCTTCCTCCCGACCCTGGTACGACGTGGTCAACCGTGCTGAGCCAGCTGGAGACGGGTGAGGCGGCGGACCTTGCGGCTGTCACGGCGAGCCCACTCGGGTTATGGCTGGTTCGCACCGTGTACGTCGATGGCCACCGAGACCCCACCCCGTTGATCGAAAAGGCTCACCCCGATCGATCCACACGCCTTACTCTGAAAGCGCACCTGCTCGATCAGCTCATTCCCGCCGTCTTGGCCAGTCGACCACCGGCAGCACACTGTCATCCAAGCGTGAGAACTGACCTGCCGCTGCGACCACGCCACAGGTATAGGCCTCACGATGTGCGAAAATGGCTCACTACCCTTGCTCTTGAACTTCGGGCCGCTGAGACCAGGGACTGGTTGTGGTGGCATCTCGCCCGTCATAATTTCCCCACCGTCAGCAGCGCACTCGCAGCAAAACTGGCAGTTGGATCAATTGTCGGTCTGGCATTCGGACTAGCGGGCAGGCAAACGACCCGGCTGGTGAGTGAAGTGGTGTACGGAGTGGCGGGAGGGCTGGTGGGCGGACTGACTTTCGGGCTGGTGGTTGGGCTCGTAGTCGGACTGGCGGTTGCACTGGCGCTCAGGCTAACTGCTGAACCGATGCACACTGAACTGCGGCCAGGGGGACGAGTCCGTGACCTGGAGCGCAGTCTGGCGTTCGCGCTGGCAAGTGGATTGGCGTTCGGACTGTCGTTCGAAATAGAGGAAAACTTGCCTGGAGGGCTGCTAATCGGGCTATCTGGGCTAGCGGTTGGACTGGCGTTCAGGCTGACTGGTGAACCGGCGCGCACTGACCTGCGGTTACGAGGACGAGTACCCGAGGTACTGCGCAGTCTACGGTTCGCGTTGGGATTTGGGCTCGCGTTCGGGTTGGCGTTTGGGCTGCCGTTAAGCCTGGTGGGCTTGTTGAAGTCCGGGCCGCTGGGCGGGCTGGTATACGGATTGGCATTCGGATTGGCTTTCGGACCAGCGGGCGGGCTAACATTCGGACTGATCAACTTCGGAGCCAGCCGGAGCGTTGCACCGGGAATAAGTTCTCCCGCTGAAAGTCAGCACGGAGACAGACGACTCACAGTTCTTGTCACTGGTGCGGCTGGATTGGCCTTCGGGCTGGCGTTCGGATTTCCAATTGGCCTTGCATGCGTGTTGGTCGTGGGGCCGGCATTCGGGTTGGCGTTCGGCTTGGTGTTCGGGCCGGCAGGCGGGCTGGCCTTCGGGTTGGCGTTTGGTCTGGTAAGCCAGGCGTGGCCTGCTTTCCTTGCCGCGTCAGGGTGGCTGGCGATACGCCGTCGCTTCCCGTGGCGGTTGATGACCTTTCTCGACGACGCCCACCGGCTTGGGTTGCTGCGGGTGGTCGGACCGGCTTACCAATTTCGCCATGCCGAGTTGCAGGATCATTTGGCCCCGCTCCCAGCCGTACGACCTAAGTGACCACTGCTCTCCAGAGGACAGCAGCTAGCCGTCGTTCGGCAATCGTCGATCTTCGATCGTTGCACGACAGAGGGCAGACCTTGCCCCATAGGTCCCGGACGAGACGTGGAGGGCAGTGTGCGCATGGGTCTCGCTTCGATGAATCTTCGAGTTGGTGTGATCACCTGACTTGGCCCCGGCTGGGCTAGTCGCCGTCTGGCGTGCCGGTTAGAGTGGTGCCCGTCGCGACTGGCGTAGGTGGGCTACCACCGGGGAGCGCAGCTTCGGAGCGTCGACCGCCTGGGTGCTCCCGACAGAGGGAGTTGCCATGAGCGCGACTGTGATGGACGGCACCGCCGTCGCCAACGAGTTACTCCGTGACACCGGTCGGCGAGCCGCCGAGTTCGAGCGCGCACACGGACGCAAGGCCACCTTGGCCACCGTGCTCGTCGGAGACAACCCCGCCTCGCACACTTATGTGCGCATGAAGACCCATCGATGCCGAAGGGCTGGCCTGGCCTCGCAGCGCCACGACCTTGCCTCCGAGGCCACCACAGCGCAGGTCGTCGACCGCGTCCAGCAGCTATCCACTGACCCTGTCGTCGACGGCATCCTGGTCCAGCACCCACTGCCGGCATCCATTGATCAACGGCGCGTCTTCGAGGCGATCACCCCCGCCAAGGACGTCGACGGCGTCACCTCGGCATCTTTCGCCGCGATGGCCTTCGGCCAGCCCGGCTTCGCCTCCTGCACTCCCGCCGGCATCATGCATCTACTCGACACCTACAACGTCCCGCTCGCTGGGCGCCACACCGTGGTCGTCGGGCGCAGCCCCATCCTGGGCAAACCGCTCGGCATGTTGCTACTCGCCCGCGATACCACGTTGACCTACTGCCACTCCAAAACCACCGATCTGCCGGACGTGGTCGCCCGAGCCGACATCCTCATCGCCGCCGTCGGCCGACCCGAACTCATCCGCGGCGAGTGGATCAAGCCTGGTGCCGTCGTCATCGATGCGGGCTACAACCCGGGCAACATCGGCGATGTCGACTACGACACAGCAAGCACCCGCGCAAGCCTCATCACACCCGTCCCCGGCGGCGTCGGCCCAATGACCATCGCCGTCCTACTAGCCCAAACACTCGACGCCGCCCACGCCGCAGCAAATAAGGTCAGACTTCCTAGCAACTAACCGGTGCCGAAATACTTGACCAAACGCATCGGACAGACGTGGACCTCTTGAGGTCCTTGCGACGCTCTCACTTACGTAGCCACCAAACCCCGTGGGCTGGCCAGTTCCGCACGATGAGGAGGAAATCTGGTCGTCATTTGATCACGCCATGCTGAAACAACGTGCACGTCTCTCCAACGTCAACGGCTGGGTCGGCGTGCTACGGCGGTTGTCGGCTCCGTACTTGCGATCCTGAGTAGCGCCGCTCTGCTTGACAGCATCAGTAAAGGTTAAAGTCATTGGGTCTGAGCCATTCACTTACAGCTGTGTCGGCAAGAGTGACGCGAATTGTTGATTTTCGTAGTAGCCAGAAGAATCTCGAAGATCCCGCAGTAGTTGCGTGGTAGTAGATCAATAACGGTCCCGGAAGGGAGACGCCACCAGCGGCGGGGCAGCCGGTGAGGGTGGCCCTAGCGGCTCACTTAGCGTCGGATCCTGTATCGGTGGGCGCAGCGTGTCAGTGACGATCACATCCGGCGGGGTCTTGGAGTGCAGGTATTCCGGCGCAGTTCGGACATAGCCATCCTTACTGGGCCAGGCGGGGACGTTGCGTCGCGCCGTGACAGGGAGCCGCGGTAGACGAATTCCCCTACTGTGCGAACTTGCACATTATTCTGCGTTGCTTGAGGTAAGCGCGGGTTTACGGTGGGATGGTATCCGCCGCCGAGGTGGCTCGCCCTGTCGGGCGGGTCGGAAATCAGGACCGTTGATGGCCAGCTCCCGTATGCCGACCGCCGAGAAGTCCGCCCTGTCTCCCATGCGGGATGACGCGGTGTTGCAGCTGCCGCTGCCGCCGCAGCTCTTGCAGCGCGGCCGCTGCCCGTTTGATCCGCCTGAGGCGCTTGACCGGATGCGAGCGCAGTCGGCGGTGAGCCCGGTGATGCTGCGCAATGGCCGCACCGCCTGGGTGGTCACTGGATTCGATCAGGCGCGGGCGGTGCTGTCGGATCCGCGCTTTAGCGCCGACCGGTTGCGCCACGGGTCACTGTTGAGCGACGTCTCCGATGAGCTGCGCAAGCAGCTGCTCGATGAGCGCTTGCGGGCCGGCTCGTTTATCTCGATGGATCCTCCCGAGCACAGCCGCTACCGCAAACTGGTTACGGGGGCGTTCACGGTGCGGCGGATGCGCCAGCTCACTCCGCGCATCGCGGAGATCGTGACCGAGCACATCGATGCGATGCTGGCCACCGGCACCTCGGCTGACCTGGTGTCAGCATTCGCGCTGCCGGTTCCCTCGCTGGTGATCTGTGAGCTGCTCGGCGTGCCCTACACCGCGCGCCGCGAGTTCCAGCACCGCAGCGCGATGATTCTGCGCCTAGATACGCCGATCGAGGATTTCCTTCGCCTGCGCCAACAACTACGGCAATTCATGCAGCACCTGGTCGCCCACAAGCGCTCCGAGCCTGGTGATGACCTGCTATCCGAGCTTGTCCACAGCGACGCCGAGCCCGCGCTGACCGACGACGAGCTGGTCAGCATCGCCAACTTGCTGCTGATTGCCGGGCACGAGACCACCGCCAATATGCTCGCTCTTGGCATCTTTGCGCTGTTGGAGCACCCCGACCAGCTCCACACCTTGCGGGCCGACCCCTCGCTGATCAATGGCGCGGTCGAAGAACTGCTGCGCTACCTGTCTATTGTGCACATCGGTCTTACCCGCGTGGCGCTCGAGCCGGTGACGATCAGTGGCCACGAGATCCCCGCGGGTGCGACAGTGCTGATCTCCGTGCCGGAGACCAACCGCGATCCCCAGCACTGGAGCAATCCTGGATGCCTGGACCTGACCCGACCACGCCGGCCGCATCTGGCCTTTGGCCACGGCGTGCACCAGTGCCTGGGCCAACAGCTCGCCCGGGTGGAAATGACCGTCGGTTTCACCCAGCTGCTCCAGCGACTGCCCGGCCTGCGCCTGGCGATACCGTCACAAGACGTCCCGCTGCGCAGCGACATGCTCATCTTCGGAGTCCACGCCCTGCCGGTGCGCTGGGACGATCTGAGGCTTCCGCGATGAACATTCACGTCGACCCCACGGTCTGCATTGGCGCCGGGCACTGCGCGCTGCGGGCACCTGCGGTGTTTGACCAAAGCCAACACGACGGGACGGTGATCGTGCTCGACACCCAGCCCGATACCGAGCACCAGGCCGATGTCCAAGCGGCAGTCGAGCTGTGCCCCTCAGGGGCGATCTGGGTCAGTTTCGCGCCATAGAGACCAGCGAGACCAACTCCCAGACAGAGCTAATGGGTCCAGCCGCGTGTGGCGCCATGTGACATTGTTCTGCCCCGTGTGCGGCGCCAAGGCCGCCAGTCGTGAGCTGATCTCGTCCTTCGACAGCTCTATCGATCATGAAATGATCACGGACCGTGTTGTTCCGGCTGCTGTACCTGATCTGTTGCGCGGTGTTCGGCTGGCTGCGCCGCCCACCGGTCAGCGACGAACTGCGCGACCTGGCGCTGCGCCTGGCACAGGAGAATCCGTCTTGGGGGCACCGCCGCCTCCAGGGTGAACTCCTCGGCTCGGACACCGCCTGGGGCAACTACGATCCGCCGAAATCCTGGCCGCTGCGGCCTCGGGCCGGCACCACGGCGAGCAGATACCAGCTGGCGAACCTTTTCCGCGCTATGCGACTTGGTCAATTCGCGTGCTGCTGTGTAAGCGTTGTGCCCACGGGGGCCTGTGGGAAACGACTTTTGCCTGGCGTTGATCAACAACTGTGTTGATCACACTTACCGAGTGGAACTGTTTCAATCCGGCCGCAGCCGCATTCATCCCCGAACTTGCGCACTCCGGGTCAGCGGGAGCGGCCGTTGTTTTTAACGGATCGCGTGGTGGCCAGACAGTACAAGGACAACGGGTGGTTGGAGGGATGAGATGCAAAACCAAACCATGGACCCGAGCTCGGGATATGTGTACACGCAGACCAATGAGTCTGGGCGCAATCGGCTGCTGGTCTTCAAACGCGCCAGCGACGGAACGCTGACGGCCTGCGGTGCCTGGGAGACCGGCGGGGTCGGCGACGGAACTCCGCACCTGACCTCGAAGGGATGGTGCTGCTCGCCGGCATGGGGCAGTACCTGCTGGTGACCAACACCTTCAGTGGCGACATGAGCATCTTCGCCGTCGACGACGAGGGATTGTCGCTTGCCCAGACGGTGGCAACCGGCAGCGCGCCGATGAGCGTCGCCGAACATGAGGGCCTGATCTACGTGCTCAACACCGGCGATCCGTCCCTGACCGGATTCCGGCTCAGCGGCCGGGCAACATCGTACGGCTTTGCTTTACTCACCGCGGCGCACTTATCGTCACCGAGGCGTTTGGTGCGCAAAAAGGCAAGGCCGCCGCGTCGTCGTACCTGCTCAGCGAGCGGGGTCTGGCCCCGGTGTCGCGCTCGGTGGGCAACGGCCGAAGCGAGATCTGCTGGGCGGTGGCCACCAAAGATGATCGTTACGTGTTCACCACCAATTTCGCCGACGGGGCCGTATCCCGCTATTCAATCGGCGCCGACGGCAGCATCACGCTGGACCAAGCCACGGCCGGGCTAGCCGTGGGCGGGCAGCCGGTCTTCGGGATCTGGCTCTAAGCAGCAACAACCGGTTTTTGTACGCAGTCGACGCCGACTCGGCGCACATGTGGGGCTGGGCTGTGGGTGAGCGTGGCGCGCTGTCGCCTATCGGGTCGTGGGACGGACTGCCCGCAACCGTGGCCGGACTCGCGGCCAGCTAAGACAATGCGCCTCGTCCCGCTGTATCGGATGACGTTCACCACGCCAGAGGCGTGGAGCGTCGAGCTGGTCGGCCCAGCCGGCAGCGAAGGGCAAAGCGCGACCGGCCTTGCGCCCGGTCAGTATCCCCGTGCCACCGTGTAGCCGATGCCGTCCGACCAAGCTGGAGGGGCGGATCTCCATAGGGCACGCTACGACATCTGCCTGACGGCAGCACCATTGCACTACCCTGAGGCAGGGCCAATGCCGGAGAACGGTGCAATGGGCTGGGCTATTAGGCTGGCCGGGCTTGTCATCGGTGAGGATGTCGCCGGCGGGACTGAACGGCCGCATGGGGGGCAGACGAAAGTTCGGAAGACGCCGTATCTGTCCCCCGGTCACGGCCGCGACTTCGACGTTATTGTCAACCGGCGGATGGTTGGAAATAGTCGACCAGCCGGGCGGCGTAGTAGGACTCCCACGGCTCGGCGGGGTGCTCTGCGGTGTATTGCTTGTCTAACCCCACAAGCATGTAGATCAACTCACTGCGCACCGGCTTCACCTTGAGCAATGTCGGCAGTTCAGAAAGATTGATCAGCCAGTCCGCATACCAGGAACCCCAATCGTCGTCGGCTCCATCGGTAATGCGGAAGACGCGGTGGTGAACTTCGGCCACCTCGTGCAATAGATTGCCGATTTCTTGTACTGGTGTATAGGTATCCATCTCAATTCCTGGTGTCCTGTCGCGAGGTCAGTACCTGTCAAGGCGCTGCCACCAGCGATGGTCTCCATCCACGCAGACGAGGCGGTGCCATCCAGGCACGGTTTCCACGTCTCACACTCCAACCCGCCATTGCATAACAACTAGGGCCTACCGTCGGCTGCCCTAGCCCAGACCCTGGCCAGACCGCTGCGCGCAGACGGCTTCACCACCGCTGACTACATCGGCTCCGCGGGCTGTATCCCTGCTCCGACCCGTTAAACCAGTGCTCACCAGCAGGCTACACAGGCTAACCGGCCCACCGTGGCCAAGCAGGCGGAGCAGGCGGTCTCAATGCTGATAGGGCAATCCGTAACCTCGGTGGACGGAACGGCCACGATGCTGAGGCCATTGCCGCCTCACACGCCGATGTTGCGTCTGGGTGAATAATGCAGTGGCCAGGGCGGCGGGTCCGCGAGTGCGGCCATTCCCGTGATCGCCGGTCTGACCGGCGACACCCATACCGACCCGGCGCGGGGCGGTTCCTCCCGCATTTCGGGTAGCGATCTGGATTTGCGTTGGTCTACTCGCTGCAGGCAGCGTCGTGGCGGTGCTGACCATCCGCAACACTCGGGTTGCGGTGGCACGTGATCGCATCCGCTGGTATGTGTCAGCCGCGCTGGGGAGCCGCCGCCTGCGACGTCGTGACCGTAGGACGCCACCGGAAGGTGCATGGGCTTCCTGGTCATGGTTAGACGATCACCGTTTCGGCTGTACCCACGGGCACACCCCGGCCTCACGCAACGCCCCGGAGCGGCTGATCAGCCGGGTCGGTGAGAAAAGCCATGCTGTTTGGAAGCCGCTATCGGGACGGGGGATGCGAACGTTCCGGCGTGGAACCAGCCGGCTCACCATCACCCACGGTGCCCGACGTCGGCGCGCCATGTGCGGTGTCGACGCCGTAGGCGGCGATATGTCGAGCGATGTTCAAGGCGCTCGCCAAGATTGCCGGTGGTATGCGCTCGCCGGCTACTACCGAGCGGGCCACAGCCTCGAGCATGCCGGCCACACTGAATAAGGCAAACTCCAACGTCCCCTGGTGCTGCGCGGTTGATGATGCGCGGCGCAGGGTGACAACAGCTTGCTGCAGCACCACGTCGTCCAACTCGAGTCCAGCGCTGGAAAGCGGTTTTACGGGGCCGCCGAGGTGGTCGTCTGAAGTCATGGGGCCAGGCTCCTTAATCAACGGCTCACGGCAACCGTCCACCATCCTGGATGAGATCCCCAACCGGTCAAAGACCCTGAGAGCGTGGCCACCAACAGCGATCGTTGCTCACCCCGATGCCAGCATGCGCCCGATCACGGCCCCTCTCGGGCGCAGTATTTGAGTCGTCAGTTTGCGGGCGGAGCCCGAACTTCTCGCTGGGCTTTCACACGGCCCGGCCGGACGCCCCTTCATTAGGATCCGCCCCACCAGTATCTGCGGTGGCTCTACACCCAGGGACCAGGTCCAGTCCAGCGCTCCTGGCCGCGGGGCCCCGCGCCCTGTCAGTGATCACGGTCGATGCCATGTCCTACGCAGCCGGGTCGCTGACGTACTAGGCGCTCAACAGGCATGTCGCCACGACGCCGTCGCCGCGGCGTTGCCCAAGCTGATTCGGGACCTGCACACCACCGTCGCTGCGAGGCGAGACACCGCAAACATGCTTAAGGTTGGTGGCGCTGCTGCACGTCCAGATCACCCAGGCGTGGTTGCGTGACATCGGCGCCCTCGTGGACTCCCGTTTGATCGCTGCGGGTGGTGTTTCCCGCCGCGGCGCCTTACGTCGCACTTCGCGGACGCTGAGTTGCGCTAGCCGGCTAACGGTCTGGCCCAGATCGGCTACCTTCGGCGCGGCTCGAACTTGCAGCGGTCAGTTCGGCGATCCCCTTGCGTAGCTTGATTCCGTGGTCGCGCTCGCAGTGTCTTTGAGGATGAAGCCGCCGGCGCCGTTTGGGCTGGTCCGTTCATTCTGGGGCCGTGTGGGTTACATCATCCTTGTGTGTTTCACTCGCCGACGGCTACAAAGATGTACATAACGATTATTCCCCTCATGAAGAAGCTTCCAATTGCGGACCTCACCTCCGGCCCCTCTCTAAGAGCGGAAGGATTGGGCTAACCTGGAGCGGTGAGCGTCCACCACCGTGCCAGGGTGTAGTTGATCATAGGCCTCGGACACTGCGCTAGACTTGGCCGGACAGTCCGACCTTGATTGTTCGCTATTTGACTACGAGGACAGGTATTCATGCGTCGGGTGCTCGGCGGGAGACGATGAGGAATGGAATGATGGACGAGCCCGTTACTCACACTTCTTGGATGCTTTCCGTTCCCGATGATACCTCAGTGATGGCTCTGAGTATTCCAGGGACGCATAATTCTTGCTGCATTCATGGGGCACTGGGGGTTGGAAAGACCCAGGATCTAGATCTGCCCGATCAGTTAAATGCGGGGATACGTTTCCTTGACATCAGGTTTACGCATTATCAGGATAACCTTTGCGTGCACCACGACGTTATTTGCACCGAAAGAAGCTATGTGAATATTCTGACCACTTGTTTCAACTTCCTTAGGCGACACCCTTCTGAAACTATTTTGATGTCAGTGGATCACGAGAGTCGCTTCGATGATACGCTCGGCAAGTTTGCCCCTTCTCAGATTTTCTGCAGATTACCCCTAGCGGGCACTGCAAGTCGCGGCAAAAACACTCGCTCGTTTGAAGACACGTTTAACGAAAAAACATGGGAGTGTATTGAGGATATACCACTATTCTACAATTTCACCGCTACTCCTCCTGGCGGCAATTCTGTGGCGAGCAGCCCTGCGCTCACATCCAAAACAACGTTGGGAGACGTTCGCGGTAAGATCGTCTTGTTGCGCAGGTTCGAAGGAAGTCAAGAGGTTGGATTCGATCTTTCTTACTGGCCAGAAGACCAGTGTTTCAGAAGTCCGGCGCCTCCATTCTACGATGTCGAAGATCGCTATCGGAGGCCTGGAAAGGATAACAAATTCAACTATGTTGTCGACCACATAGAAAAAGCCAGATGCGGCGATCCAAATGAGTTATATATTACGTTTTCCAGTGCCGTTGGATTGACGGCACGCGGTTACTCAAATAAATTGAACCTGCGCCTCAATAACTATCTTGCCAAATCCTCACCTGGCCGCATTGGAATTATCGCAATGGACTACTACCAGGAACCCAAGGAATTGGTCTCGAACGTGATCAAAGCGAATGTCAAACGGAAGCAACCGGCACTTCAGACAGAACCGCCACGTCAAGCGACCGGTAGGACCACGCAACACCAGTTATAGGTAAGGAAAGCACGGGACATCTCGGTCAACTCTTGTAAGTCGGCCAACAGCCAGCCTGTCGATGCCAGGCTACCGGGATGCTGCGGTCCGTCCCTCGTTGCTGTGAGCCGCTGGCGTCAACGTTGGTCGTTGACGAGGCCCTTGGATACCGGCCACTCATAGATCTCCGGAATACAGACAGCGGGATAAGCACGGCAACGCGCTCCGACGGAGGGCTATGTGCTAGTTACAGACCTGAGCCGTAGGCGGTTGCACTCAGTGCTACGGCGGGTAGTTTCTCACCCACCGGGCCGGATTGTGTCCACCGCCGCGCTGGCGCGTCCAGGTCGAACGTGTGCGGGGGATCCCGAGCCCCACACCGAGAGTCGCTACGCGACCGCCTTGCGGCGGACGTGGACCCGCCTGAGTGTGGTCAGCTGACTGACCCCGGCTGGTGCGGTTTTCTCCCTTCGAGGACAACTGCAACGTTTAAGGCCCTTTGCTCGCGGGCAGGCCCGCCGCAGCCAGCGTCCGTCCTGAGCGGGGGTGCCGTAGCTGTGGTTGGTTTCGAGTCAGCGCGTGCGGTGGCTGATGCGGTGCTGTATGAGGGTTACCTGCTTTATCCGTACCGCCGGTCGTCGGGCAAGAATCGGGTGCGCTGGCAGTTCGGTGTGCTCGCGCCGCGCCGGTGGCTGGCGCAGACCGGAGTTATTGGTACCAGCGTGGCGGGTTCGGCAGACGCCTGGCACCAGCAGACCGAGTGCCTGCTACAGGCGCCGGATTTGGCGACCATCCAGGTACGGCTGCGGTTTTTGCAGCTCCAGCACCGGTCGGTACAGGCCCGGGACAGTGACGGCACTTTTCTCGAGTGTGATGTGCTCGACGTCGACGACCGACGGTACTTGACCTTTGACGAGGCCGTACCGCGGGAGTTCGACATCGTTGCGCAGGTCGGTGAACTGCGCAACGAGGGACACACCACCAGTATTGAGGTGCCCGGCGGCGAGGACGTCGAACCGCTCGGGGAGCAGGGCCGACTGGTCCGCCGCCGCTGGCCGTTGTCCGCGACCGTGCATATTTCGATCATTGCCATCGACGCCTGGAGCCCGCTGAACAGGCTTCGGCTGGTTACCGAGAACACTGACGACTCGATCACCACCGATGCACCGCGCGCCGACGCGCTGAAACGGTCGCTGGTCGCAACCCATTGCTTGCTCGGGGTACGCGGTGGATCGTTTGTGTCCTTGCTGGATCCACCGGAGTGGGCCGCGGCCGTGGCAAAGGGGTGCCGCAACGTCCACACATTCCCGGTGCTGGCTGGTGCCCCCGAAAGCCCGGTCGTGATGCTGTCTTCGCCGATCCTGATGGATTCCGACTATCCGCAGGTCAGCCCGGAGAGTCCGGGTGATCTGTTCGACGCGACGGAAATCGACGAGATCTTGTCGTTGCGCACGCTGACGCTAACTGATGAGGAGAAGCGCGAAGCCCGGGCTACCGACCCACGGGCGGCAGCGATCATCGATCGCATCGAGGACTTCCCGCATGAAGTGCTCGAGCGCCTGCACGGAGCCGTCCGTTCGCTGCGCCCGGTCACGAGTCAACCCACAGTGACATGCCAACCCAATGGGAGATGGGAGGCACCGGATGGATGCCCTTGAGCTGTTGTGCCACGACCACCGCATGGTCGAGCAGCTATTTCGCGACTACCAGGCGGCGGGTAACGACACCCAACGACGTGGCGTGGTGGAGATCATCATTCGGGAGCTGTCCAAGCACGCGGCGCTAGAAGAGCTGATGATCTATCCATTAGGCAAGAAGGTCCTACCCGACGGCGAGCAGGAGATCGACGAACACCTCGCCGAGCACATGCAGGTCAAAAATCTGCTACTCGATCTCGACAAGCTGTCCGCGGGCGACGACCAGACCAGCGAGCTGATGGCCGACTTGCAGCGAGAAGTCGAGCACCACGTGCAAGAGGAAGAGGGCGTCTTCATGCCCAAGCTGCGCGCCGCGGTTGACGAGCAAGCTCTCACCGAGCTGGGCGAGGCACTCGATACGGCCAAGCAGGCCGCGCCGACCCGCCCGCATCCGCAGGCACCCGATCAACTACCTGCGCTGGCCCTCGTGGGGCCGGTTGCCGCGATCTATGACCGGCTCCGTGACCGGTTGCAAGAAAGGCCCCTGACATGAGCATTGATCCCGGAACGCAGCATGCGGCGAGCATGCCGACGAGCCAGCAGGCCAGGAAGGGTTTTGAGCACATCGACATCTTGTGGATTTCCGAGGGCATGAGTTGTGATGGCGACACGGTCTCGGTGACCGCGGCGTCGCAGCCCCCTATCGAGGACGTGATTCTTGGTCTTGTCCCCGGGCTGCCGACGGTGAACTTGCACAACAAGGTGCTGTCGCCCACGTTGGGCGGGGAGCAGTTCCTGGCGCCGTTTCGTGCCGCAGCCCGTGGCGAGCTGGAGCCGTTCATCCTGGTGATCGAGGGGTCGATCCCGAACCAGAACATCATCGAGGGCGACGGCTACTGGACGTCGTTCGGCAACGACCTGGAAACCGGGGAGCCGCTGACCCTGAACTGGTGGATCGACCAGCTGGCCCCGAAGGCGTGGGCCGTTGTCGCGGTGGGCACTTGCGCAACTTACGGCGGCATCCACGCGATGGCCGGCAACCCCACCGGCTGCATGGGCCTGGCCGACTACCTGGGTTGGGACTTCAAATCCGCCGGCGCGCTGCCGATTGTGAACATCCCCGGCTGCCCGGTCCAGCCAGACAACTTCATGGAGACGCTGACCTGGGTGCTCTACCACGCAGCCGGCGCCGCACCACCGCCGCCACTGGACCACTTGCTGCGCCCGCAGTGGCTATTTGGCAAAACCGTGCACGAGGGCTGCGACCGGGCGGCCTACTACGAGCAGGCGGACTTCGCCAAGGACTACAACTCCCCGAAGTGCCAGGTGAAGGTCGGCTGCTGGGGTCCGGTGGTGAACTGCAACGTGCCCAAGCGCGGCTGGATGGGCGGTGTGGGCGGCTGCCCCAACGTCGGTGGCATCTGCATCGGCTGCACGATGCCGGGCTTCCCGGACAAGTTCATGCCGTTCATGGACGCGCCGCCCGGAGGCAGCCTGTCCTCAATGCTGAATAAGCCCTACGGCGCCTTTATCCGCCGGATGCGCGGCATCTCCAACATCATGCTCAACACCGAACCCAAGTGGCGCCACAACGGGCCGGCATTGACCACCGGTTACGACCCGCACTGGCGTCCTAATGGGTCGCGGCCGGCAAAGACTAAAGCGCGTAGTTGAGCGGGAATCTGGAAGGGATACAGCCATGACGGCAACCGAGCGGGCCCAGGCCGGGACCAAGCCCCCGCAAATCGTGGAGATGTCGTGGGATCCGATCACCCGCATTATCGGCAACCTCGGCATCTACACCAAAATTGATTTCGCCAACCAGAAGGTGACCGAGTGCCACAGCACCTCGTCGCTGTTTCGCGGCTACTCGGTGTTCATGCGGGGCAAGGATCCGCGGGATGCGGGTTTCATCACCAGCCGGATCTGCGGCATTTGCGGGGACAATCACACCACGTGTTCGGTCTA
>JAJPIR010000181.1 GCA_021324675.1 Actinomycetota bacterium
CGGTCCGGCGAACTACGCGCGCTCAGCGAGCTGCTCAACGAGCCGGACGCGGAAACGCCCGGAACAGTGGTCATCAGTGCGATCGGCGGCACGGCGGGTGTCGGCAACCCGAAACCCGGAGCAAATACACCAGATCGTTACCCGAACGGATGGGCATGTCACCGGGCGGCGATGGCGCGGTTGAGGCAAGGGTGGCGAGTTCGCCAGGGCCGACATCGGCCGCGCCGATCAGCTCGGCAAGCTGGAGGCCGAAGCGAACGTACGTTCCCCGGCGTGGCGCGCCGCCCCTAGAGGGGGGCGACCGAGGATCATTGATATCAGATGAGATTCCTAACGGGTCGGGGTCTCCCCCTGCAAGGAGGTTTCCTGTTATGCAAATCGACGCTGCTCTCGTAGAGGAGCAGGGGCTGACGTTCGCGGTGGTGGTTGTCACGTCGTCGGTGCAGGCTGGTGGCGAGCGCGCACTAGACGAAGCGGCTCGATCATTCGGTCCTGTGTTCCCAGGAGTTCCGATTGTCTTGATGTGGCAGGATGCCCGCGGAGTGCCGACGTACTGGGGCCGTCCGGACATCGTCCGGTTCCTCTCGAACCTGCTCCTGGAACAGCTACCTTGGCGTCAGTGGTCAGTGGCTGCGTAACGCGGTAGAAGGTGGGGGATGCAATATCGTCGTGTCTGCAGGGGGCGGATGCAAAACGCACAGTGTTGCAGCCCCTACCAGTGGGGCGTGGCCTAGCCTCCTGGCGCACGTACAGAGCCTGGGGTCCGCAGTTAATCGGCTTCCTGGTCCACGTTCCCGGCCGAACACCCAGGTCGCCTCAGCCCCGATGCCCAACTTGTCGCATGCGCGTCCCGGCCAGGTCTCCTGCGGAACGTGAAGCGGCTCTGAGGGCCATCTACGACCGTTATTCCGCAAACGTGCTCGGATTGAGCTGCTGGAGGCTCAGCGACTCGAAACCTGAAGCGGTTACACCAGATCGTTATCAAGTCGAGACATTAGGTACCCCGCACGGGCACCGATGAATCGACCGCCCCCGTGGGGCGCTTCCTGACCATGCATGGGTGGATGGATGGCGTCGGTGATCTGATCCATAGTCGGGCATGACGGTGCTGCATGCTGATTCGGTCAGCGTGCTCTCAGCCAGCAGGGAAGATCGTGATCCGGCCTTATCGGCAGAGCGCGCGAGCGTGCCGATCTTCGGGATGGGCAGCCGCGCATAGAGCCAGGAGTGGTGCTGGTTTCGAATGGCGTTATGAAACCGGCCTCCTGTGGATAAGGAAATCCGTACGCGGCGAGCCGACGATCGAGATCCGGCGGGCCTGATCTTGGCGCTCGGATTCCTGGCGCTGGGACGCGTGCCACCCGCGGGATCTGGCCTCGACCTGCACGAATACCCCCGATTGGCGGGTGCACGGATCCAGCGACGGCTGAACACGTTGGCCCTGATCCTCGCTCAGCCAGCCTTCAAGACGCAGGACACTGCAGTCACGGCATTTCTCAGCGCTTTGAGAGATGATGAGTCCATGTTTGATTCAGGACATCCTGACCCACCGATGATAGAGGCCCGCTCGGCTGAGCTTAGCTCTCTCCCTGAGTACCAGCTTGAGAGGCTGGTGAATGCGGTCGGCTTCGCCCGGACGCGATGTCTGTCTACCCTTGTCTTGATTCATCGTGCTTGCGATGTCACAGACACTGATCATGGGAGCGTCATTAGAGTACTTCAAGAACGAGAGCTAGAGGCTAATGAACAAGAACTGCTCGAATCACTGATCCTTACAGCTGTCTCAGATGACGTACGAGCGGGCCTTCCAACTCATCTGAGATCAGTTACCGACAGGCTCGCCAGCAACTTGGGGCAACTATTGCCTGATGGACGCGCGAGATATCTTGCATCACAACTTGTCCAGCATCGGCTTCGCGCAAGACGCAGAGCGGCAACTAAGTTGCTTCGCCGCGTTGGCGTTACTGAGGATGAGGCAGCAGGGCTGCGTCATGCAGTATTGACATATTGCGATCCGGACGCCTTGGAGCTTTTGGCGCGGATACCAGATGCTTTTTGCCGAGGAGATTGCTGCGGACTTACTAGAATAGTACGAGTTCGGGAGCATGATGTCGACTTCCTAACAGCCATGATCATTACGCGCCTATGGAAAGACGGCGAGCTTGATCATCAGCATGCGGCGGCAAACCATCCACTTTCCTATATCCGTGCAATGGGCCGTGCTGGTGGCTCAGAGCAAATCGATCGCCTAATAAGCATAATCGACGAAACCGCACATCCTGAACTAATCTCAATGTGCGCTTCCGTCGCAGGTAGGCTACAATCCAAGTCGGCAGTATGCGCTTTGGAGCAAAAACTGAGAGATTTGAAGGGTGATTACTCTGTCGAACGACGTGGAGTGCTAGAATGGGTTACAGAGTAATTTCTGTTAAAGTGAACGCCGACCCCGCCGTTCAGCTAGCAACTTTTTTGAGGCAGTTCGCTGCTTTTGCAAGGTTTCATGGCGCAAGCGTACTTGTCAAGAAACCGAAGGAATATCCTGGCAACTGGGTAATTACGATCGAGGGAAACAGCTCGTTTCTAAACGAGCTTACACCTGACCTCATCAAGACGGCAGCAGCGATAGCAACGGATATTAATCCGAACAATGATAACCTCAGGATCGCGGCCGCTGATATCAGCTCCCAGCTAAGCGACCAGGTTGTCGATTGGAACGGCGTACCCGTAATTACCTCGGCTAGACCGGGTCGTGAACTCGCGGCAAGGCTGTCAGGCGAGGCTTCCTTCATGCACCTGAAAGATGAGTTGTGCATTCACGATAAAAGGATACGTGGGCAGCTTTCGAAATACCATAATGTAAAGGGCGCTACAGCATGGCGGCAGCGCCATAAACTAAATCTGCTGCTCCGCGTTGATTGTCTTGCACTAGTAGCAACTGCGCGACGCCTTCATCGTATTACAGATGACCTGTATCAAAGACTACCCAAGCCGACATCTTGAAAAAGCGATCAGTCGCTTTACTCTCAAGGTCCCCGGTCTAGTTACACTGCGTGATGTCGCAGAACACATAGACGAGTATAGTATCGGATGCGGCAGGAGAGATCTTAGAGGCACTGAGCCAGGCGAAGTATTTTCAATAGCGATCGGATTGCGCGATATAGAGATTTCGGCACGAGGCCAGCTGCTGGAAGCGTTGGCAACGCACAAAGCCTGCCTCGCCTTGATTAATTGCCTAGGGAGCGATTCTGATCATCGAGCGATCTTCCACCTCATACCCGTGATCGCCGACTTTGATTTCATGACCTACGATGGGCGACGCTTCGTGCCTGTCGCACGAGATAGTGAGACTGACGAACAATCTAAAGAGCGAGCGTTGCTAAATGGTCACATGCATCGAATTCAATCAAGACTTAGACTTCCCAATGAACGATGCCCGGAATGCAATGAGTGGCTCTAAATTAGGTACCAGAGCCTGCCAGTTCGTCGCCGCTGTGCGGCGCCGGCGGTGGCTAAATGCGTTGGCTCCCATTCCTGGCTCCTACGCCCCGCTCGGCGTTTCGAGTCGCCGCGCCGGTCTGGGGTTCGGCCTTCGTTCCCCGGCAGGACCGGGGAACGAGCGCCTTGCGGTGTTGACGAGTCCCTAGCGGAGCCTGGTCAGAGTCTCAGAAGACTCGGGGACGCATGTTGTCGCGTGGGCAGACAAACCCAAATACGAATCTGGTTTCACAGCGAATCGACGAAATGGGAAAAGCCGTTCGCTGCGCCGGCGAGAAAGGCTCCGATATTATGAACGATATGCGCCGCACCTGCAGGATCTTCAATTATCCACCATACTATGAAGGCGACGCAAGCCCACCCGCTGACTGATAGCAAGGTAGAGCGAACCTTACGCTTTTCCTCTTCTTGCTTCTGCGGTCTTACCTTAATATCAGCCAGAGGAGCCACGACGTCCAACGACACGTCTGGCCCGTCAGCCAGGACAAAGAATTCCATTTCTAGCTTCTTACGGAGCAGACTGGGGCCGATCTCCAACGCGGTACCATTAATTTCAACCTTCGGGATAGGCAACGCACCGGGCCTGAAGTCCTTCCGGACCAGAGCGGTGATCTCAATGCCTACATCAACAACCAAGGGAGCGCCCTGATCAAATGCACTGCTCGGCAAGTCTTTCCGTCCCCGGTAGGCCAGCCACACTATTATAATATGGGGATTTATCAGCGTCTTACCATGATGCGCCACCTGCAAGCCCGGGTCGACATCTGCGGGCGCACGGATTAATGGCTCGGACGCCCGAAGCTCGTACGTGATTATTCGCTTCGAAGAGATCCATGGCAATATGAAAACAAGAATCCCTAGGATCACTTGCGCTAGTGCCAGTATCGCAGCTATAACTGACCAGAGAATACTTGAGCTGTACCAGTGTGACATCGCCTTCATTGCCGCTACCTCCAGCTAGTAAAGCTCGCAATGTTCTTATACCTTACTACGACATCAAGACCGGCGCCGTATGACCACCGTTCTGATCAGCGACGCCGGGCCCTCTGTGCCAGTAATATCTGCCCCGAAAGTATCTACGCTGGTCATCTAGGCCAGATAGGCATTCAGCCTATTCGCGCGTGGTGATGGATAGGGTCGCTCACTGCTGATGGTTACAGTGAGAATGCGGTCTGTCGAGCATGAGGCCGACAGGACTGCGAAGGCGTTCTTGCTGTGCTTAAGGGAGGTGCCCTGGCGCGCTCGAGGCATCGGCTTATCGACCGGCCTGTCGATGACGCAAAGCAGGAGCGCTAGCCGTTGTCGGCGAGATAGTCCGCGACGACGCTGGCGGCGCGGTGGGGTGCCAGGCTCGCGGCGAACTCGTTGAGGCGTTCGTCTAGGCGCGTGGATTTGATGGTGGTTGCTGCGGTGCGTACCTTGCTGGCTGTTTCGGTGGCTCCGTCGAGGTCGCCTTTGGCGGTGAGTACGGAGGCTAGCAGGACGGTGTGCAGGGCGCGTGTTCGTACGTTCTGTGGTGGCAGGTCGAGCGCATCGGTGGCGTAGCTGGCGGCCTGGTCGTGGTGGCCGAGATCGCGCAGCGCGTGCATGGCTGATCCGGCGAAATGCGCTCTGGTGCAAGCGGACAGCCACTCCGGATCACGAGTGGAGTCTGCTCGGTTCATCGCCTGTTCGCCAGCGCGGAGCGCGCGGAGGGTCTCATGGGAATCGCCGAGCAGCGCGTGAGCGCGGGCCTCGGTGACTGCTATCCGGGCGGTGAGGGCGGGCGGCATCGCGCGCCCGCCGCCGTCGCGGGCCGTGCGGGCGAGCCGCACGGCGGTGCGGGTGTGCCCCAGGAACAGGGCCTGGGTAGCGAGGTGCTCGGTGACCAGCGCGCCGTAGGCGGTGTCTCCTGCGTGGCTGGCCAGTGCTGCCGCCTGGGTGTAGCAGCGCTGCGCGAGTCCGTGATATCCGGCATCCATTGCCATCCAGGCGGTGACTTCGGCGAGCATCGAGGTGGCCCGGAAGAGGTCACGGCCGACCCTGCCGGAATAGCGGCCTGCCAGCAGCGGCGATACCTCGGTGTGCAGGTAGTTCTCGATAGCTGTCAGCGCGTGCCCGCCGCCGTTGATGTGGTCGATTTGCCGGAACCGGCGGCGCGCAGTGTTCAGCCGCTCAACATCGGCGTCGGTGACTTGGACGGTCCCGCGATCGCGCCGCAATGTGCCCGGTGCTGGCGCGAACCGCCAGTCAACCGCGGCCTCAAGCGCCAGCGCCGCGGCGAAGGCGGCGCTGCCGTGCAGCATGGCGCGGCGGTCCATGGCGTCCTTCCAGAGTCCGGTCACGGTTGCCACCGTACCGGCAGCGGTAGCTGGCAGCGCCAGGCTCTGCCTGGCTTGCCCGGCACTGGCGAAGCCGAGGTGATGCGGTTCGACGGGCCGGCCGAGCGCATGAGCCAGAGCTGCGGCGATGAGTTCGGGTGCGGGAGGGTCAGGGATCGCGCCGCGCAGCCACCGGCCGACCGACCGGTAGTCGTAGGCCAGGCGTAGCCCGTGGCGCACGCCGCCAAGGTGATTGACGTTCCGCGCCAGGGCCGCGTGGGAAAGCCTAGCCTCGGCTATCAGCGCTTCCAGTTCGTGGTTGAGGGTCTGGCTGGTCACGGTTCGGGTCGCCTCCAGCGCGGAGGGGCAGCCTCGTGGGCCCGGCATTCTTACGCTAGGCCGGCTGCGGCATGACGTCGAGTTGCCGGAGGCAGGCGCACACGGGGGTTGCACCCCTTGTTCCGTTGACCGTCAGCGGGCCGCAGAGGCACAGTCCCGGAAGTGGAGGGGCTACGTAGGGCAAACTTCCGACACAGGAGGATGAGATGCGGCTAGATTTCGTGGGCGTCGATCCCGACAACCCGGATGATCAGTGCCCGGCAGTGTTCGTCGATCCCGAGACCGGCGACTTTTACATGCAGGGCGAGACGGTCACCGATCCGGACGTGCTGGCGTGGATCAACTCCGACAGCCGGATACTGGACACCGAGTCGGTCGTCATGCTTCCGGCGCGCATGGCGTCGATCATCTTGGAGGCAGTCAATGGCGGCTACGAACGCGGCAGGCGGCGCTTCCCCGCTGGCGGGCATCCCCGGCCTGACGAGGACGTACGCACCCGGCGAGAGAGAGCCCACGTTCGCTGAATTGCTGGCCGACTGCACGTCGTCGGCGGTACACCTGGAAATCCACGACGTGCACCGGACATCCGACGCCGCGTACCAGGCGTGGCTCGCGGGGCGAGCCGACGCGCAGGAATCTGCTCAGCAGTACCGGGCCTACACCGATGTCGTCGCGACGGCCGTCTGCCGGGGCGTGAACGTGCGCCGGGCGCGGGTCGTTTCCGAGCCGGTCTCGGATTACGTCCGCTGGGAGCACTGGCTGACCGGACCTGTCAACATCGCTGCTGGCGAGCAGGTCCGGTGGCTGCCCCGGCGGCTGGCGTCCACCCTGGCGCTGCCCGGTAACCCGTACTGGGCATTCGATGACCGCCTCGTCCGGTTCACCCTGTTCGGCGGAGACGGCGAGTTCCAGGGCAGTCAGTACAGCGACGACGCCGGGGTGGTCCAGGCGTGCAGGTCGGCGTTCGAGGCCGTGTGGCGGCTCGCGATACCGCACCAGGAGTACCGGATCTAGCCTGCTCACGCCGACAGCCGTGCCATCCTCGTCTTCCTCCAGCGCCCAGCAGGCGCGGCAGGCCCTCGCTGACCAGCTCCGCGACATCCGGCTGGCGGCGGGCCTGACCGGCCGTGCCCTAGCCGCCAGGGCGGGATGGCACGGCGTGTCGAAGGTCAGCAAGATAGAGCACGGTATCAGGCCGCCGTCCAGCGACGACGTGCGAACCTGGTGCCGGGTGTGCGGCACCTCACCCGAACGCGCCGAGGAACTGCTCGCCGAACAACGTGCCGTGGCCGGGATGTGGGTGTCCTACCAGCGGCTGAACCGCGCCGGGCTCCGCAAAGCGCAAGAATCCGTCCGCCCGCGATACGAACGTGCGGCACTAGTGCGCGCCTACCAGCCGAAGATCGTTCCCGGCCTGTTGCAGACCGCCGACTACACCGCCGCCCTGCTGGAGGACGCCCGCGACCGGCAAGGGGTCCACCGGGATGACGTGACCGAAGCCGTCGCCGAACGGACCGGCCGGCAGAAAGTGCTGACCCAGGCCGGGCACCGGTTCATGTTCGTCATCGAGGAACCGGTCTTGCGGTACCGGTTCTGCGAGCCGCAGACCCTGCGGCGTCAGCTGCTGCACCTGCGCGAGACCACCCGCATGCCCACGGTGTGGCTGGGAGTCATCCCGCTGGGAGCTGATCGCCGCAAGGTACTCCCGCGCGAAGGGTTCGTGATGTTCGACGAAGACCTCGTCAGCGTGGAACTCGTCTCCGGCGTGCTGACCGTGACCCAGCCCCGCGAGATCAGCATGTACATCCGCGACTTCACCGACCTGGCCCGCATAGCTCTGTCCGGCAGGGCAGCACGGGACCTGATCACGGCGGCGCTGAACGACCTCGGCTAGCCGGGGGCAAACCTGGGCAACCTCTTTGACCTCCTTTCCGGTGCCTCCTTAGCGTCAGGGGACACGGGCAGAACAGCGCGGGAAAGCAGAACAGCGCGGGAAGACCGTTGTGCCCGGCCAGTCACCACAATCGCAGGAGACGACCAAAGGTGGCTCACCAGACGACACGGCAGGCGGTCGCGCGGGTGAACGGGAAGTTCCCGGACATGCAGCCATGACCGCGGACAGCGCGCAGATCACGCGGGCGCTCAACGACCTGCGCTTTCACCAGGATGAGGCGTACAAGATCACTAGGCAGTCCGACGCGGGCGGGCACGCTCGTCATGCCGCTGACCGGACTGCGGTGCAGATTCCGCCGCTCCTTGATGCTCAGGGAGCTGACGTTACTGCCCGCTGGCCGCTGCGGAGTTTCCTGGAGCTGGGCGCGCTGCCCAGCGCGGTGCCATGCGCGCGCTTGCACGCGCGGCACCTGCTCTGGGAATGGCGCCTCACCGGCCTGACTGATAGCGCCGAACTGCTGGTCTCCGAGATCGTGACCAACGCGGTCCAGATCACGCAGGCGGACGGTCAGGCCGCCCCGGTGCGGCTGTGGCTGCTCGGCGACCGGACACAGCTTCTGATCCTGGTATGGGACGCGAGCCCGCTGCCTCCGATACCGATGCGCGTCAGTGACGACGCCGAGAACGGCCGTGGCCTGCTGCTCGTGGACACCCTCAGCACCCGATGGGGTCACTTCCAGCACCACGGCGGCGGGAAGGCGGTCTGGGCACTGGTAGACGCCGCGCGACACGCTCGCGGAACCGACCGAGAAGCAAGGGCAGGGCGATGACCGACGCCAACACCCCGGCTGGCAGGAGCAGAGACTGGATGGTGCAGGACAGGACCAGCCGGACAGCCGACGTGTTCTACCGGACCTGGCGGGCGGGCGCATGCCGCCTATCGGACGGGGGCGGCCCGTTCGGGTTCGACATCGCGGTGGCGCTGCTGGCCGATGAGCTGATCACCGGCTACGGCTGTGACGCGATCGCCGAGACCGGCTGCTTCCTCGGCGACACCACCGCCTACCTCGCCCGCCGCTATCCCCAGCTGCCGGTCCACACCTGCGACATCGATCCGGGGTTCTGCGCGTTCACCGCGCGCCGCCTGGCCGCATGCCCGAACGTCACCGTGACCTGCGAGGATTCCCCAGCGCTGCTGGCCAGGGCGTGCCCGCAGTACGAGCGCACGTTCGCGTTCCTGGACGCCCACTGGGACCAGGACTGGCCGCTGCTGGCCGAACTGGACACGCTGGATAGCGCCGTCGCCCTGGTGCACGACTTCGACATCGGCCATCCGCGGTTCAGCTTCGACACCTATAACGGCCTCGCGTGCGGCCCCCCGCTGCTCGCACGGATGACCTGCCCGCCGGAACGGTATTTCGTATTCGACCCGGCCGCCGTGCTGCCGCTGCCGTGCCTGCAAACCGGCCGGCGCGCCGGGATCGCGGTCATCACCGCCGGGCTGGATGACCAGCCGGCCAGTGCCAGCCGGTACCTGGCGGCCCGGTCCCTGACCTCGGCGCACGCCACGGCGGCATCATGACCGTCACCGTCTCAGCGCCGTGCCTTGCCGACCTGGGCGGCCTGCCGTTCCTCGATGACGGTTTCGCCACGCGCCGTCTGCTGGCCGTAACCGCCGCCGTCCGGTACGCCGACGCCAGCCGTCGCGGCCTCACCGACGGCATGCCGGCAGCGCGGGCAGAAGACTGGCTCAGCCCGGCACGCGCGTTCATGCTCAGCACCGCGTCCACGCCGATGCCGGCCCTGCCGCTGACCACCTCGCGCAGCGAGCAGCTCACCAGGACACTCGCGTCAGTGGCGGCCGTGATGCCGCCGTGGCGGATGCTGCTGGCGCTGCCGGTCCGGTACGCCCGGCTGTCCCCGGCAGGCGGCGCGATCTCAGCGTCATCGCGGGACTGGCCCCAGCATGTGCTGCTGGCCGAGGAGGCATTCGCCACCGGCCGGGAGCTGGCCGAGCAGGTGCTGCACGAGCTGGCCCACCAGTGGCTGTACCTGATCCAGGACACCTGGCCGCTCCAGCTCCCCGACGCGGCCACCGTCACCTTGCCGTCCGGCACCCGCGACCGCAGCCCCGCCGAGGTACTCGGCGCGGCGCACGTCGCCGCCATGCTGATCCGCTTCTACCAGCACGACCACAGCTCATGGGCAGCAAGCCGCGTCCGTGCCCTGACCCGCTACGGCACCAGCTGCCTGGACCTGGCCGGCACGGTCAGCGGGGACCTGACCGAGACCGGAACCCTGATCGCCCAGCGACTGAAGGAGGCGTTTTGACCACCACAACCACCGTCCCGTCCATGACACTTCCGGGAGTGCGCCCGCTGCTGGCCTGGGGCACCCCGGTCTTCCAGGCCGACTTCGACGGCGCTGACCTGCACAACCCGCAGTTGCGGGCGATGATCCTGGAAGCTGAACAGACCGACCCGGACGCCGCGCTGTTCGGCGGCATTAACGCCGTCAAAAGCTCGCAGAACCTGCTCACCTGGGAACATCCGGCTATCGGATGGGTGCGGGCCAGGATCACCGACGCCGTGACCGCCTTGACCCGCGCCGAGCTGGGCGAAGCGGCCCGCGAGGTCGGTTCGTGCGGCATCGAGGCTGAAGCCTGGGCGGTCGTGTACCGCAGCGGCGGCAGCCTGCGTCCGCACACCCACCACGACTCGGCCTGGAGCGGCGTGTACTACGTCGAAGCAGGCAGCCCCGGCAGCGGCAGCGACGCCGGGTACCTGCAACTGCTCGACCCGCGCCCGGCCGCGATCGCCCGCCAGGCATCGGGCGGCGTCCAGCGGATACGGCCGGTACCCGGCCGGATGGTCGCCTTCCCCGGCTGGCTGCCGCACTCGGTGCAGGCCACGGCCACCGGGGACAGCCTGCGGATCTGCATCGCCTGGAACGTCGCCTACGACAAGACCTGGAGCCCGGCACGATGACCACCGCCACCCTCCCCACCACGGGGACCGTCGCCCGCTACTGGAAGACCGGTCTGATCATCACCCGCGCCGACGTGACCGGGATCATCCCCACCGCCGCCGCGACCGCCGCTGCTGACGATGGGGAACGCTGCCGGGTGCTCCCGCCCGCCTCCGTATCTGACCTGCATCTGCTGGAAGAACAGTTCCTCACCTCGATGAACGCGCTCGCTGCCGCCGAGGGCGCCCCGGAGGTCACTGACTGCCGGATCGAGATCCAGCTCTGGCGCGGCGGCTATGACCAGCCCGCGTTCTCCAGCCAGGCGCGCTACGCCGGATGGACAGTCCTGGCCGCCAGCCCCGCCCCGGAACACTCCGAATCGGGCTGCCTGGCCTTCGCTGACCCGAGGGCTGGCAGCGCGGGGACTGCCATGCCCGGCCTGCCGTGGGGGCGGCAGTTCCTCCTCACCCCCGTGCCGGGCGCGCACGCCGTGGTCCCCGGCTGGCTCACCTGCTCCGTCGTCCCCCTCGAACACGGCCAGCACATCACGGTCGCGGTGGCCTTGTCCGAGGGCTGACTGCCGGCCCCTTGACCGTTCCCATCCCACGCATCCCACAACACAAGGAGGAACCACTCATGACACACCAGCCCAGCGAACGGGCAGCGACCAGCCTCCGGCTCGAAAGCCCCGGCCTGGGCCTCGGCCTGGACCCCGGCGAGGTTGATGCCTACCTCGCCGCAGTCAACGCCGGGCTCATCGTCCAGGAGACCCGCTGCGACAAGGGCATGCAGGACAACTTCGCGCTCCGCGCAGAGACCACCGTAGAACTCACCGCATCGTGACCCGCTGAGCCGCCGTCCCCGGCCTGCGTGACCGCGATGGCCGGGGACGCCGGCTTCTCCATACCCCTACGTACTCGCAGCGACACGGCGCAAGCGCGCGTCGCCCTGGGCGCGGCGCACTACGCTCAGCTCAATACCGGTGACGATGTCAGGACCGGCCAGCCGGCCACCGCGCTCAAACCCGCTGGCCACGAGTTTGGTCCCGGAGCCTGGCTGAAGGGAGATGACTGCCTTGGATCAGCTCGCTGACCTGTGGCCGGTCTTCGGCCTGCTCATCCAGACACCCCGGCTCCGGTTGCGGCTGCCACGCGAGGACGACCTAGGCGAGCTGGCCCGATCCGCGCGCACCATCGCCGCTACCGGCGAACCGCAACTCCACCTGCCGTGGATGTACCAGCCGTCACCGGACATGGAACGGCAATTCTTCCAGCGGTACTGGCGCGCCCTGGCCCACTGGAACCCAGAGAGCTGGCACCTGCCACTGGCCATCTACCTCGACGGGCGGCCCATCGGCATCCAGGACATGTGGGCCAGCGACTTCGCCCGCGTCCGCTCGGTCGGCACCGGGTCCTGGGTGACCCGCAGCGAGCAAGGCCACGGATACGGCACCGAGGCCCGCCTCGCCGTGCTAGAACTGGCCTTCGGTCACCTCGGCGCCGAGGAAGCCTGCACCGAGTACCTCGACGGCAACCACGCCTCGGAGCAGGTCTCCCGCAAGCTCGGCTACACAGGCAACGGACAGCACCTTGTCTACCGCGAAGACACCGGACGCACCACCGAATACCGGCTCCGCCTGGACCGCCGCACCTGGCAGCAAAACCACGACGGCACAACAGCCGTAATCACCGGCCTCACACCCTGCCTCGCAATGTTCGGCCTTAACCGCGAGCGCGATCAAGAACACTGAGCCCGTCATCACGCCATGCGCGCAGGCAGCGAGAGCAGCCCCCGATCTCACGAGTGTCCGTTCATGAATCTCAGGTCCAGCGCGGGATGGGTGGCACGTCTATCCGCCCTAGAGCCGGTGCCGCGTCCGCCACCTCAGCAGCAACCGCAGTCCGGCGGCGCCTGCTGCCACCGCGAGCGCCGATCCGCTGATGATCGCGATGTCCTTCCCGCTCGGCCCGGGATCCGGAAGGGGAGCGGGGAGCGTGTGCGTCGGCGCGGGAGCGTAATGCGTAGGGGACGGGGAAGGCGGCAGCGTGGACGCTGAAGGCGGCAGCGTGGATCTGTAAGGAGTCCGGCTCGACTTGACCGGGGTCGGGTGCGGGGCGGGTTCCGCGATCCGCGGTGCCGGGTTGATCAGGACTGACGCCATGAGGTTGTTCTGGCCCGGGTCCGGCGTGCACGTCGAGTTGACAGTCCCGAGGAACGTGACATTGCCGTCCGCGTCTCGCGGGGTGATGTGGATGGTGATGGTGCCCAATCTGACCTTCGCGACACCGGGCTGGGTGGGGGTGAGGGAGGGAAATGTACTGGTGATCACGAGGGTGATCGGACCGGTCGCGGGCACGCTCGTGCTGGGCACGCTAGCCGGTATCGAGAGAGGTATATCTCCTTGGGGGGCGATCACCATGACCGATCCCTCTCCGGACCCGCTAGCCGAAGCAATGCCGAGGAACCTGTGCGCCGCTTCGACATAGGAGGACGGCACTTGAGCGGTCACGGTGAAGGGAGCCGGGAGTGTGGGCTTGCCGACCGTTACCGCGTCCGGGAAATCCCAGCTGACCACTCCGGTGATCGGCACGGCACCGATGATGGGGAATGTACATGAGTACTGCAATGTCACCTGATGGGTACTCGCTCGCGCGAGGCCCGTTCCCCAGGACCCGGCCTGACTGATAGCGATTCCCGTCGCAATGATTGCCCCCGTGGCCGCCTTCGTCAGCAGACTGCCGACTTTAGAATAGATATTCACGCATACCCCCAGCGGATCTTAATGATTTGGAATCGCTCGTCACCGGCGGTGGCCGCGTTCACAGGGGATGGAATCTCTTAGCCAGCCATGATCATTTATGGGATACATTCCCGCTGCCGGTATACGCGCCACCGCGAGAAACCACATGCTATCCACGGTGTGCCTGGAGAGACGGTTTTATCGGATACTTCCTATGTATTCAGGACAATCGTGTACGCTCCGGTCAGGGAAACGCGTCTTTGGGGCGGAAAGGTGACTGACGTTGGCCGGTGTTCTTAGTTATCCGCTTGGTGATGGTGGTGTGCTGGCGGTCGAAGCGGCGAGTCCGGGCGGGGAGGGCGGCCTGGAGCTGGCGGCGCCTGAGAAGAGGCTGCACAAGGCGGAGGAACGGCTCAAGAGCACCGGAGAAACGCTCGAATCCGCCCTGGACAAGGTGATCCCGGGGCTGAAGGCCGTGACCGGCAGGCTCCGGGCGCTGTCACCAGATGAGGCCACAATAGAGTTCGGCCTGACCGTGACGGCGGAATCCGGGGTCGTGGTGGCCAAGGGCAGCGCCGAGGTCCACTTCACGGTAACGATGACGTGGAACGGCGCTAACGACAACGGCGGCCAATAGCTGGGACAGCCCGAGGGACGACGGTATCGATGGACTGGCCGGCGCGAGGATATAGCGGTGACGGAGCCTGAGTCGTTCATTGTCCGGTTCCTAGGGCCTGACGACAACGAGACCGCGGGGCTAGGCACGCTAGTAGACCCCAAGAATGTCGTGACGTGCGCGCATGTGGTGAACACGGCGCTCGGGCTTGATCAGTACGAGCAGAAGCAGTCGGCTAACCCGGTGCGTATCGTCTTTCCGCTCCTGCGCGGCGACGCGTCGCAAAAGATACTGACGGCGCGCGTGGCAGTATGGCGGCCTCCTCCGCCGGAACCTGATGCGGTGGGCGAGGATGTCGCGGGCCTGATTATTGAGGATAGATCACTGCCCGATGGGGCCTTCCCTGCCCAACTCGCCGCCTACCACCCACGACCTGGTTCTAAGGGGCGGGTGTATGGCTATCCCTCCAAACGGCCGGATGGCTCCTGGGTCTCTGTCACCGTCAGGGGCCGGGTCGCCAACGGTTGGCTGCATCTGGATTCGACGCCCGATTCCGCACTGCGCGTGCAACCCGGGTTCAGCGGCACGCCCGTCATCGAAGACTCCACCGGCCGGGTAGTCGGAATCATCGCCGAGTCAGGAACATCGTCGAACGACAGCTACGCGATCGGCGCAGACGTACTACAAAAGGTATGGCCCCAGGTAGGGCCACGCCCCACCGGGCGCCGCAAACGCCTCATCCTGCTGGCAGGAGCCGCCGTCGCCGTCGCCGCAGTGCTGTCATACCTGATCGTCAAGACGATGCAGCGCCCGGCACAGCCCTCAGCGCGCATATCCGCTATCGCCTCCACCACCACCACCATCGCCGTCGGCGGCTTCCCTGACGCCGTGGCGGTTGACCCAGCCGCCCACACCGCCTACGTCACCACTTGGGATAACAACTCGGTCTCGGTCATCAACACCATCACCAACACCGTCACCGCCACCGTCCCTGTCGGCGGCTGGCCAGTCGCTGTGGCGGTCGACCCAGCCGCCCACACCGCATACACCGCCACCGCAAACGACAACTCGGTCTCGGTCATCAACACCCTCACTAACACCGTCACCGGCACCATCAGCGTAGGCAAAGTCCCGGACGCTGTGGCGGTCGACCCCGCCAGCCACACGGCCTACGTCGCCGACTACGGTGGCGACTCGGTCTCGGTCATCAACACAGCCACCAACGCCGCCACCGTCACCGCTAAGGCCACCATTGCCGTCGGCAAAGGCCCGGACGCCGTGGCGGTCGACCCCACCAGCCACACCGCCTACGTCGCTAACTCAGGTGACGAGTCGGTCTCGGTCATCAACACAGCCACCAACACAGTCACCGCCACCGTCCTTGTCGGCATGGATCCATATGCCGTGGCGGTCGACCCTGCTGCCCGCACCGCCTACGTCACCAACGTCGGCGGCGACTCGGTCCTGGTCATCAACACAGCCACCAACACCGTCACCGCCACCATCACCGTCGGCATAGGCCCGGACGCCGTGGCGGTAGACCCCGCTACTCACACCGCCTACGTCACCAACTCAGGTGACAATAGCGAGTCGGTCTCGGTCATCAACACAGCCACCAACACCGTCACCGCCACCATCCCTGTCCACAGAGATCCACACGACGTTACGGTCGACTCCGCCACCCACACCGCCTACGTCACCAACTCAGATGACAACTCAGTCTCGGTCATCAAGACCGGCTGACGGCCTCGGAACCGCGGGGTCTGCCAAGGGGAAACTATCTGGGACTATCTCGGACTATCTCGCCAACGGTGTTTCCCGGCGGTTCAGTTAGCAGGTTTCGGCGGCCGGAAAACCGGTCGCCAAAGGTGATGGCAAAGGCGTTCAGGGCGGGCTTCCAGCACATGGCCCACCTTGTCCCAGCCGTGGCCGGGTGCTGCTCCGCTGGTGGACAGCGGAGCAGCCGGTTTGCCCAGGTTCTGGTCAGCGAGTGGGTCCACGTGGCCGTGGTGGCGGTGGTCGGCGTGGCGGTAGGTCGTGCGGGCCCGGGCCGGGCTGGCCTGGTGCAGGATGGCGGGGACGAGACGTGCTGGGAAAGCTGAGCGCAGCCAGCCCGGCGGCGGTGGCCGGGCGTGGCCGCGATTGTCTGGGCGGGGGTGAGGTGGTGGCGGCGGGCCTGCCTGGTGGCCGACCAGTCGGGGGTGGGCTGGTGGCGGTGCGCAGGTGCCGGGCGGCGCGCAGCGCGGCTGCGGCCTGGGCGGCGCGCTGCTGGGACTCGCGCAGCTCCGCAACGGCCTCAGCGAGCGCGGCAAGGCGGACGAGCAGCACGACTGGGGTGAGGGTGCGGTCTTCGGTGAGGTAGGCGTAGGCGGAGATGAGCCGGGCGGCGTGACGGAGCTGGTTCCCGGCCAGGGTCGGGGCGGGTATCCGCCCGAAGGGCTGGCGGGCGGCACGATCGAGTTCGTCGGCGGCGCGGCGCAGGGTCCGGCTGCCCAGCGCGGCGGCGGCCACATGCAGCGCATCCGAGGCGGCGCACGCGGCGTCGGCAGCAGCGGCCGGGTTCCCGGCCGCGATGTAGAACCTGATCCGGTCCGTCGCGTCGGCGGCGGTGCGGGCGGCGTACTCCCACAAGGCGTCGGCCTCGGCGGCCGTCAGCGGCGTGTCGGGCCGGGCGGGGCGGGTCCACCGCTGCTGGAGTCTGGGCCACGACAGGTCGGCGGCGAGCTTGCCGCCTCCGTACCAGACCGGTTCCCCCGCCTTGGTGGTGTCGCCGGGGAGCGCGACGGCGTACCCGGTGACCTGGCCGGGGTTCGTGGTGCTGTAGCGGAGCCGGACCAGCACCCCGGCCTGGTCCAGCCGGTCGAAGAACTCGTCGGTGCTGGCCGCTGAGGCGGCGGCGGTGGAGACGTGGCGGCGCAGGGTGAGCCGGGCCGGCTCGCTCCGGTGCTGGCGTTCGGCTTTGCCGGTCTCGGCGCGGGTGGGGCGGCGGGCCGCGGTGCGGTCGGCCGGGGCGGTGGACCGCAAACCATACCGCTGCTCCGCGGCCAGGCAGGCGTCCCGGACCCGGTACCGCTCGTTGCACAGCCGGGGCCGGGCGCGGTCCTGGCGGGCCAGCATCGCCACCAGGTGGATGTGGTCCGGGCCGTGGCGGATCGCGATCCAGCGCACCGCGTCGTCTTCGTCCCCGCGCGGGCACAGCCCGGTGCGGCGCATCACATCCCGCGCGATACCGGCCCATTCCGCGTCGGAGAGCAGGCGGTCCTCGGGGGCGGCGCGCATCGAGCAGTGCCAGACCGGCTTGGCGTACCCCCACTTGCC
>JAJPIR010000157.1 GCA_021324675.1 Actinomycetota bacterium
ACGTCGATCAACCTCTCCGCGTCCAGGATTTTGACGCGTTGGCCTTGACGGCAGATACCTGGCTGGGCACGCATGACGAGTTGCAAGGCATCGTCATCCACGCCCGCTGGTTCCCCGGCTGGGAAAACATCGGAAGTTTGCTTCGGCATGTACGTTTCGTGTGGGACTATCATCGAAAGGTCAACAGAGTCGCCTTGGCGACGGGCAGCGTTCTCGCTGCTATGGTGCCTCGCGTTGCTGAGTATTTTCTCCACGCCAAGGTGAAGACCTTTGGATACGATGAAATCGAGGCGGCTATCGCCTGGGCCGCCAATCCTGCGCGCCGGCGTCCAGAAAATCTGGCAACCAGCATGGCTCCCACATCTCGGTGAGCGATAGCGTCGGGCGTGCGGGATCTAGTCACTGGCAGCGCGCCTGCAGCGGGCATGGTGGGCGGCCGGTGCACACCTCATCGGCCTGGAAGGCCACTGTCGAGCACTGACCGCAGCGGCGAGCGTTGCGCCGCCCCGGCGTCTGGGTGATCACATCATTGCCGTCGATGCCGAAGGACACGGGACCTTATGGCGATCATCCCGACTGGCGTCGCAGCTTAACGAGCACTGCCCTGTTCGTGGGTCCCGTTCGTCCGGCCAGTCGCAAGCCGCGTCCTAGATCGGTGCCATTGTGTGCAATTGAAAATCCGGTGCTGCGCGAAAAATTTGCCGATTTGTCTCCCTGTTGTTCATCTTCCGGTAACCTTTGTTCAAGCAGCACCATCGCAAAGATTCCATGACCATCGCAAGCAACATCGAAAGGATTCCATGACCACCACAAGCAACACTGCTGGCACGAACAAGCCGGACAGCGAGACCTCCGGCGCCGCGACGGGCAACACAGGGACCAACGGTTCGACTGAGCAACGTGGGGCACGAACGGTCACGGTCGCCCTGCCGTTTGTGACCGCAACGTTCCGCCGGCCCGAGATCAACCTTCCGCGAGTCCGGATCCCGAACCGGCAAGAGATGCAATTCGCGGCTCACACTGCCCAGTCCCATCTGCCCCCGCCTCAGCAGGCGCTTTACTATGGCGCCCTCGCCGCCCTCGCCGCCTTTGAGATCATTGAGTGGCCTGTCGCGCTGGCCATCGGAGCTGGAACCGCTCTCATGCGACGCTCGGGGCTTCACTCACCGCAGGGCAAGGCCTGGACCAAGCCCGCTACCAAAGCGACAAAAGAATCCAGCACCTCGGCAGAGAGCACTGACCCGGCACCGGCCAGTGGATCGTCGTCAGGAGGATCCGCCAGCACCCCACCATCGAGCTGATGTCAGTCCAGGCACGCCTACGAACGACACCCATATTCGCCGCTACGTCCAGGGACCCAGCCGGAATGCGTATCAGTCGTAGGGGATGCCGCGGCACACGACGACGGGGCAAGTCGCGTAACGCACCACTTCTTGGCTGACCGAGCCGAGAAGTAATCGGACGAACCCGCCGCGACCGCGGGAGCATACGACGATCATCCTCGCTCGGCGTCCCATCTCGATGAGCGCCGCAGCGGCCCGTTCCTGGACGACCTGACGCTCGACAACGACGTGGGGATACTTCTCCTGCCAGCTCGCCAGTTGTTCGGTCAGCATGCGGTGCGCTGCGGCCTCGATCTCGTTGACTGGCACGACTTCAGCCGGGGCGATCGGAGAATGCAGCACCCCGAGGTCATCCCAGGCGTGTACCGCGCACAGGGCTGCGCCAGCACGTGCGGCCGCCTGGAACGCATAGCCCAATGCCTGCTCGCTGACTCCTGATCCGTCCAGGCCGACGACTACCGGGCCAGCGGTATCGCCTTGCCCGTGCACCACGACAACAACGGGGCATGAGGCATGCAAGGTCACAGCAGCGCTGGTGGAGCCCACCAACATCCTGGT
This sequence comes from Actinomycetota bacterium, assembly GCA_021324675.1. Classification (GTDB taxonomy): domain Bacteria; phylum Actinomycetota; class Actinomycetes; order Mycobacteriales; family Pseudonocardiaceae. The sequence continues at coordinate 1,902 of JAJPIR010000157.1, forward strand.
GAAGCCACCTAGACCCCGAGACCCGACAACAACCTCCCTCGCATGTTCTGCTTCGGCCAGTAGTGTCGCCCGGGGATCACCGGTTAACAGATGCACCTGCGTGCGTACGTCAGGGGCGGCAAGCTCGGCCGCTTTTCGAGCTTCCCGCAGCCATCGGCGGCCCTGCTCAAACATTTGTTCAGTCCAGCCAGATCGCAAACCGGCGGGCACCGGAAAGCCGACCAGCGGCCATTCCAAGGTATGCACCAAGGAAAGGGGAACCTGCGCACTTCGTGCCTCGTCCGCTGCCCAGCGAACGGCATCTAGCGCCGCCTGAGAACCATCGACCCCGACGACCACGGAGCCCGGTGCGCTAACGGGGTTCATGCTGGGCTCCTTCTGCGCCGGGCGCGGTAGGCGTGTAGGCCCCTCTGGTGGTTGGGACCACTCGGAACGGCAGCTTTCCTCGGTGGCTTTTCTGGGCATGGCCGATCGCTCATGGCCCTTCCCCATAGGAACCACCTCCTGTGACACAAAGAGTTTCGCTGCAGACGTTGGTCCCTGCGGTGGGTAACCTCAAGGACCGCAAGTCCTCGAGAAATAGGTCTTTTGCCATTTTGGTGCTGATGATAGGTCATCTAGCAACGATTACCGAAAACCAGAATCATGGTAAACGTGCTTCGGCTGGTGGCGCAGGAGTTTTGCTGCCGCTGTGCATCAGACGGGGCCTGGGTAGTAGCCCCCGGTGCGGTTACCGTGCACGATGAACGGCGTGGATCAGGAAGAAAAGGGCTCCGGTCCCGCCACTCTGCGGGTGTTCCTCCTGGATGATCACGAAGTGGTGCGCCGTGGGCTGCGTGACCTCCTTGAAGACAGCGGCGGCATCGAAGTCGTCGGAGAGGCAGGGCGGGTCGACGAGGCGCTGCGCCGTATCCCCGCGGTACGGCCCGACGTGGCAGTGCTCGATGCTCAGCTGCCCGACGGTAGTGGCATCGAGGTGTGCCGGGAAATCCGGTCGTCGCTGCCCTCGGTCGCGTGCTTGATCCTGACTTCCTACGACGACGACGAAGCGCTGTTTGCTGCCATCATGGCTGGTGCCGCCGGGTACGTGCTCAAGCAGATCCGCGGGACCGACCTGGTCGACGCAGTGCACCGGGTGGCGCAGGGTCAGTCGCTGCTGGACCCGGCGGTCACGGCCACGGTGCTCACCCGATTGCGCGAGGGACCACCCGCCACTGACCCGCGGTGGGAAGCACTGTCTGATCGCGAGCGCGCGGTGCTGGCGCTGATCGCTGATGGCCTGTCCAACCGGGAGATCGGCGCCCGGCTCTACTTGGCGGAAAAGACCGTCAAGAACCACGTGTCGCGCCTTCTGGCCAAGCTGCAGATGCAGCGGCGCACGCAAATTGCGGTGTTCGGGGCGGAGATGCGCGAACACGGTGCACTGCCGCCGCAGCGACGGGACTAAAGCGACGACCTTCGTCCTGATTAGTCCCGACCTGGGGCCCTTCGCGGCCGGCCGCATCCGATGACACGTTGTCCACAACGAACAGTCACCGTGGCCAGATCAGGAGCGAGACATGCTCGCAAGCAAGCGTTGGACTGTCGAGGTCCATATCGACGAACACGAAGGCAGGACCCGGGCGTTGGCGCGGTTACATCATCGTGACGGGAGCAGCCACAAGTTGCCCACCAGCCGGTGCACCTGAGCCGGTGGCCAACGCCAGCAGCGGCACGAGGAGACGTGCAGTGAGCGAGTCGAAGAGCACCTCGAATACCAGCAATGGCCCCGTCGTCGTCGGCGTCGACGGGTCACCGACGAGCCTGGCGGCGCTCGATTTCGCCTTCGAGGAGGCCCAGCGCCGAAACACCGGGTTGCTCGTCGTGACCGCTTTCGACCTCCCGGAGGTGTGGTCGCTGACTTACGGGTTGCCGGTCAGCTGCACCGTGGAGGAGGTACAGCAAAGCATGCTGCAGAACACCCGCAGGGTGGTCACCGAAGCACTCGGCGGCAGGACGACCACTGGCGGCGCTCCGGACGTTGGGATAGTCGCCCAAGGTGGCAGCGCGGCGCGGGTGCTGATATCTGCCGCGGCCGCAGTCGGTAGCCCGCTGCTCGTGGTGGGAAGCCGGGGACGGGGAGGCTTCAAGCGGATGTTGCTCGGCTCGGTGAGCCTGAGCTGCGTGCTGCACGCGTGCTGCCCGGTCACCGTGGTCCGCTCGGGAGCCGATCAGGACCGCGTCGAGACCTCCGATCTGTCCGGTTTTCCGGCGGCAATCCTCTGACGCCGATGCCTGGGACAGCACGGCCGATCACCACCCGGTCGACTCCAGTACAAGATCTCGGTGCTCTGCCGGCGAGTGCCGTCATGATCTGCGACGTGCCGGTGGTCGAGTGGCACGATCCGATAGTGAAGGTGTGGCAACACCTGCACGACCTCGACAGCCCGGTGGCCGTCGTGCGCGACGGCACTCGGATCATCGCGGCCATCTCCCAACGGACCCTGGCGATGTGGTGGCCGTCTGGCGGCCCCTGCGAGATGTGTCGCCGCCAGGTACGCGACGTCATCGACCCTGGTATCCCGACCGTCCACCCCCATACCCCGGTGCGGGAGGCCGCGGAGCTGATCGACAATTTCCGGCTTGACGGTGTACCTGTGGTGACTGCTGGCGGGGAACTGCTCGGCGTGGTGACGCCGGCCGCGCTGGTCCGGCTGCTCGCCGAGTCGACACCGCAGGGAGCCATGTCGGGCGAAACAGGGACCGTTTGACCCCGGCATGTCTCCCGGCCGGACAGGTCAGGACGTTAACGCTCAGGGTCCGCCTGCCGAACGATCGTGATCTTTCCTGGATGGAGGGGCAGGCGCCGGCCAGTGATCTCGGCCGTCAGGATGCGAACGAACACTCGATCAGGCAGGGAGACCCAGGGAGCCAACTGGAGCTGTTCGATACGGTGAACCTGAGCTGGATCGGTGATCACCTCGCCGCGCCCGATGACGAGGACGCTCCATCCGGTCCGCAGAGCCGGCTCCACGTCATCGACTTCGAAAGTGAGTGTCCTACCGCCACGGACGGCGTCGAGTTTGTCGCCTTCACTAGTACTGAAGACGATGCTGTGGCCGTCGATGTCCCTGTCCACGACAAAGTTCACCGGAAGGATCATGGCGCGGCCCTGCGGTGTTGCCCATCCGACGCGACCGATGCTCACCGTCGTCAGCAGAGCCAGGCTGGCCTCGCGGTTGAGATTCTCGATAGTGCGCTCCGATCAGTGGGCACCCCTGGCTGGATGCGATTCACAGTGTCAGGTTGGTCGGCAGCGCACCAGTACTCGGCCTGGCGTGATCGGTCAACTGCCGGCGCGCTGCGGCGACGGCGGCGGCCAGGGATTCACCGGTGGGGATGGGTGACGCTTGCGGCCAGGGGTCGGCGTGCGCCGCCATTGCTCGGCTGACTGCTTCATCGGCGTCAGAGACTGAGCCGACCCGTTGGCGCAGCCGTTGCGCAGTCACCTCGGGTGGGGCTGTGCATTCCAGTGCGATGAGTCCCGCGTGCGCGCGGTGAGCCAGTTCCTCGGCTGCGGCGCGGCGGGGTGCGCTGGTCCACGAGGCATCGAGCACGACCGATTCACCCTGGGCGAGGCAGCGAGCCGCACGGGTGAGCAATTCGGTGTAGGTACGCTCGGTCGCAGCCGGGGAGTACAGGCCTTGGTGGTAGGGCGCCGCAGCCGACTGGTGCGGCGCGATCCCGTGCAACTCCTTGCGCACCCGATCGCTCGACAGCATCACCATGCCCAGTTCCCCGGCCAGCGCGTTGCTCACGGTGGTCTTACCGGTGCCCGGCAAGCCGCCGACAAGAACCAGCCTCACCTGCCCTGCGCGCAGGTGACGCGCAGCAATCGCGGCATAGTGGCGGGCCTGTTCCCGCGACGACTCCTGCACCGGACCGTCGCCTTGCTCGCTGCGCAGGCAGGCGACCTTCGCCCGGATCAACGCCCGGTAAGCGACGTAATGGTCGCGTAGCGCCGGCGGGGCCGGATCGCCAGCGAACTCGGCGTACCAGTCCAGAAACCGGGTAGCGAGTTCCGCGGCACCGCGGTATTCCAGATCCATGGCCAGGAAAGCGGCGTCATCGAGCCCATCGAGGTAACGCAGCCGGTCATCGAATTCCAGGCAATCCAGCATCCGCGGGCCACCGTCCAAGCAGAAGATGTCAGCGGTCAGCAGGTCGCCGTGGCCGTCGACGATGCGCCCGGTGCGCTGCCGGGTGGTCAGCAGCGGCTCTCGCCCGTCGAGAAAATCCAGAGCCAACCGCTCAAGCTCAAGCATCAGCGTGCCGTCCAGGACAGTGTCGTGGAATGGCTGCAGATCGGCGAAGTGGCCGACCCAGTGAGCCCGTAGCGCATCCCGCCCGCCCTCGACGGTGATTTCCGGGCTGCGGCGGGCACCGGCATGGAAGGCGGCCAACGTCCTGGCCAGCTGCCGTATCTCACCGTCCAACGGCACGCCGGCGCCGAGCAGGGCGGCCAGCCGGCGCTGTTCGGGCATCCGGCGCATCACCACCAGGTGGTCGCACGGGTGGCCGTCGACACCCGTCACCTCGGCGACGCCGAGGTAGACATCCGGGGCCAGCCGCCGGTTGAGTTCAACCTCGCGCCGGCAGGCGTCCAGCCGCCGTTGCCGGGTGCTGAAATCCAGGAACGTGGTGCGCACCGGCTTTTTGAGCTTGTAGGCCAGCTCCCCGACGAGGAATACCACCCCGATGTGGGTTTCCCGGACCGCGGCGAAGGGACCATCACCCCAGGAGTCCGTGCTCATGGTGGGCACAGTAGGCAGCCGCCGTGGGGATCCCCAGGTTCCGGCGGCCCTTCCGGCGAGGACACCAGAACCGCTGACGGGTGACCAACGGCCCTGTCCGGTGACGGGCGATGACGCGCATTGTGCTACCAGGGCACCGTTCAGGGAGGCCGCCTTGAGCAGCACCGTCTGCGTTCCCGGGCCACTGACCCGGCTGGTGCGTCGGCATGGGTTTACTCGCTCGGCACTGCGCCGCAGCACCGACCGCGTCGAAGCTGGGGTGGCCGCGGTGCTGGCGGTGCTGGCGCTGGTGACCGTGCTGCTGGCCACCGTCGTTGCGATGAGCACTTACCGCCAGGCGCAGAGCGAGGCGGCGACGAAAGCCGCCCAGCAGGCGTCGGTCACCGCCGTCTTGCTCACCAATGCCGCCGTGCCGTTCACGGATTCACCTGAGCAGGGTGTCGCAGGCCACGCGACCGCCGTGGCCCGCTGGCCACTGCCCAGCGGGCAGCAACGTACCGCCCCGCTGTGGGTCAGTGCCGACCGCCACGCCGGGGACCGGATGCTGATCTGGATCGATCAGCTCGGCAACCGTGTGGACCCACCGCAGACACCCGGGTCCATGATCGCTGACGCTGTGGCCTACGGGATTGCCGTCCTCGCCGGTGGCTGGGTGCTGCTCGGGGGGCTGTGGTGGTCGGTGTGCCAGGTGCTGGGCCGGATCAACGCTGCCCGGTGGGACCTGGACTGGACACGCACCGATCCAGGCTGGAGCCATCGAACCTCACAGTGAACAACCGAAGGAGACAACCGGAAATGCGTGTTGGCGACATCATGACCCGATCCGTCCTGACGACAACGCCCCAGACGCTGGTCAAGGACGCCGCGATAGTCCTGGCTGGACACGGGGTGACGTTACTGCCCGTGGTCGATGAGGACCGGCTGGTCGGGGTGCTCACCGAGGCCGACGTGGTACGCGAGCGAATCCCACCGGATCCACGCCGCGGCGCATGGCACGGCAGCGAAGCCGGATCGCCACCACCGGCGACCGTCGGCGAGGTCATGAGCAGCCCTCCGCTGACCACCGACCCGTGCACCGACGCCGCAGAACTCGCAGCCATGATGATCGACCGGGGGCTGCGTAGTGTCCCGGTGGTCGATGAGGACCGGCTGGTGGGCATCATCACTCGCCGGGATCTGGTCCGCACCATCAGCCGGGCTGACGCGCTGATCGCAGCCGATGTCCGCAAGCGGCTGAGGGCATACGGCAACCCAGACCGGTGGACAGTGCACGTCGACCACGGCACGGTGACCATCACCGACCAGTTCGCCGATGCGGCAGATCATCACGTTGCGCTTGTCCTCGCCCAGGCCGTGCCCGGCGTGGTGCACGCCGAGGTCGTCTGCTCCTCGCCCACGCCGGCTTGACAGCGGATTACTTCGTCGATGGCTGTGGCCGGGGCGGAGGGGTGAGGGCAGCGATGGAGGCAGGGCGCGGCCCGGCCGGTCCGTAACCGGTGACCCGAGCTTGGAGTGCTGCGGCGACCAGAGCCGGATGGAAAAACATCGCCGGCGAGCCCATGAGGTGATAGACGCTGGAGAGGGCAGCGTATGCGCGCAGGTTACCGTGCACGGCGAGGCGGCCGAGGTGTCGAGCCCACTGACCAAACAGCGCCTGCGGCAGGGCCTGATGGCCCTTGCTGGTGGGATAGCGCAGGTCTTCACTGGTGGCGATGGCCCAAGGCAGCGACACGGTGGCGGCGAACTTGCGGAGCAGGCGACGGGCGTATCCGGGCGCCAGACCGTCGGCTAGCGCCTGGCGCAAGACCACGGCTTCGCAGGCCGCGACCGTGATCCCCTGACCGTAGATCGGGTTGAAGGCGCACAGCGCATCCCCCACGACGAGCAACCCATCTGGCCAGCCGGGCACCTGCTCGTAGTGATGGCGGCGGTTGCTGGTTTGGCGGTGCACGGCGACGTCGCTGATCGGCTCAGCGTGGCGCACCAGCTGCACCAACGCGGGGTCAGGCAATCGCTCGAGAAACGACTCGAATCCCGCCGCGCTGCGCGGCGGGCGGTGCTCGCCGCAGCCCACTGCGGTCACCAGCCAGCGCTCATCTTCCACCCGCAACGCCATACCGCCGATTAACGTTGCCGGAGTCTGCTGGATGACAACGCCCGCCGCGGTCGTATCTGATGGGACATCGGCATACATCCGGCTGGCGTATCCCAGGTGAGCATCAACCTCAGAGACCCGCGCAGCCGCCGCGACGCCAGCATCGCCCAGCCAGATCGGGAGCCGGGAACTGCGGCCAGACGCGTCGATAACGAGATCAGCCATTATCGGGGACCCATCTGCCACACTCACCTCCCAGCCGCGATTGCCGCGGCGCAGGCTTGTCACCTTGCAGCCCTCACGGATCTGTACCTCGGGCAATCCCTCCACCCTGCGTCGAACGGTGTACTCGAATAGCGGACGGGTCATCGACAGCACCTCGAACGCGCGTTGACCGACAGGCAGCCACCCGTGCTGGGTAAGCCACGGCAGGTCACCGGTGTCGAATGGCACCGCGCCACGATCAAGGAAGTCCTGCAGCGAACCGGGCAGCAGGTCCTCCAGCGCGAGCAGGCCACGAAACAGGAACACGTGGGGTTGTTCTCCCTGCGGCACGCCCGCCCGCGGTCTCGGCGTGTCCGGCAGGACGTCGCGCTCCAGCACGATGACCGGGTTGCCCGTGCTGGCTGCGGCGGCAGCGGCGAACAACCCGGCCATACTCGCCCCCACGACAACGACCTGCCGTGCCACCCGCGCCGGGATACCAGCGTCCACCATGTCTCCATCCTGGCAAGTTCGATCAGGTCTTCGCGCCACTCGACGCCGGCTCGAGATTGTCCCAGAATGACGGGCCACTCGTTCGGGTGCATCGATCTGCTTACCGCATTCCCGGTCACCCTCTGTGGTACATGGGCAATGTCGAGAGGTAATCCCGCGCGGCGAAGGGGAAACTGTGGTCGAAGGGACTGAACCGGCACCTGCGGAGCCCGACAAAGACGCACCGTACGGAAAACGAATGCATGCCAGCGAAAGCGTCGAAAAAGAGGCGGCTGATGCCGATCCGATGCCGGATGAGAATAGCAAAGGAAAAGACATCGGCGTGCGTGCGGACTACGAGTTGCCCAACGTGGTCAAGGACCGGCAAGAGCCCGACTGCTAGGTTGCGCACTCGGGCAGGCGCGTATGGGTTGGCTGCTGTATCGAGCGCCTGAGCGGGTTGGTGAGGGGTCGGCCGTTGGGTCGATCAGGTGGTCTGGTGCAGTTTGGTCACCTCGACGAGATTGTCTGAGTACACACCGGCGTTTCCGAGCGTGCAGTGCTGGTCTGAGGTGATTGAGTTGACCGAGCTGTTACCCGGGCTTGAGCTGGGCCAGTGCCCGACGTTGGCCATCACCAAGCCGGGCATCACCGCGGCGTCCAGCTGTGCCGGGCCCTGGAAAGACCCGCGGTCATTGAATACCCGAACCAGGTCACCCGTGGCGATGCCGCGCACGGCTGCGTCGTCGGGATGCAGGAAGACGCGTTGCTCGCCCTGCGCGCGCTGCTTGTCGTGCGCGTTGCCGTACTGGCTGTTGAGGAATGCGTGCGGTTTCGGGGAGACGATGTTGAGCGGGTAGCGCCTGGCCAGCTCGGGGTTGGTGCCGGGCGATTCGAAGGGTGGGACGTAGTCCGGCAGCGGGTCGATCGGCTCGCCGGGTTGCATGGCGTCGTACATCGACCGCCATACCGGAACGACGAAGTTGCCGCCTTCGGCGAGGCTAGATTTGAATTCGCATTTGCCCGACGGTGTCGGGAAGTTGCCTTCGGCATGCGGAGCCCGTGCATCCGGAGTGCCCACATTGATCCGCATATACCCGTGTTTCTTGAGCTTATCCCAGGTGATGCCGCGCATGGCTGGGGCGTCCCAGTCGTGGAAATCGATCAGCATCTGTTCATCGGTGCGATCCCAGTAGTCGTCGTCGAAGCCCATGGTTTTCGCCAGCCGCCGGAACAGCTCCACATTGGGTACGCACTCACCCGGCGGGGGAATCGCCGGCTGGTTGAGCGAGATGTACAAATGCCCCCAGGTAACCATGATGTCCAGCTGCTCGGCTTGCATGGTCGCGGGCAGGATGAGGTCCGCGTAGCGCGCAGTGTCGGTGATGAAATGCTCGCTGACCACCGTGAACAGGTCCTCGCGTAGCAGGCCGCGGACCAGCTTCGCCTGCGCCGGGCCCTGCGAAACCGGATTGGAGTTGTACACGAACACTGATTTCAGCGGCGGGTCGAGCGCCAGCTCGCCGGTGAGAGCCGCACCTAGATCGAGTTCGTTGATAACCCGGGTACCCTCAGGGATCCACTCGGGCCTGCAAATCTTGTCGAACTGGGTGGGAAACTCCCAGATTGGCATTTCGACCGTGCCACCGCCGACATAACGCCAGGCGCCCACCAGGGCGGGTAAGCAGGTGATGGCCCGGATGGCCTGGCCGCCGCCCCGGCTGCGTTCGATCGCGACGCCTTGGCGGATCGCGGCTGGCTGGGTGGTGGCGTATTCACGCGCCAGCGTGCGGATGTCCTCGGCAGGGACGCCGGTGATCTCCGCGACGCGCTCCGGCGGGTACTGGGTGGCCCGCTGCGCCAGTTCGTCGTATCCGATGGTGTAGTTGTCGACGTAGTCGAAGTCCACCAGACCTTGGTCGATGATCTGGTGGATAAGACCCATGGCCAGCGCACCATCCGTGCCCGGCCGGACGGCGATGTGCCAGTCGGCCTGCCGGGCGGTGCGGGTACGCACCGGATCGATGACGACGACTTTTGCGCCCTTCTTCTGGGCTTGCAGCACGAACGGCCAAGCATGCAGGTTCGTGCTGGTCATGTTCATGCCCCACACGATGATGTACTTCGAGTAGGCCATGCTTTCGACGTCGAGGCCGCCGGTCGGGCCGACGGTCATGATCCACGCGGTCGATGAGCCGGACTCGCAGTAAGTCTTTTCCGCCACGCTGGCGCCGAGCCGGTTGAAGAAGGCGTCACCCGAGGTAAGGCCGTTGAGCACGCCCTGATGGCCCAGGTAGGCGTGCGGCATGATCGCCTGTGCACCGTATTCGTCGATGATCTGCGTCCATCGCGCCTTGATCTCGGCGAGCGCGTCGTCCCACGAGATGCGCTGGAACTGCCCTGATCCTTTCGGTCCGGTACGGCGCAGGGGGTGGAGCAGGCGGTCGGCCTGGTAGTGGTGTTCGGGGAAGTTTTTGAGCTTGACACACAGCCCGCCGCGCGTCATCGGGTGATCCGGATCCCCTTGGACGTCGACGAGCTTGCCGTCGCGGACGTGGTAGAGCATCGCACAGGTGTCCGGGGAGTCGTGCGGGCACGCGCCGCGAACGATCTGCACTTCCTTCGAGCTGACTTCTGGTGCAAGCGTCATCGTGAAACGCCTCCCCGGGCGGGACGATGAAGATGAACGGCTGCATCCCGGGTGGGATCTCTCCAGTGAGGCAAGCGGTCGTTACTCATACATGACGCGGGCGTGAAAGCGTGTAACCGTCCGGCTCATTCGTGGGCCTCAAGTCCCGTCTGATTTCCGCAATAACGGAGGAAGCAAGCGAACATCTCTGATATTGCCGGTAGATGTACTTTGTAAATCCGTGAATCCGGGTATGTTACCGGCTGTGGCGATCGTCATCTGCCAATGTTGCCGTCAGCGGTTAGCCTGGCAAACAGTGATCGGAGCGCGATCCTTTTGACGTTTTCATGGATGCGGAGGTAGCCCAGTGACGGTGACGTGGCCAGCCTTCGATATTCCGATAGACGGCGCAGACGGCACCCGCTCGCCGCAGGACGGCGCGGATCCGGTAGTCCAGTCCTTCCAGGTGTGGATGCAGACGTGCCTGGGGTCGGGTTGGGTACCCGTGACCGATGCCGAGCTCGTCGAGGTTGCCGCTGCCGGTGGGCGGGTTACGGTTGATCCGGTGCGGGCGGTGTGGTCGGTGCCTGCATACCGGGCCGCAGCCATGGACGGCATCGCGGTGCGGGCCGCCAGCACGGGCATCGCGACACCGCAGCGACCCGTCACGTTGCCACCCGGGGAGTTCGACGTCGTTGACACCGGCGATCTGATGCCGGACGGGCGCGACGCCGTGATCATGCGGGAATACGTGCGGCATCTCGACAACGGTGGTGTCGAGATCGACAACTCCGTCGCGCCGGGTCGCCATGTCCGTGCCATCGGAGAGGACATCCAGGCCGGGAGAATCGTGCTGCCGGCCGGTCACCGCATCCGCCCGGTTGACATCGCCGCACTGGCCGCTGCGGGTCACTGCGACGTCCGGGTCCGGCGCCGGCCGGTCGTGTCGATCCTGGCGACCGGCGATGAGGTGCGGCCGGTCGGTACGGTTCTCGCGCCAGGCGAGGTGCTCGATACGAATTCCCTGATGCTGGCCGGGATGGCCGAGGAAGCAGGCGGCGAAGCCCGGCGGCTGCGCATCGTGCCGGACCGGCCCGGTGAGCTGGCCCAAGCTGTGGCGGTGGCGGCCCAGCATGCCGATGTCGTGCTGGTGATCGCCGGTTCGAGCGCCGGTCGCGGTGATCACACCGCGGCGGTTGTGCGCCGCCTTGGCCTTGTCGCGGTGCACGGCGTCGCGATCCGGCCCGGGCATCCGGTACTGCTGGGACTGCTGTCCTGCGAGCGCCCGGTACCGGTGGTCGGGGTGCCGGGCTACCCGGCCTCGGCAGAGCGTGCGTTCACTTGTTTCGTGTTGCCACTGCTGCGCTTGATGCTCGGGGCAGGCATCAGTATCAGCGGGTCGGCTGGCGACGGCGGGTTGCCAGCCCGGCTCGCCTGCGCGGTGAGCTCGGCTGGCCACCTCGATGAGTACCTACGCCTGCGGCTTGCGCGCATTATCGATCCGCGCACCGGCCAGCAGACCCTGGTGGCCGCCCCGCTGCAGCGCGGCGCCGGGGCGCTGAACTCGATCGTCCAGACCGAAGCGATCCTGCGCATCCCCGCCGGAACGACCGGTTTACCCGCGGGGGCCGAGGTGAGACCCGTGCCGGTCGCCGGCGCCGCGTTCGCAGCGTCGACCACGATCATTAGTGGCCTGCGCTCACCGGCAACCGATGCCCTCCTGGAAATACACCGCGATGAGGTGTCTCAGGGCTCGCTGCACTGGTCGGAGGCCAGCGTTCACGACGCCGGCGAGGCGCTGGCGTCTGGTTTGTGCCATGCGGTCGCGCTGGTCCAGCACCAGGGCGCCGGCGGTGGTGTAGCGGATCCCATCGCGGTGCTGGCCGGGCGCATCGGTGAGCTCAGGGTCATGGAGATCGCCCGCACTGCCTCGACCGGCGAGGTTCTCGTGGTGCCGGCGTTCGCCTTCGACACCAAGCCGATCGCAACACTGCGAGCGGTACTGCACTCGCCAGCTTTCCAGCGCAAGCTGCTCGAATGCGGCGGCTACCGTGCCCACCGAGCCAGCCCCGACATGGAGACTTATCGGGGCGATAGCGTGCTGGCCTGCCGGCTTGCAAGGTGAGACCCTCCCAGCCGCGTCAAACCGTGTCAAAGTAGGCCACACGGTGCGAAGAGCGCCTCACACAGTGCCGACGTGACAGCGCTCGTCCCCACGTTCTCCCCACGATGACAGCCGCTGTCTGGGCACCTCTCTACGGACAGTGCCGGCGGGAGGTGGCCCCAGCATGCTAGCGCCGGCGGTAGAACTCCCGCCGGGTGATCATTGGTCTGCGCCCGTTCGCGCGTATTAACCGGATCACGAACCACAGGCTCGCTACCACCGCGAGCAGGAACAAACAGAATCGAATGGTGGTGGGCCAATCAACGATGGCGGCGGTCGCGAGCTTCACCAGGCCGTCAACGACCTGCGTGATCTGTACCATTGCGGAGACCTCACAGAAGGTCAGCCCGCGCGAGCGCTTCGGGCCGGCGAAGCACTGACCGTGGGAGCGCTCGATCACCTGGCGGTAGCAGGGCAAAATTCAGAGGCGGCTCGGTCGTCCCCTTGCGACGCTCGCCGTAATCCCCTGACAGGCCGCACGACCCTCCCGTATCTGCAGCTCTACTCCGACGAGTTCACGCTCAGGGTAGGACGCCCGAGCGGCGCGCCGACCGACCTGCAAAATGTGCTAAACGGATAAGGCGACTACTACTTCTACGGCTTCGCGAATAAGGATGACACCGGCCTAGCCGCCTGGTTGCTTAGTAGCTTCGACGTCTTCCGGTCCTGGCGTAGCCAGCAGGAGAACCAAACAGGAAGACTCCGGAACCCTCTACCAGAATCCCGACGGCACCACGTTCTGCGCATACGGTATCGACGAGCTACCACCAACGTTCGTCGTCAGACGGATCACTGCCCAGCCGCCCGGGTCGCTTAGCGGCGTCACCTCCACAGCAGTGCCGCCCACCCCGATACCCGCTGGGTGGGCGGCACTCAGCTCGGTTACTTACCGAAAGTCGCCGGCGCGGATACTGGCAGTGAAGGCCGACCACGCGGCCCCGGTGAACGTCAGCACAGCGCCGGCCGGATTCTTGCTATCCCGCACCGCAGCGCCGCCATTAAATGGCGCGACCTCGACACAATTATTGTTCTGGCCGCTGCGGCGGGATTTTCGCCAGAGCAGATCGTCGTACATTGATTGCCTCAGTTTCTTTGTTGTGACAGCCGCGTGACCAGAGCCAGGCTGTCCTTGTCGGACAATGCCTGACTACGCAGCCGGTCGTGCATACGGCTGAGCGCCTGCACGACGCTTTCGTCGTCTACGAGGCGGCCGCCGACGGCCGACTCTTCGTAGGCAATCTTGAAACGCACCTCGGGCGGAAAGTCCAGAACTGCAAATGAACCGGATACGGCGTGCAATCCGGCGGCGAGCGGAAGCACGCGCAGGCTCACGTTAGGTCGCGCGGCCTCGTCGACGAGCTTGCGCAGCTGTTCGGCGCCGACCCCACCATCTGCGGCGACGCGCAATAGCGCGGCCTCGGATATCACCGCGGACAATTCCATGGAGTGCGGTGGCGCGAGGATCTTTTGTCGCTCGAGCCTGACGGTCACTTTCCGGTCGATCTCTGCCGGCAGGAGCTCGACCGGGCCGAGCTGGTGAACCGCGCGCACGTAGGCCTCGGTCTGCAAGAGCGCCGGGACCAGTTCGAGCTCGACGACGCGCTCGCGTTGGCAACTCTGCTCGAGCCCGATCAAGTCGCCGAGCCAGCTCGGCAGGTCGTATCGACTCCACCAGCCAGGCTGCACGCCGGCGCGACGCATCGCGTCGAGGTCGTCGAGCCGGTCATAGGCGCCGTATAGCCGTAGGAGCGCCTCGAGGTCGGGCAGCTTCACGCCGTACCGCCCGTTTTCGATATGGCTGATTTTCGACCGCGCGCAGTCGAGGGCCTGAGCTGCCCTTTCCATGCGGACGCCAGCGGCGGTGCGCAAGCGTTCGAGCTCGGCGCCGAGCTGGCGACGCATCACAGTCGAGCCCTCCGGGACGGCCACGCTCACAGGGTAATGCCAGCCGCTAGACGCTAACGTCTGGACATGAACTAACGATAGGCTCTATCTTCTGGATCGCACGACAGGTGACCAGCCGTCGTGCGGGCCGCCCGTCCCGCGTTTTCGCCATACGCGGGCGGGCGGATCCCAGTTGCGGACTTTGGGGGTCGCTATGGGGCGCATTAGTCACCGCGCGGCGCGCCGGTTACTGCTCGAGCGCTGTGGCTTACGGCGGCGGCCGCGGACCACGCCGGCGCCGAGCGCATCGATACCGGCGCAGCGCCGGTCACCGGGTATCGAGCTCGTCGACGCGCAAACGCACGTGCGTCACACAGCCGACGACGCTGAGCTCATCAAGGCCGGCCGCGAGGGTAAATGCAGGTCACGGTGCGGCGTGCTCGTGCTTGTCGCCTCGATGACCGATCCGGGCCGTATCCGCTGCACGAAGCCGGCGTGCTACCTATGAGCGACCAGCACTTGACACTCAGCGTCGCGTGCGAGGTGCACGACGCGCCGCGGCACCTGATCGCGACCCAGGACCGGGACCACCTGACGCTGGATCTGCACGCCGACGAATGCTGCGCGATCCGCATCAATAGGCAATCCGCTGACGCGCTGGTCAAACTGTTGTGGAACTGGCTTGGGTGATGCTGAGCACGATGACCCCCGGACCGACGAGCCGCTGGTACCTGCGCTCGGTCGCCGATGAGGACACCCACCTCGGCCAGTGGCAGGCAGACGGGACCGTGGTCACTAGGTGCGGGCTGCGGTTTCCGCTGAAATCGTGCAACTACCCAGGCCTTGAAGGCGAGCCGCCGGACCCGGACCAGAAGTGCCGCGCGTGCGGTGGGCAGCTGATCGTCGTGGGATCCCTGCGGTGACCGGGCGATGCTGGGCGATCTCGCCGAGCGATAACGAGGCGCACCTACTCATGCACGAGCAGCGGACCACCGGCTGGCTGGTCACCTGTTGCGCATCGGTCCCGCCGGTCGATATCGCCCAGCACGAGCAACCCAGGCATGGAAGCATTTCGCCGACAGGGACATCGAGAGAACGAATTCGAATGGTGAAGCCGGTAGTGTCGTGCCGTGTCGGCTGATGTGGCCCTAGCTCCGATCCTGCTGGGCAGCTGGCCCACTCCGCTCGAGGCGGCGCCACGCCTGAGCTCGGCCCTTGGATTGGCGCACGACAGTCTCTGGGTCAAACGGGATGATTTGAGCGGGCTCGGTGGCGGTGGAAACAAGGTCCGCAAGCTGCAGTACACCTGCGCGCAGGCGCTGGCCGCCGGCGCGACGACCGTGATCACCGCCGGTGGGCCGCAGAGCAACCACGCGCGGCTGACGGCAGCCGCCGCCGCGCGCCTGGGATTGCAGTCGGTGCTGGTGCTCCAAGGGGAGCCGCCGGGGACCATTCAGGGCAACGTGGTGCTGGATCAGCTCGCTGGCGCCACGCTGGTGTGGACGGGTGATGCCCCGCCGCAGGTGGTGCGAGGCGAAGTCGAGCGGCTCGC
>JAJPIR010000179.1 GCA_021324675.1 Actinomycetota bacterium
CCCAACCAACCCCCGGGTCACCCCTACCAGACACACCAAGCCAGAACACGCGGGTGGAGCCAAAACCAATGACGACAAGTGGGGCCAGATCAGTTGACGAGACTCAGTTGGTCCTGTTCGGCGCCAATGCCGCGCTGCGCGCCATGCTTCATGCTGAGCGCGTACCCCAGACCGTGCCGGTAGCCGAGGACTTACCGGCGGCCTGCGCGCTGTTGCACCAGTGGCCGCCCCAAGTACGACGCCACCGCGACCTGCTGATGCACATCAGCGCCCCAGCAGCCGCTCGCCAGTTCGTCCGCGAAAGCTGCACGATCTGGTCGGTCCCTCACGACGTCGGAGAACGTGCCGAGTTGGTGGTCAACGAGCTGGTGACCAACGTCGTCCAGCACGCCCAGACCTGTAGCCAAGTCACCCTGACGTGCACTGAATCGGCCTTGCGTGTCTCGGTGCGCGACTACCGTTGCGGATCAATTCCCCGGCCGCGGCCCGTCGATGCCGCCGCGCTGTGCGGCCGTGGGCTGCATCTGGTGGCTCGGCTGGCCCACACCTGGGGTGCGCAGCAGCATGTCGACGGCAAAACCATCTGGGCAAGCTTCATGTACCCAGCGCCAAGCGCAGGGCACCGGCACTGACCAGCCCGGCAGACCCGTCCGGCTGGTGAGCCGGAGTTCATCCGGCACACGTCCATGTGCCTCAAGGCAACATCATGAATGCAGTCTGAGCCAGTTACACCATCGACCCGATCAGGACTGCGTCTGAGCGTTGATCCCAGCCGTTGCGCCGATCCGGTTGAGAGCATGGGAAACTCTCTTGCGGCCGTCACTGATGCGGATTGTCAAGTTTTCCGGGCTAATCCGCCGTATTGCGTGACTTCGGTAATGACGCCGATGTCGGTGGGGTCTGGGCGCCAGAATGAACACGACACCACGCCCGGCTCTAGCAGGTCTAGTCCGTCAAAAAACTGCACGAGTTCCTCTCGGCTGCGAGTTCTGATCGGTGGCGCGCCGCTCGCGTTGTACTGCGCGATGGACGTTTTAATCGCCTCGGCATGGACTTCTGCGGTGGGGTGGGACATCGCGAGGTAACTTCCTGAAGGCAACGCGTCGACGAGCTGTTTGACAATACTGTGCGCTTCGGCGTTATCGAGAATGTAATTCATGATGCCCAGCAGCATGAGTGCGACCGGCTGGGTGAAGTCCAGCGTGTTGGCAGCACCGTCAAGGATCAACTCGGGATCGCGAACGTCGGCATGAAGATAATCCGTTTTTCCCTCGGGAGTGCTCGTCAGCAAAGCACGCGCGTGGACCAGCACCATCGGATCGTTGTCGACATAGACGATGCGGCACTCTGGTGCGTTGGCCTGAGCAACCTGATGAGTATTGTTCGCAGTAGGTAGCCCGGTGCCGATGTCAAGTAGCTGGCGTATCCCGGCATCTTTGACCAGATACCTGACGACCCGGACAAGAAAACCTCGGTCAGCGCGCGCGGCGTCGAGCAGGTCGGGAAAGATCGCCAGGACCTGCCGGCCGACCTCCTGGTCTATCGGATAGTTGTCCCTACCTCCGAGCATGTAGTCCCAGAACCTGGCTGGTTGCGGAATTGTGGTATCAATGCCCGGAGGGGGTGAGCTGTCCGCCACGAGTGTTCTCCTACTGTGCGCGCCGATCCCCGACCGAGGCAACTGTAACTTCCGGGTACTGCATCGAGCACTCTTCCGAAGTGAGCATCACGTTCGCGGTCATCAGGACTGCGCAGAGTGATGTACGTGTCAGGGGCTTCCGGCAACGCTCGGGAGGGTGGAGTGACCTCACCCAGCGTCACGATCATCAGTGATCACGGCGAGCTGTTGTAGGGAGATTTTCCAAGCTGTGATGAGGGTTCGGTTCCGCCACCGGCTTCAATATCGGGTTTGGTGTGCGTTGCTGGCAGTTTCTGTCAAAAAGGGAATGAGATGTTGCGCAACGGTGTGGGGATTGTCGAGGTGTGGCCAGTGTCCGCTGCCGTCGATGATGATGATCTTCGCGCTGGGGAATGCTCGGTGTTGCCAGTGTGCTTGGTGGACAGGACGGTAGGGGTCATGCGCTCCCCACAGCACCAGCGTGGGCGGATCCAGCTCGCGGTAGGAGTCAGCAAAGCGGGCGAGAAGGTCTTCGGGGGTGGCGCGGTAGAGCGCTAGAGCGTTGCGCCGGGCCGAAGGGGGAAAGTCATGAAATAGCTGGTCTTGGGCTGGGCGAGGCAGCGGGCGAGGTTGATGGTGGCTCGTGAGCAGTTCGAAGACCTGCTGAGTGATCATGGCGTTGAGGGTTTCGCCGATCCAGCGTTTCCGCCAAAGCCGTGTCAGGATATTCCAGCAGTAGTTGGTGAGTATGCCGGTGTTGATGCAGGTCAGGCTTGCGAGGCGGTCGGGGTGCGCCGCGCCCCAGGCGAGTCCGACAGGACCGCCGAAATCGTGCATGACCAGGTGTGCACGCTGGACGCCCTGCTCGTCTAGCTGCTGACCCAGCCAGCGTGCGTAGGTGTCGATGGTAGGTCGGAATGAGGGGGACAGCAGGCACCCGAAGCCGCCGGGCACTGGCACGCCGCCGAAGCCAGGCAGGGTCGGGGCGCAGGCATGTCCTACAACGTTGATGGCCGGCCCGATCAAGGTATCCCACGTGCGGGCGGAGCCTGGGATTCCGTGGAGGAATACTGCGGACTGTGCGGGCACGTCCAGAACACTACCTTGATAGTATAATTTTTCAACCATCTAGTCTAGAAAATTAAACTGATGACGCGTCGCAGCTACCACCAGCAGTGCGGGCTAGCGTTCGCGCTGGAAGTCGTCGGTGAACGGTGGACGATGTTGATCGTCCGTGAGCTGGAACTGGGGCCCAAGCGCTTTACCGATCTGGCCCAGCGGCTCCCCGCCATGGGCCGTAACCTGCTCACCGAACGCCTGCGCCAGCTGGAATCCCATGGAGTGATCACCAGCGAAGCACGCCGCTACACCTTGACCCCGTTGGGGAAAGACCTGCAACCCGCCCTGGATGCACTGCTGTTGTGGGGCCTGCGATTGCCAGACACCGGTGCCCCGGACCGCACCGCCAATCCGGTATGGGCAGCATTAGCCATGAGAGCGGCAGGCAACCCGGACGCCTGCCGAGCAGTGCACGCGTGCTGCGAACTCCGCATCGATGACCAACGTCTCGTCGTGGAAATGAACGACGGAACCGTCACCCTCATCGAGGGACCGCCGTCCGCCACCCCGGCCGCCATAGCCACCTGTGATAGCGACACGTTTCTCTGTCTCGGTGACCGAAAGCTTACGGTCGACGAAGCGATCACTACCGGTGCAGTCCAGCTTCAAGGCGACCCCGAGGTGCTTCGAATCTGTTTTCAAGTACTGCACCTTCCGTCATCGTCAAGCGGTCGCGCGATCAGCCGGGAAGCGAGGCCCAGAATTGGGTGAGCACATCGGCACCGCGCGCCGGGTCTTGGACCATCCACCAGTGACCGAGGCCCTCGAGCACCTCGATCCGGGCGCCTGCTCGTTGCGCTGCCCGGCGACGCATCTGTTCAGTCCCGACGTAATGATCTTCAGTGGCGAGCACGGCGAGGCCGGGCCGCTGGGCCGCAGCTGGCAGCTTGCGACCGAGCTCGGCCATCACCGGCTGCACTGCCGATCGGTACAGGGCCAGGATGCATCGACCCATCGTGTCGTTGTCAGCAGCGGCCAGCCGCTCGGCGACCTCCGCGGTGAGACCCAGCGACGTCAGTTGATCGGCCCGCTGCTGCGGCGCGGTCGCCGCCATCATGGCCACAGCCTCCTCGCCGGCGCCGGGCTTGCCAGGTCTGGGCGAAGTCGTGCCACACGTAGTCTGGATCGAAGACGCCGATGGCATCAGTGGCCCAGCTGCGCAGCAGGTCAGGACGGCTCATCGCCACGAGGACTGCATGCACACCGCCCCAGTCATGACCGACTAGGTCGACTGGCCTCCCCAGTGCTTCGAGCTCACCGATCAGCCACTGCCGGTACTCCTCGACTGTGGCGCCCCACTGGTCTGGAACGGGGGCGCCGAATCCGGGCGGGGACAGACGAGTTACGTCGTCACGACCAAGGGCCGCGACGAGCGGACTCCACACCGCCGCAGTCTCGGGATTTCCGTGGACCAGCACGACACCCATGGCAGCATCCCCCTACTCACAGCCTGGCTTGAGGTTTTTATGGCCTTGCAGGCGTCGGCAAGCAGCCATACCCAGGTGTTCCATTGTCGTCGCGCGGTGTTCTGACCGGTCACAGCGGCCGCAGCGGCGGGTATCTGGGCTTCGCGGGCGACGGTGCTCCTCGATCACCAGCCGACCTGCCCCAGGGTCAACCTCCGAACGGTCAGGACGAGGGCACGGCCGGCCGGTAGGAGGCAAGGCAGGACAGCCGGCAACCCACGTCCGGCAGCGCGGAACCGTCGCCGAATTCGTTGGATCGCACCGCCGAGCCCTCGTCAGGCCATGCTTGCGATGCCCGACGAGCTACGGCACAGTCTGGCCTGATCACACCAGCATCAACCCAGCAGGAGGGCCGCGCGTGTGACACCCGAAGAGTTCGATGCGGTCTTCGACACCTTCCAGACCAGCGCTTTTCGACTGGAGACGCTTCAGAGCTATGCCATCAGCGCCGAAGACGCGTGGCTGCGAGCTTTTCGTGAAGGCCTGCCACGGCCGGAGCGTTCCATCCGCACAAGCGCATGGCTGCGCCGCATTGCTGTTACGACCATGGCCGGAAAGTCTTGGATCCGTGTACGGCTGGTACGCCACCCCCTGTCGGAGTATCTGCGGTACGAGATCCTTAGCTACATCGAGTCCGCGGCCGTTGGTGAAGAGACCCGAATCGTCGACCTGGACCTCTACCCTCACTTGAAGGACTTAGGACCAGACTTTTGGTATTTCGATGCTGACGAGCCTGGCGAGTTTGCGATCGTCATGCTCTATGACCCAGACGGCAACATCCTGCACTGTGAACAAACAACTGAGCTCAACTGGTGTCGTGAACAACGCGAAGCAGCTCTGAGTTGTTCAATTAGTCTTGCTGAGTATCTCGCCAGCCGCGCGCCCTGATGGCCGTCCGAGGATGCTGTGCAGCATCCAGGTAGAGACCGGCTGCGTCTGTCCCAAGTCAGGGCACCAGAAGCAACCGGCCAGGAACAACAGCCCGGAGAGAATTCTCCAGCCGGGCCGTCCATTGCCTGAGAAGATGAACACGATGAGACCTGATCACGGTGTCCCAGCCAGCTAGCTGCGCCAGCTACCTCCTCCTTGGACACCAGCGCAGCTACCGCAACCGTGCTATTCGGCTCAGGACTCCCGGAAATTCCGCTCAGGGGTCAACTGACCCGCCGACAATTTTGTGTGCTGTAGGGATCATCAATCTGCAGTGCTCGTTGGCCGATGGTGCGCCGATCCCGGACAAGTTCAGCGGACCTGGAGGATGATCTTTCCTGTGGCGCGGCGCTCATCGAGCTCGCGCAGCGCTGCGCTGGCCCGTTCCAGCGGATAGGAGCAGCCGAGCACCGGATCCAGGGTTCCTGCCTCCAGATGGGGCAGCAGCTGCGTCCACTGCTGGTGCAAGTACTGCGGCTGCCGCAGCCAAAACGCCCCCCAACCGACACCGACCACCTCGATGTTATTCAGCAGCAACCGGTTGACCTTCACCGTGGGGATCTCACCACCGGTGAAGCCGACAACCAGCATCCGGCCTTCCGGTGCCAGACTCCGCAGCGAGTCGATGAACCGGTCTGCCCCGACGGGGTCGACGACGACATCGACGCCGCGACCGGCGGTCAGCTCGGCGACAGCGCCGCGAAATCCCTCGGCAAAGACGACCTCATCGGCGCCGGCCCTGCCCGCTACTTCCGCTTTGGCCCGGGTGGAGACCACCGCGATGACGCGGGCACCCAGAACGTGGGCTAGCTGTACTGCTGCGGTGCCGATGCCCCCGGCGGCCCCATGCACCAGCACGGTCTCACCAGGCTTCAGCCGTGCGCGCCGGGTCAGGGCGAAGTGTGCGGTGAGGTAGTTCATGGGCAGTCCGGCGCCAGCCATAAACGAGATGCGCTGCGGCAATACGAACACGGCATGCGCGTCCGCGCAGACCTGCTCGGCGAAACCACCGAAACCGGGAAAAGCCACCACCCGGTCACCGGGGCGCAGTCCAGTCTCCTGTGGAGCGCTGCGAATGAGACCGGCCACTTCTGAACCAGGGATGAACGGCAGCTCCGGTTTGATCTGGTACTGACCTCGACACAGCAATAAGTCAGGGAAGCAGACCCCAGCGGCGTACACCTCGATGAGAACCTCACCCGGGCTTGGCTGAGGGTCATCAATCTCAGCCACCTGCGCAGCGTCCGGTCCATCCAGGCGCGTTACCGATATGGCACGCATGGGTCGGTCCTTCCTGGCGTCGACGTGATTGGGCGAAAGTCAGTCTCGCCGGGCTGCTCCCAACCATGGCAACACGTCACAAGACCGACGTCTGCGCCAGAACGGTCATCGCCGGGCATGCCGCCATTCTGGACGTTCGCCGTGGCCACCACGAAGTGGTGGTGCCCGGGGCGCCACTGGCGGCCGAGCAGCTAGACCAGCGGGACGTCGATGTCCGTTTAGGGCTGCCCGGTGGTCGGGGTAGGGCAGCTGAACATGACGCGTGAAGTCGTCGACCCGGCGCGGCATCGGGTTGACCGACCATGATCGCGAAGCGATCGGGGCTAAGCCTCTTTTTGCTGCCCCGGTTTAACGTATGCGCCAGGTGGGGTACATCTCGGCGTCGTCGGTCGAGCAGGAAAGGGGCACGGCATGGACGAGACGTCGCAGCACACCACGCAGGATGTTGGTTCGGGGACAGCCGGGCAGCCCGGTGTCGCCTATGACGCCGAAGGGTCGGGACAGCCCGGTGTGCCCACGGGCGACCAGCACCCCACCAATGAGCGTAGCAACATCAAAGAAGGTGGTCACGGAGGCGTTGGTATCGACGACGTCCCGGGAACCCGTCCGGCTGGCGAGTCTGCCTCCTCGGAACCCGAGCCGCCCAGGGCTGCCACCCGGCAGGGCGCAACGTTGGGCGAATTGACCGAGGACGTGAGTACCTCGGAGAGGGCCGCGGGGGTGACTCGGGAGATGGCCCCGTCTGATGATCCCTACAGCCATGACGATGCCGACCAGCAGCGGTCAGAAAAACACAGCTGAGGAGCGGCGAATGAGGCGGGCGAGAATCCCCGCTTATCCCGAGGATTTCCGTACCGACAGTATGTGAGGCCACGAACTGAAAGCTATTCGATGGCGAATTACTCCTCCGGTACGGTGCCGACCCACAACCACGGATCCATGCCAGGACGCAGCGACGTTCGCTGGCGGCTGCCTTTGATCTGGTGGCCGCCTCGATGTCGGCAAGAACGTTGACTACAGCAGTGGTTGCTATACACCGCCCGCAGGTTGGGTATCTCAGGAGCAGGTGATGGTGTGGGCAGCAGCGGTCGCGGCCCACACCGTTCGATCTCAAACGGTGATCGCTTACTGGGGTGAGGTGGTGTAAGTGACAAAGGCGTCCGTCCCATCCCCGACGGTCATCCCGCGGGAGGCCGGTGTCGCCGGTGGACCGGTGGGCCAGGCCGTGGACAACCCTTCCGTCGCGGACCAGTGCTGTGGACCCGAACCACTCGGTGAATTGAGGCCACTGGTACCCAGCTCCGCCGCGGTCCGAGCGACTCCACCGAAGTTGGGCAATCTCGATTTGCGGATATACGCCCCGATCCCGGAGGTGGTGATCGTGCGGGTGAGCGGCGTGGTGGACAGCCGCACCGCGCCGGTGTTGGCCAAGCGCGTGAACAAGCAACTCACCCGAGCATCTCATGTGGTGATCGATCTAGGCCAGGTCACTGTGCTCGGTCCGCTTGGCCTGGCCGTTCTGCGCCGGCTGCAGAGCCAGGCCACCGCGAACGGGACGCAGATTCACCTGGCCACAGCGCAGCGCGCTGACGTGCACCGTGCACTGCACGGCGCAGGCCTGGATCAGCTGTTCAGTCTTCATACAACGGTGGAGGCAGTGATCGCAGACATTCGCGCCCAGCGGCATGAGCAGACGCGACCAGGCGGACCTCAAGGCAACAAAGCACGCAGGGTTACGGTTGGACGCCAAGAGACGCGCCTGCATCGGCGCAGCTTGCCTTAGGCCGGTAAAGCGGCGCATCCATCCGGTCACGGTGGCAGGCGGTGGGAGGCGTACTGACCCGCGATCCACCGGCAGATCGCTTCCACGACATAAGCTCGTTCGGCGTCGTCGAGTGCGTGCCCGGCCGGGATGTCGTGCCAGCGCGCCAGGCAGGTGCGGCAGCATGTCGCGGTGGCGTGCTGCGCGACGAACACCGGATGCCCGCGGTAGGGCGTTTGACGGCTGTCGTTGTGCGGTTGGGCCGGGGCCAGCCTGCGTCCGACCAACTCCGCAGCGTGTTTGCGGACGGTCGAGATGCCGCGCAGGTCGACCACCGCGCGGTCCCGGCCGCGCAGCCGGAATTTCGCGCGGAAAGGGTGCTGCCCGATCCGGTGGAGCCTGGCGTCCAACTCGTCCATCGTCCGTGCCCAACGCTCGCGCCCAGGCCTGCCTTCCCGGAGCGAACGCAGCGCGCAGAGAACGAAAAGCCAGCTTATAAGACGGAATCGGGCATTCGTGGCATAAAGGGATCGGTATGCACCAGACCCGTGGCGCTGCCAGGTCGGGGATCAGGCAGCGCCACGGGCAAGTGCACTGGTATCACACCAGCCAGGCTATTGCGTCCGGAAACGCCGGGCCGGCAATGATTCACTCTTTTTGTGACTATAAGGAGCCTTAAGTGGTCATGACCCGAGCGCAGGCCCTCGAGCTGGCCCGGGCGCTCACGAGGGCCGCGGAAAGCCCCGAGGTGGCCGGTCCCCGACCATCCGGGATGCCTAACCCGCGGTTGCTCATCCGGCGACCTGGTGACTGCCGCGCCGGGCCAGGTGACGTGGTCGATGCGGTGGGGTCAGCTGGGGTTGACAAACGCAGGCGGTGGGTCTTCTTCGCAGGGCACGTGGCTGCCGTTGTCAGGCAACAGGTCATCACGAACCCAGCCCTGGTCACCCGTGGAAGCGTTGCGCAGGAAGGTCCAGGTGCCTCCGTCGCCAGGGGTGTAACACAAGTACTGGGCAAGCTGATCATGCATGCCCTGGCCAGTTTGGATGCAGGAATTGCTGGGGCCACTGCGCAAGGTCACAGTGCTAGCGGGAAAGTGATGCCAGCCGCTGGAATCCTTAGCCGGGTAACTGATCCCGCAAGCAACGACCGTGGACGACCCCACCCCGGGATCCTTTGGAGATGGCGTCACCGGTTGCGCACTCGCGGGTACCACCGTGACTACCGTGGTGATGGCCGCAACCACCGCCCCGCCAGCCGCCCATGCGCAAGTCCACGGCATAACAGATTCCCCCTCTGCGATGTCTTTCGGTATCCCAGGTCGCACGGCTAGCGGCTGGATGCCACTGACCGTCCTGCGGCGGTTACTCTAAGTGATAAATTTAAGTCGGTCAAACAGGCTGATCGTGTCGTAAACCTCAAACTGGTCATCGGCGGCTCACAAGGCTGCCTGCGGCAAGGCCGGGAATGGCCGTGTTCGGTGCTGTTGGCGGAACGGCCGGTTGGCTCCATAAGAGCGAAAGTAGCCAATCGAATAAATCAGACATATCGGTTAACCGCACTCTGCAGGTTGCCAAGCCTGCGATCGGACGCCCACTGCTGACTCTGCTCGCGGTCGCTACCGCCCCGCGGGCGCGGCGTGCAGCTCCCGCGTGACAGGGTGGACCGTGGAGTGACTGTGGCCGCAGGCTTGGGCGGAAGGCGAAACCACAAGCGCTGGCAAGTATCAAAATCGGCTGCCGGAAACTGCCGCAAGAATCACGAATCGCGTCTTTAGCCGGGCACTTGCGCGAGAGGAGTACTGGTGGCAGCCATCGGGGGCCGTGCGCAACAAGTGGTGTGTGGCCGGTTGTTCGCGGCGGCCTACGAGTGGCTGCTGCGGGGATCTGAACGGGCCGGTTTGGCCGACCGGCGCAGGGATCTGCTTACCCGCGCCCGGGGGGCAACGGTGGAGATCGGCGCCGGCACTGGCCTGAACATCGCCTACTACCCGGACACGGTAACCGAGCTTGTTCTGACCGAGCCGAGCCCGTATATGGCTCGGCGATTGCGAACTCGTGCCGCCCAGCGTGAGCGCGCGACGCGCGTGGTCGACGCCGTCGGCGAGAAGCTGCCGTTCCCCGATGCATCGATGGATACGGTGGTGGCCACACTGGTGCTGTGCACCGTGGTGGATCTCGCGAAGACGCTGTCGGAGATCGCGCGGATCCTCAGACCGGATGGGCAACTGCTGTTCCTTGAGCATGTCCGCTCCGGTGATCCACGGCTTGCCGCGCAGCAGGATCGCTGGCAACGACTGTGGCTACTGTTCGGCCACGGCTGCCACTGCAATCGGGACACCGCACGTGCCATCGCCGCCGGGCACTTCACCATCGAACGCATCACCTACGGGCAGATGCCCAAGGCGCCGAGGATCGTTCGGCCGCTTATCGCTGGGGTCGCCCATCCCCGAGCCGGAGCAGGAACTGGCTGGTCAGCCACGAGTGACGTTGACCACCGCGCGTTTTGAGTTTGCTGTTCACCTCGTGGTGGTAAGACGTTCTGGTAGCGGACACCTGTAAGTTACCGGAGGCGTGGATGGCCGCGAGCGGCGTGCAAGAAGCAAGGTCGGAACATACAGAGCAGGTGCACAGTGACCGTGGCCGTACCGCCTCGGTGAGGCTGCCGTTCGTCACCGCCCAATTCCGTGCGCCGACCGTTGATGTGGGTTCGGTGGTGCGGGTGGTCCGATCGTCGCTGCCGACGCCGCGGCGGGCCTTGTACTACGGGGGCCTCGCATCGCTGGCGGCACTCTCGGTGATCGACTGGCCGGTCGCTGCGGCGATCGGCATTGGCACCGAGATTGCCCGCAGGGAGGCCGCCGACTGATCCCCATGCCGCGCAACTGAGGCGCAGCGCACTTCTGCCCGCGGTGGGCTTACCGCCGCACTTCCCCGTTTACTACTCGGAAATTCGCCCACCGCATGCTTGCCAAGCCCTTGCTCGCCCTTACTTCCTGGATCACCAGCCCGGTGACTGGGTTGGTCAGTCAGCTGGCCACCCCGTCGGTAGGCCGCCGTGGCTGGAGTTCTGGTGATCGCACTTATCTGGAAGTGCGCGGGATCCACCAGGTCAGCAACGCCAGCGCTGCCCGGGAGGTGGAGCAGCGCCTGAGTGAGATTGACGGGGCCTTGACCGTCGAGGTCAACGCCGTGCAAGGGCGGGTGGTGGTGCAGCATGATCCTGCCCGAATCGGCCGCGCTGAGCTGGCGCGGGTCATCGGTGAGGTGGAAGCCGCGCACGGGCTGGGCACCGCGCCTGCCGCTCCGGCGAGCGTCGTGGACCCAGCGAATACCGAGCCGCTGGTGCGAGAGCTGGCCGCGCTGGCCACCAACCTCGGGGGATTGGGGTACTGGGCCACTAGCCTGGTAGTTCCGCTGGGTCGCATTCCGCCGCTGATTCCGGCGTTGCTGTCGCTGGTTGACTTCACTCCCCGGTTGCACAGCGAGGTGGAATCTTGGCTTGGTCGCTCAGCAGCTGACACGTTGTTCGCGCTGGGCGGCGCGGTGTCCAACACCCTCGCGGGCAGCCCCATCGTGCTGATCACGGATGCCGTGCGCCGGTTTTGCCTGCACCGCGAGGCCAGCGCTCGCCAGCAGGCCTGGTCGCAGTGGGATGCCGAGCAGCTGGCCGACCGGCCGGGGGCCTACCGGGCGGACCCCATTGATGTCGGGCCTCGTCCCGTCCCACTGCCCAATGGACCAGTCGAGCAGGTGTCCACTTCGTCGGCCCTGCTCGCGGCGGCAGGCTACGCCACAGTGCTGGCGGGTACGCGCAACTCGACGCGCGCGCTGGCGATGCTCAGCGCTGGAGTGCCGAAACCCGCAAGGGCCGGCCGGGAAGCGTTCACCGCCCAGCTCGGCACAGATCTGTCCGCCCGGGGCGGTCTCGTGCTCGACCCGGACGTATTGGACCGGCTTGACCGGGTGGACACCATCGTGCTTGACGACCAGGCCCTGATCACCGGCCGCCGAGTGGTCGACGAGGTGTTTGCCCTGGACCCGGATATTGACAGTGTCGAGTTGTTCCAGCGGGCGCACGAGGCAATCGATGTCGACCTGACCCATACCGACGCATCCCGGGCTGCGCACCGTGCCAATCGGGCTGGCTGGGCCGCGATGGACTGGGCCGACAGCCCGCTCAACGATAAATCCGGCAGCAGGAACGTCGAAACCGAGCATCCTGGTGAGCTGGTGGGCGAGGCTCGACGCAGGGCCCGCGAGTGGTCTGCCTGCGGTGCGGCCGTGTTCGTGCTGTTGCGTGACTTCCAACCAGTGGGCCTGGTCGCGATTGCGGCTGAGCTGCACCCACTGGCCGAGGCCATGGTGGACGCCGCCGGTCGCGCCGGGTTGGTGCTGGTCGCGGAGACCACCACCGGCATGCATCGCAGGCTCGACGCCGACGGTGCCGTTGATGGTGGTGCCCTGCTGACCGCATCGGTGCGCGCATTGCAGGCCAGCGGGCATGTGGTGGCTGTCATCTCCGCGTGCTGCGGATCGGCGCTTGCGGCCGCCGACGTCGGGATGGGTATTCCCGATGAGTCGGGGATGATGCCCTGGGGAGCGCACGCGATGTTTCCCGCTCTGGCCGAGGCAAGCGTCCTGCTGCGCGCGGTGGCCGTGGCTCGGGATAACAGTCGTACCAGCGCGATCCTGTCCGTCGCCGGGTCATCAGCGGGTGCGTTATTCGCTGCGCTGGGC
>JAJPIR010000114.1 GCA_021324675.1 Actinomycetota bacterium
TTCAGCTCATCCAGCGAGTCCTCAACAAGCTCATCCGCCTCGCTCCGCCGGGGAGCGTCGTAGTCGGTCGCCATCATTCCCACCCCTGAGTCGTACGGGTCGTGCCGCAGCACAAACGCATAGACGCCGCAATTTGTGCCCGAGACGTCGGTCACATTTCGACGCTACGGGTACGGCCGGCGCGCGCCCTCCTACAAGCCCCTCGACGGCGCCAGAAGGGCGATGATAGCGCTACGGCCAGCACTGGTCGCGATTTCGCCTTGGCGTGTCACTGCCGTCACATTCCCCGTGTCGGGTCTGCACCGGCGGCCAAGTGGGCGAACCTGTCCTTGATTCGTCCCCTGATTCGTCATCGCCGGCTGCGCTGCCCACCTACCGCGCCTACCCTCACCAGCTAGGGCTGGCTGTGCGCGGGGCCAGAAGGGCGGGGGCGTGGCTGCGGTGGGCTCGACGAGCGCGGGGGCGGAAGGTTACCGCAAGCGCCGCCCCATGCATGCCCTGTTGTTGGTGGTCGTGCTCAGCGTTGCTGCGGTGCTGGTATGGACCAGCGTGCTGCATCAGACCACCCGCGGTTGCCAGGATGCTGCTGCACCCACCACCGCCGGCTCGACCCAGCGCCTCCCGGCCAACGGCCTGGACGACGTGACGCCTGCGCCGCCTCAATTCACCCGAGTGCAGGTACTTAATGCCAACGGTGTGCGCGGCGAGGCCACCATGGTGGACGGCACGCTGGCGCAGCTGGGCTTCGCCCCGACCACCAGGCCGGCGAACGATCCGCAGTTCCCCGGTTTCGATCTGCACTGCTACGGGGAGATCCGCTTCGGCGCCGCCGGGCAAGGCGCGGCCCGAACGTTAAGTCTGGCGGTACCGTGCGCCGAACTCGTCCGCGACACTCGTCCGGACGCAACCGTCGACCTCGCACTGGGTACCAAGTTCCTTGCGGTCAGTCCCAACAGCGCTGCGCGCCGTGCTCTGCTCGACCTCGCCGGGCTCGGCAGCCCAGCGCCGGCTGAGTCACCGGTCCGCGGCGGCTTGGCCGCCCAATCCGACCTACCCTCGGGATCCGAAGCGCAGCCACGGCCGGTCGTACCTGCCGTGAACCCGGACCTCATCCGGCAGGCCCGCCAGGTTAGGTGCTGAAGCTTCGGATCCTGCTTTTACACATCCTCGGCGCCACACTCCGCCAGCAGCTCCGCCAGCGGCTCGACAATGCCTGGTGCAGCGGCAAGCAACAGATCCGATCCATCCTTCGGCAACCGGACTACCGCGCCGGCCTCGGCCGCGATCAACGCACCCGCCGCCCAGTCCCAGCGATGCAACCCGTGCTCGACGAAACCATCCAACCAACCCGAGGCCACCGAGCACAGATCCAGGGCAGCCGACCCTGCCCGGCGCACGTCGCGGACTCGCGGCAGCATGCAGGCAACCATGGCGGCCTGCCGGGCTCGCCGCTCAGGTCGGTAGGAAAACCCCGTGCCGATCAGCGACAGGTCCAGCTCGGTAGCCCCGCTGACGCGCACGGCGACCCCGTCACAGTCAGCACCGCAACCGCGTGCGGCGCTCCACAGCCGTCCCGCGGCAGGCTGACCCACCGCTGCGGCCAGCGACCGCCCATCTCGTTGCACCGCCACCGATACCGCATACCAAGGCAGCCCGTAGAGGTAATTCACCGTGCCGTCGATGGGGTCGACAACCCAGCACAATCCATGCGCCGCCGAGCCGGCGCTGCCTTCTTCCTCACCGAGCACGGGCTCCCCCGGCCGCCACTGGGCCAGCAGGCGCCGGGCCAACCGTTCCGCTGCGGTGTCTGCGGCGGTGACCACGTCGGTGGCACTGGTTTTGGTCTGCACCTGCCAGGCACCCTGCGCCCTCATGCGCAGGACGAAATCACCCACCTGCTGGGCTACCGCCACGGCCGTAGCCCGCAACTGCTCGACGTCCTGGACCTCGCTGCCATATCCGCTCGGCATCGACCAATCCGACCACAGCCTGGCCGGCCAATCCGGGTTAGGGTCTGATCCGAACGGTCGTCTGCAGCGGCTGGTCAGGCTAGACCCGGCTGGCACCTGAGCGGCCAGAGGCGTGCGAGGCGACTAGAGACGGCTAGAGGCCGACCAGAGAGGACCCAGAGAGGACACGATGGCCAGGACACCCGGATTCGGGGTGGACGTCGGCGGGTCCGGCATCAAAGGCTGCACGGTCGATCTGCGCAGCGGGTCCTTAGACGACGAACGCGTCCGCATCCTCACCCCCCAGCCCGCCACCCCGGTGGCGGTGGCAGAAGTGGTCGCCACCATCACCGGTGAGTTCGGGTGGCACGGTCCAATGGGCGTCACCCTGCCCAGCGTTATCAAGCGCGGCATCGCATACACCGCGGCACATTTGGACCCGTCGTGGAAGGGTCTCAACGCCAAAAGCTTGCTCTCCGAGTACTGCCAGGTACCGGTGGTCGTGCTCAACGATGCCGACGCAGCCGGGTTGGCCGAGATGCGTTTCGGCGCTGGCCGGGATTCTGATGGCGTGGTTTTGCTGCTCACCTTCGGGACCGGCATCGGCAGCGCGCTGTTCGTCGACGGGGAACTGGTGCCCAACACCGAGCTCGGCCACCTGCAAATCGACGGCATCGAGGCCGAGGTGCGGGCGGCGGCCGCCGCCCGTGACGATGAAAAACTGTCCTGGGCAGACTGGGCTGCCCGGGTATCCCGTTACCTGCAAGTTCTAGAGAATCTGCTGTGGCCGGATCTGATCATCGCAGGTGGTGGAGTGAGCAAGAAGGCCGACAAGTGGGTGCATCTTCTGGAGTGCCGGACTCCGGTGGTGGCGGCTGCATTGCGCAACGACGCCGGCATCGTCGGCGCCGCGGCGGCTGCCGCGGAGCGACGCGTGCGGTAGTTGCCGCGATACTGGGCCCCCGCGCACGATAGGCGTCGTTACAATGCTGAGTCGTACACTGGAACGTGGCACCGTCCTCGAGCATCCTGGATCGCACCGCCGTGATTGTCGGCACTGGCTCTAGCTGCATGTTCGCCGACGGAAGCCCGATTTCCGCACCGCGCCCGAACACCGACTGTTCCGAAAGGCCGTCCGTGGCAGCCGCAGAACCCGCATCCCGTCGCGCCGCGAATTCTGGGACCGAAAAGAAGTCCTCCCGCAATGGCGTAATCAGTGACGACAACCTGAGCGCCGTCGCCTCCGGCCCCACCGCGAAAGACAGCGCCACCGCGACGACGACTCGCCCGCGTAGCGCTCGCAGCGCCGGTGCGAAAACCCGCGCCAAGGCCCCAGCCCGCGCCAAGGGGGGCGCCAAAACCGCCGCCACCGTCAAGCCAGCAGGTGAATCTGAGCTGGAGCCAGGACTCGACCCCGGCGTCGAACCTGAGGTCGATCTAGAGCTTGATGGACCTCCCGACATCGAAGGTGGTCCAGGCGCTGAGGATCTCGCCGACGTTGAGGTCGAGGTCGACGAGATCGCCGTCGAGGCGGACGAACCTGAAGCGGCTGACGGCCCTGGCGCGGAAGACTTCGTCTGGGACGAGGAGGAATCCGAGGCGCTGCGCCAAGCCCGCAAGGACGCCGAACTCACTGCTTCGGCCGATTCGGTACGCGCGTATCTCAAGCAGATCGGCAAGGTCGCGCTGCTCAATGCCGAAGAGGAGGTAGAGCTCGCCAAGCGTATCGAAGCGGGACTCTATGCCGCCGAGCGAGTACGCCGGACCGAGGAATCCACTGAAAAACTTTCCCCTCAACTGCGCCGGGATCTGCGCTGGATTGTGCGCGATGGCGAGCGCGCCAAAAACCACTTGCTCGAAGCCAACCTTCGCCTCGTCGTCTCGCTGGCCAAGCGCTACACCGGCCGGGGTATGGCTTTTCTGGACTTAATCCAGGAAGGCAATCTGGGTTTGATCCGTGCGGTGGAGAAGTTCGACTACACCAAGGGGTACAAGTTCTCCACCTACGCCACCTGGTGGATCCGGCAAGCCATCACCCGGGCAATGGCCGACCAGGCCCGTACCATCCGGATCCCGGTGCATATGGTCGAGGTGATCAACAAGCTGGGTCGCATCCAGCGTGAGCTGCTCCAGGATCTCGGTCGTGAACCGACCCCCGAGGAGCTGGCCAAGGAAATGGACATCACCCCGGAGAAAGTGCTGGAGATCCAGCAATACGCCCGGGAACCCATTTCGCTGGACCAGACCATCGGCGATGAGGGCGACTCGCAGCTCGGTGACTTCATCGAGGATTCCGAGGCAGTGGTGGCGGTGGACGCGGTGTCGTTCACCCTGCTGCAAGACCAGCTGCAGTCCGTGCTGGCCACGCTGTCCGAGCGGGAAGCCGGAGTTGTACGGCTACGGTTCGGTCTTACCGACGGCCAGCCGCGCACGCTCGATGAGATCGGTCAGGTTTACGGGGTCACCCGGGAACGCATCCGGCAAATCGAGTCCAAGACAATGTCAAAGCTGCGCCACCCGTCCCGTTCCCAGGTGCTGCGCGACTACCTGGACTGATCTGGACTGACTAATCTGCGCTCGCTAGTTGGAGGCTCTTCAAGGACTGCCAACCCCGGACACGCCGGTCTTCAACGACCACCAACCCAGCGTCTGCAAGCCGCGTAGGAGCTCCTGACGGGCCACCGTGAGGAACTCCAAGGGAGTGAGCCGGCTGGCGCCTGCGGGCAATGCGCCGAGCAGCGGCAGTCCCGTCACCGCGGGTAGATCAGCGAGATTGCACCGAGCGGCGAGGTCAGGTTCGGCTGGCCATTCGCCGATGACGATGCCGGCACAAGTCAGCTCGCGGGTGCGCAGCGCCTCAACGGTGAGTGCGGTGTGATTGAGCGTGCCTAGCCCGGCAGCGGCCACCACAACAACCGGCGCCACCAAGTTGGCGGCGATATCGGCCAGCGTGCCCCCCGCACTGTTCAGTGGAACCAGCAATCCCCCGGTTCCCTCCACCAGCGCCACGTCGTGCGCCTCGGCAAGCTTCCGGATGGCGGCAGCAGCGGTAGTCGGCGTGACCTGGGCAAGGCCGGCGCGGCGGGCTGCCGTCGCCGGTGCCAGCGGCTCCGGGTAGCGGGCAAGCTCGCAGCATGTGATCGGGAAACCCACCAGGCGCTGTACCTCGTCCACGTCACCCGGCTGACCCACGCCGACCCCGGTCTGAGTGGCCTTCACCACTGCCACCCGGCGCCCGGAGGCCACTGCAAGCGCGGCGACGGCAGCGGTCACCACCGTCTTGCCGACCCCGGTCGACGTCCCGGTCACAACTAGCACGGTCACCGAGCTATCTCCACGGCAGCCACCGCGCCGCCGACCAGCCTGCCGGGGCGGCCCAACACCCCGGCGAGCACCTGCGCCACTTGCGCCAGATCGGAGTCGGTCAGCGCCGCATGAGCCGTCAGCCGTAGCCGGGATGTGCCAGCAGGGACCGACGGCGGGCGCAGGCACCCGACCCGCACGCCGTGCCGCAGGCATTTCGCAGCCGCATCGACGGCGCGCTGCGGCTCGCCAAGAATGACCGAGACGACCGCGGCGGCAGGCGGCGCGACGCCAGCCACCGCAGCCAGCGCTGCGGCGGCGGCACGTACGCGGGCAGGCAGCGCCGGATCGGATTGCAACACCCGCAACGCGGCCAACGCGGCACCAGCCGCCGGCGGCGCCAGGCCGGTATCAAAAATGAAACTCCGTGCCGTGTTGACGAGGTGGTCAATCACCACGCGAGAACCCAGGACTGCACCACCTTGGCTGCCTAGCGACTTCGACAACGACATGGTGACCACCACGTCCGGCTCACCCGCCAAGCCGAGCCCGGCCACCTCCCCCCGCCCGCCAGGGCCGCGCACCCCGAATCCGTGCGCCTCGTCGGCCAGCAGTACCGCCTCATGCTGCCGGCACACCGCATGCAGCTGGGCAAGCGGCGCCAGGCCACCGTCCACGCTGACCACGGAATCCGTAACGACCAGCGCGCGCCGCTCGGACCGGGCAGCAAGGGTCGCGGCCACAGCCGCGACGTCGCCGCGCGGCGTGACCACGACCCGGGCCCGGGACAACCGGCATGCATCCACCAGTGAGGCGTGACCGGCCGCGTCGGAGACCACCAGCGTCCCCGGGCCGGACAGCGCGGTCAGCGCGCCGAGGTTGGCGGTGTAGCCCGAGGAGAACACCAGCGCCGCCGCAGCCCCGCAGAACGCGGCGAGCTCCTCCTCAAGCTCAGCGTGCAACTCAGTGGAGCCGCTGACCAGACGCGATCCCGTTGATCCGGCCCCCCAGGTGCGGGTGGCTTGTACCGCGCCAGCTACCACCCGGGGGTCTCTCGACAGGCCCAGGTAGTCGTTGGACGCGAGATCGATCACCGGCTCCAGAGCTGATCGCGGTCGAAGTGCTCGGTGCAGCCCTGCGGTCCGGCGAACGGCGGCCGCGTCGTCCAACCATGCCAGTGCCCCGGTCGCGTCAGGAAGCGTCGTCACGACCTGCGAGCCTACGATGCGCGTCCGGCTGCTTCGCGTCATCCCGCGGCGACCGCGGCAAGCACGCCAGAGATGATCTGTGTAAGCTCGTTATCGCTGGTCACGAAAGGTGGCATGGTGTAGACCAGATCGCGGAAGGGCCGTAACCACACACCCTGGCTTACTGCGGCGGCGGTGGCAGCAGGCAGATCGACATCGTGGTCCAGCTGGACCACCCCGATACCGCCCAGCACCCGGACGTCACGGACACCCGCCAGCTCGGCAGCCGGTTCCAGCCCGGCCCGCAGTCCCGCCTCCAACCGCCGCACTTGTGCCCGCCAATCCTGACCCAGCAGCAGATCGATGGAGGCCGACGCCACCGCCGCCGCCAGTGGGTTGGCCATGAACGTCGGGCCGTGGGCGAGTACGGGGATCTCCCCCCCGCTGATGCCCTCGGCCACCCGAGAGGTGCACAGCGTCGCGGCCATCGTGAGGTATCCCCCCGTCAGCGCCTTGCCCACACACATCACGTCCGGGCTGATGCCGGCATGATCAGCGGCGAACAGCGCCCCCGTGCGGCCGAAGCCGGTGGCGATCTCATCGAAGATCAGCAACACATCGTGGGCCAAGGTGATCTCGCGCAGCACATGCAGGTAGCGCGGGTCGTGGAAACGCATTCCCCCCGCACCCTGCACGACGGGCTCGACGATCACCGCGGCTAGCTCATCGGCGTGGCGACCCACGGTGTCGGCCAGCAGTTGCACATACTCCGTATCCAGCTCAGCAGGCGGTGGCGGCACGAATACGTGCTGCGCCAGTACCGTTGACCACAGCGAGTGCATCCCGCCGTCGGGATCGCAGACGCTCATCGCGCCAAAAGTGTCACCGTGATAACCCCCGCGCCAGGTGAGCAGCCGGTGCTTACCGGGGCGGCCCAACGAGCGCCAGTACTGCAGGCACATCTTGATCGCGACCTCCACCGACACCGATCCCGAATCGGCGAAGAACACGTGTTGCAACGGTTGCGGCGTGATGTTGACCAAGCGGCAGGCCAGCCGGACCGCGGGCTCATGAGTCAGACCACCGAACATCACGTGGCTCATCCGGCTGAGCTGGTCGTGCACCGCGGCGTCAAGGGCTGGGTGGGCGTAGCCGTGAATGGCCGCCCACCACGACGACATGCCGTCAAGCAGTTGCCTGCCGTCAACCAACCGCAGACGCACGCCTGCCGCTGAGTGCACGATGAGCGGATCAACGCGGCCCGGCATCGGCCCGTAGGGATGCCATACGTGTGCACGGTCTGCGGCGAGGAGATCCTGCACGGGGTCCACGGCTGTGAGCCTACGTTTGCTCCGTGCTCGAGGCCGCCAAATGTGTACTCACAGTAAACGGTGATGACTTTAGGTACACAATGTAACACGATGTGGGACATCGGCGATGACAACCTGTGCCGGGACCCCTCTCCAGGGGGTCTCGCAGGCTGGTTCCTCTTAGTTCCGGGGGAACCGCTCGCAAGGGGGCAATGGGGGCGCGCTTGATCGCCGGGACTGATGCGGAGGCACTTTGTCCCGGCACGTGGGGAGGGGACAGCCCAATGGCGGCATGTTGGCGACCACGCACGTTCGGCGACCGAGTCGATCTCGTTCGCATCTCATGATTCCACATCGGGTGCCGGGAAACATGGCAGCGACCACAGTTGCCGCGGATGACGAATACACCGATATCTCGCAACGTTCAGGGGGTCGAGCCGCAGCGGTGGCCCGCTGCTCGAATCACAAAGCGAGTCGAGCTACCGACCCGATCCGGGTACTGCTGGTCATCGAGATGAGCCTACTTCGTGGAGCGCTGGCGACAGTGCTGTCCGGCGAGGAGGACATCGAGGTGGTCGGTGGGATCGCCGGAGGCGAGCGGGTGGTGCCCACTGCGATCCGGCACCGGCCCGATATCGCAGTCCTGGACATCGACCAGGGTGGGTCAGAAGTGCTCACGGCGGCGCAAACACTGCACGAGCGGCTACCCGACTGCCGGATCGTGGTGCTTGCCACCGCTCAACGACCGGGTCTGGTCCGGCGGGCATTGGATGTTCCGGTGGCCGGAGCGGTAGACAAGGATGCGCAACCCCGGCGGCTGCTGGCGACCATCCGGCAGGTGGCGAAGGGCAAGCGTACGATCGACCCTGCCCTCGCGGTTGCCGCGATCGGTGTGGCAGGTAGCCCGCTGACGCCGCGCGAGCTCACGGTGCTGGACCTCGCGTCGGGCGGGGCATCGCCGACTGAAATCGCGCAACGGCTCTTCTTGAGCCGTGGAACGGTGTGCAACTACTTGTCACGAGTCATGACCAAGTTGGAAGCGCGCACCCGAATCGACGCTATTCGCATCGCCGCCGAGGCGGGCTGGATCTAAGCGATCCAGCTGTGATCGGGTGCCAGCGACGGGACGGGTTGCAACAACGGGCCGGCGGTGACCGCCGGCCCGTTGTTGCACCCACTACTGTCCATGCCCCACAACCAGGTCTCGGTACAGCGGTGCGGTAGCCAGCAGCTCCGGATGCGTACCCGTCACCAGGTGGGCACCGTCCATCAGCACGATCCGCCGTGCCCGCAACGCCGAAGTGATCCGGTGAGCGACGACGATGAGTGTGCCGCCCTTTCGAGCGGCCAGCACCCGCTCTACCCGCTCCTCGGCGGCCGGATCCAGATGGCAGGTGGCCTCGTCCAGAATCAGCACCGGCGCCGGGGTGAGGTGAGCCCTGGCCACCGCGATGAGCTGACGCTCGCCTGCCGACAGCGTGCCTGGATCGATGACGGCGTCATACCCACCTAAGCGGGCCACCAGGGCACCGAGATCCAGTTCTGCCACCACAGCGTCGAGCTCGGTGCGGGTAGCGCTGGGATGCAGGTACCGCAAGTTCTCACCGAGTGTTCCAGCGAAGACATACGCCTCCTGGGGAATCAATACCCGGTGGCGGGCCAGGGATTGCGGATCGAGATCGGCCACCGGCACGCCGCCTAGGCGCACCTCACCCTGGTCGGGCACATGGGTGGCGGCGAGCAACCCAGCCAGAGTCGACTTCCCAGCACCGCTGGGGCCAACCATCGCCAGGTGCTGGCCCTCGGGGATCACCATGTTCAGCGCCTTGACCACCGGCTCCGCCTGGCGCCCGTAGCAGAAGGTGACTCCGTCCACAACGAGGTCGTGCCCATCAGGAGTGCGCTGCTGCGCCGACCGCATGGGCATCGCCTGCTCCCCCGCCTCGACCAACCGGTCCAGCGTGACCACCAAGCGCAACCCTCCCGCCCCCAATCCGTCGACCAGCGCTCTCAGCGCTGGCAGCAATCCCTGGGTGAGGTAGATCAGGCCGCCGGTGATAGCTCCCAGCGTCAAACCGGTTGTCAATAACCAATGCGCGCCGACGAGCAGACCTACGGCGGGCAGCCAGCCACCGACGGCCACCGTGAACGTGCGGATCGCTGCCATCCGGGCCACGACCCGTTCCGCCGCCGCGTGCGCCTCGACGTCCCGCTGCACCCGCGCGCAAGCCTGCTCCTCGCCACCGCAAGCGACGACGTCGCGCAGGCTGCGCGCGATCGTGCTGGCCGACTCGGCGACCGCTTCGTCGGTGAGCACATGATCGCGTTGGCGGGCCATCATGGAACGCAAAGAGGCCAGGAAAAGCGCTAAACCAGCGAGCAGAGGCGGCAGCACCAGCAACGCGACCATACCGGTCAACGCGGCGATCCCCACGATCGCACTGATCGTGCTGACAATGAAGCTTCTGGTGAGCAAGAGCAATCCGGCGAAGTTGTCGCGCACGACCTCGACCTGATGGGTCAGGCGCGCGACTGCGCCTGAGTCTGGCCGGCCGCCCAGCACGGTCGATCGTTGCAGGGCACCTCCCACGACGCCATCGACCAGGTCGTCGCGGAACGGTTCGACGATCTCAGCCAGGATCCGGTACACACGGCCAGTGGCCAAGGCCCCCACGAGTACGGCTGCACCCAGCACACTCAGCCATGCCAACCCGGTCTCGGGCCGGCCTGCAATGAACCCGGCATCCAGCGCATGGGCTATGGCGTAGCCGGACAGCAGCAGCGGTGCCACCTCCAGCACCGACCATGCGGCCAGCCGCAGCAGCGCCCGGGGGTGCCGGCGTAGCGCAGCCAGCAACAACCGGGGCACGGTTGGCTCAGTGCTCAAGGTGAGGGTCATACCGGTACTACCTGTAGTTCAGCGGGCGCCAGGTCTGTCGACGATGCTGCCGCCGACGCATCGATACCGAACAAGGCCCGGTAGTCCGGGTC
This sequence comes from Actinomycetota bacterium, assembly GCA_021324675.1. Taxonomy (GTDB): domain Bacteria; phylum Actinomycetota; class Actinomycetes; order Mycobacteriales; family Pseudonocardiaceae. The sequence continues at coordinate 10,741 of JAJPIR010000114.1, forward strand.
GCGCCACAGCTCGTGATGGGGGCGCAGGCTGCGCACCGTGCCCCTGTCTAGCCATGCAACAAGGTCTGTCCGGGCGGCGGTGGCCGCCCGGTGCGCGACGATCAGCCGCGTCTGACCGCGGTTCGCGCCTGTGAGCACTGCTTCGACCTGCCGTTCCGTCACCGCATCGAGACTGGAGGTTGCGTCGTCAAGGACGAGCACCCGGTAGGGGTGGGCAAACGCGCGGGCCAGGCCGAGGCGCTGCAGCTCGCCTCCGGACAGCGGGGTCGCCGCCAGCTCGGTCGAGTAACCCTGCGGCAACTTCTCGATGAACGTGTCTGCGCGCGCTGTCGCGGAGGCCTGGCGAATCGCCGCCGGGGTGCAGGAGCGCGATCCGAAGTTGATGACGTCTTCGATCGTGTCACCCACCAGCGCCGGTCGTTCGAAGGCGAAACCCACGGCGCTGCGTAGCTGCTCGTGGGATAGATCGGTCAGGGACACGCCGTCGAGGACAACCTCGCCCTGTTCCGGATCAACCAGCCGGCCAACCACTCCAGCGAGCAGCGACTTGCCTGCCCCGGACCGGCCGACGATCGCGACCGTGGCACCGGCCGGGATGACAAGGTTGAGGCCGTCGATCACTGGCTCCCCGGCGGCGGACACCCGCACCCCGCGAAACTCAAGCCGGCCGCCGCCGTGCGAAGGCTCAGGCAGGCAGCCCCTGCCGTACCTGATCACCGGCTGGTTGAGCACTTCGGCCGCGCGCTGACCACCAGCCCGGGCTCGGGCCAACTTGTTGAGGAAGCCCATGGCGCCGCGCAGGCCGGCGGCGAGCGCGGCGTAGCGGCTCGCGGCGTACAGTTCACCGACGCTGAGCTGGCCGGCCACCAGTCCGTATCCGGCAACGCCGAGCACGACTAACTGCAACAACGGCCCGATCAGCGCGGACTGGCTGGCGACTCGGACCTGATTGCGCCACATCTGCACACCATGTTCGCGCAGGCCGGGAAGCGGTTCGAGGATCCGGTGCCGCTCACGTTCCATGCTGCCGGCCGCGGCGATGGTGCGGGATCCAGATAATGCATCGAGTAGCCGGGCTGCGATCTGACCCTGGCTGTGCAGGTAGCCCCGGATGGTCTCGGTGTTGTGCTGGACAAATATCCGCAGAAGAGCGGCCATCACGAGCAAGCCGGCCAGGGCGGCCAGACCTACCCACGGGTCAATCAGCATCAACGCCACGATGCCGCCGACGGGGGGAATCAGTCCGGCGCCGACCATCACCGCGGTCATCCCGACCTGGCCTGCTTCACTGGCGTTTCGGGTCACCCGGGTCACCAGATCGCCCGATTCAAAGCGGCGGGTGGCAGCCGGTCCGATGGCGACGAGATGCTGGACCAGGGTCATGCGCAACCAGGCTGTGCACCGGGCAGTGCTTGTTCCGGTGGCGAAGTTACTGATCATGTTACCGATCACCATCGTGGCGATCAGGGCCACGCACACGAGCACGCCGCTAGTGACATGCTCACCGCGCGGTAGCGCATCGAGAACGCGGCCTAGTGCGGTAGGGAGCAGAATTTCCGCCCCCGCAGTAAGGAGCGTGACCGACGCCAGTAAGCACAGCCACCACCCACCTCGCCGAGCGGTCGACCACAATAAGCAGTCACCCTGCCTGGCCATCAAATCCTGCGGCGGCGATGCCTGGGCCGGATCGCTGTTCACGCGGCCTCCGCACTATTCATCCGAAAATCATCAAAAGGTGCTCAAATAATTGGGTGGTCCGGGGCAACGCCGGTGCCCCGGACCACCCTGCGATGAGATATCAGTTGCCGCAGAGCAGCAAGCTGAGGCCACTTCCGCAGTGGCTGTCGTGGTCGTGACCGAAGCGACCGTCGTGGTCGTCGCAGTACTCAGCCACCTCCAGGGCCTGCAGGTCCAGAAGAGCCATGGTGATTTCACCTCCCTCCGAAGATCGAGCTGGATACCAACCCGTTCCTGCCCAGCAGCACCGTTGGCACGGGGGCATCGTGCGGCGGGGGCTGGCGGGGTTCATTGAGGAACGGGAGACCGACGGGGTGCTCGTGTACTGCTGCACCCAGTGCGAGCAGTACGCCCGCGGCGCCGCTCGCCAAGTCCATCGAGAGCCGGAGCAGTTGCTCACCGGGGAAGGCCAGGTGTCCCTGGTAGTCGATGCGATGCCAGTCAAGGCGCCGGATCTGTGCGGCGACTTCCTGGTTCCACATCGCCTGCCCGGGTGGGTAGGCCCGGCTCAGGTACAGGATCATCCCAGCCCGGCCGCTGAACAGACCCGGTTGGATGTAGAACCGCGATTGTGCAGCGCGGCGAATGCTCGCCGCAGCATCGGCGAACTCGTCCTCTGGCTGGTGCGTGAGGTATTCGTCGAGGATCAAGCCAATACCGGCGCTGCCCCGATCCAAGTAGGGCATGTCTCGCCAGCCCTCGTTGACCATCATCAAACCGTCTTCACGCAGCCGGCAGCGACGCAGGTCCTGGCGCAGCGCGGTTTTGGACAGCTCAAGAAACTCGCGGTCACCGGTGTGCTCGTAGAGCCGCAGGAACATCAGGGCCGGCCCCGATGAGCCGTGCATCAGCCCGGCGTACGGATGATCCCCACCACTGATCGTGCTGACGGACTCAGGTCCCCCGAGGCGATCGGTGACGATGTCGGCGGCGCGCAGTGCGTGGTCGAACAGCGTGGGCTCGCCGGCCACGCCCGCGAAGTGCGCCAGGTTGAGCGCGATGCCGGCAAGACCACCAGACAGGTCGTTGCCCAGCTGTTCCCTCGGTTCTGTGAGGCAGAACTCGATCACGTCGAGGGCAGCTTGCCGGTACCCCAGCTCCGCCAGGACGTACGCGACGCCGTGCAGGCCGTCATACAGCCCCAACCGCGTTCCGCGAGGGGCCGCAGCGGCACGTTCCAGCAGCCAGTGCTCACCCGCCGGGTACCGTGCGGCCCGGGTTACCGACAGCGCGTAGAGCACGCCGGCCGCGCCGTGGGCGATGTTCAGGCCGCCGGTGCTGAATTGAGCAATGTCGCCGGGGAACAGGCGGTCAGTGCGTTTGGGTGTCGCGCTAGCCAAAATTCCCGCGACGATCGAATCCCGTGCGGCCGTCCACCCGGTGGTTGCGTCCGGCAGGGCCGGGAACGCTTTTGCCCGGCGCTGCAGCGTAGCTTCGTTGCCGTCACTGGTTCCGGTGATCGTCCGTACCGCCTCATCCAGGAATCCTGGCGGCAGCGGGAAATGCTCGGCGATGACCTTGGCGAAATCCGCTGCCTTTCCGGGGTTGAGCCGGAACAGTGTGGTCAACGGAAGGAACAAGGCGATCCGCAAGCAGGCTAGCGAGTAGCGATCAATCTCGACACCTTTTCGATTTTGCGGGGCCGCGAAAGCGGGGCTACCCAGAATGGGCCGGCGCGCATCCTCAATCTTCGCTGCAACTTCGAAGTCAATCAGCGTGAGCTGGTCGTCGTCGCGGACGAGAATGTTGAACAGGTGGATGTCGCCGTGAATCACGCCGCGAGCGTGAATGGCTGCGACAATTTCTTCAATCTGAGCGCACACCCGCAAGGCCCATCCGGAGTACTCAACGAACTCGGCCGGCCCGGCGGCGGGATCATTCATCGGGTACCGCTGCGCGAAGACCTTGTTCAGCGGCGCTCCGTTGATGAATTCCAGAGCGAGGAAATGGTGGTCGCCCAGTGTGAAATAATCATGGACGGCCGGTACTCCTTTGATGCCGGCCAGGCGTTCGAGCGTTTCACGTTCGCGCTGCAGCCGCTGCACCGCATCGGCACCGTCGGCAGCGAGGCCGGCATATGGCCGGGCTTCCTTGAGCACCACCCGGGTGCCGGTTCGCTGGTCGGTCGCCTCGTAGAGCCCGCCGCCATTCGAAAAGTGCAGCACGTGCTCGACTCGGTAAGGCAGGTCCTTGACGGTGGTGGCGTTGCGTGCGGCAAGTTGAGGGACAAGCAGCTCCGGTAGTGTCACCCACGGTGGGGTGTAGAACACCGCATCCCGGCGGTCCGGCACCAATCCCCCGGTGGGGTCCTCGATGGCCGGAACCTGGTCGCCACGCGCTGACAGGCAGTGCCGCAGCGCGAAGCCGCCGTAGCGAACGTAGAGCGGTCCTTCGTTCCAGCGCAGATCGCTGAGGATGTAGGGACCTGGCTCGCCTTCCAGCAGTTCCCCCAGGTCGTGCAGGATGGTGCCAAGCGCATCGACATCAGCCGGGTAGATGGTGACGAATTTGCCACTGGACCCCCGAGGGGCGTATTTAGCGTTGTGCAGGTGAACAACGTTGCGAGAGATCAAGAATTTAAAAGTGATCCGCCGTGGCACACAGTAGGACCACACCGTTTCCAGAATGCGTTCCGCATTGTCGATACAGGCCGACGCGTGGATTTTCCAGCCTTGCGAAGGCACCGTCGCGCCGACCGGGTTCATGACCACCCAGTTGTCGAGAAACCGCCGTTGCCAGCCCTCAGGAACCGGACGCCGGGCGGCTTCGAAAGCCTCGCCTCGGGTGTGGCCGGACATCGAGTCGTAGAACAACGGATCCGCGATGCAGTACACCTCATAACCGTTGTCCATTGGATCCCCCTCGCCGTCCGATCACCGCTATGCATGAAATACTCGTACCTATTCCACTGGGCGGCAAGTGGCGTTCCTCAGGCCTTAGATGTGAAGGAATCACAGGTACTGGCGGCGATTCACATGCTTGAGGTAAATGGCGACGCGGGCTTGGGCCTGCAACGCCCTCAGCGGCGCAGGGCAGCCGGTACGGGACCGTCGTCCGGCACGGGCCCAGCGATATCGGTTTGCTCGGGCAGCAATGGTGAGATTGCCAGGTCCTCGACGGATGTGTCTGGCAGCGCTGCCTGCACCACTCGAGCGCCTGGGCGCTTGGCGACCAGGTGAAGCGCATCACCGTCGGCGAAGACCAGCAGGGCCAGCACGCACGCGCAGCCTTGCCGCAGCTGCGCGGCTTCTGCGGCGGCAACAGCGGCGTGCCTACTATCGGGGGCCGCCCGGGACGCGGCGAGGCGCTCTGCCGCCGCGGACTGCTGCGCGCTGGTGAGCTCAACCAGCGGCTGCTGTCCTGGCAGGTCCCGCGTGATCAACGCGGTTTGCAACCGGGGCAGGGGAACGCGCAACACGACCTTCGAGATCCGGACAGCCTGCGACAGCTCAGCAGCGCGCTCTGGAGTGAGGTAGCTGTCTAGCTGTACCAGTGCCCAACGCGCGGAATGCCCCGCCGGCAGCGATGCGCTGGCGCGCCGCAGGTAATCCGCGACCGGCTCGCCGGCGTCGGGCCCGAGCCGCTGTACCCCGGCCGGCACTGGCTCGTCATGCTGGCCGGCGATCCATACGGTGCAGCCGAATATCGCGGCAAGCACCGCCAGCACCACCACACTGGCTCGCAGCCTCATCAGCTACTCCTGGGCGGCCAGCACATCCAGGGCATGGCGCAGGTCGTCGGGATCCGGGCTGGTGAACTCCGCCCAGTGGTCGTCAGCCGGATGCGGGAAGCCCAACCGCGCGGCATGCAGCCACTGCCGTTCCAACCCGAGTCGCTGGGCCAGCACGGGGTCTGCGCCATAGGTGAGATCACCGCAGCAGGGGTGGCGCAGCGCGGCGAAATGCACCCGGATCTGATGCGTGCGCCCGGTCTCCAGGGTCACATCACACAGCGACGCGGCGGGGAAGGCTTCAATCACCTGGTAGTGGGTCACCGACGGTTTGCCGCCTGCCATGACCGCGAAACGCCAGTCGTGTTTGGGGTGCCGGTCAATCGGGGCGTCGATGGTACCCCGGCTGGGATCCGGATGGCCCTGCACCAGTGCCCGGTAGTGCTTGGCCACTGTGCGATCCCGGAATGCCCGTTTCAATGCCGCGTAGCCCCGCTCTGATTTGGCGACCGCCATCAACCCGCTTGTGCCGACATCCAACCGGTGCACCACACCGTGGCGTTCCGCCGCACCTGAGGTAGCCACCTGGACACCTGCGGCGGCGAGACCACCGAGCACGGTGGGGCCAGTCCACCCTGGGCTGGGGTGCGCCGCCACCCCAACCGGTTTGTCCACGACGACCACGTCGGCGTCGTCGTGGAGCACCCGCAATCCCGGCACTGGTGCAGCTGCGACGGTTACTGACTGTTGCGGATCAGGCAGCGTGATCTCCAACCAGGCGCCCGCAGCCAACCGGTCGGCTTTACCAACCGGCTGACCGTCGATGAGCACCGCGCTTGTTTCGGTCAGGCCGGCCACCGCCGTGCGAGACAATCCCAGCAAGCGGGCCAGTCCAGCGTCCACCCGCATCCCGTCCAGCCCATCGGGTACCGGCAAGGTTCGGACTTCACTCATTGCCGGCCTCCCTGCGCCGGACGCTGCGGGAACCGTCAAATTCCCGCCCGGTGGCGGCAAGGTAGACCAGGAGCGCACCACCACACACGATTGCCGAGTCCGCCAGGTTGAACACCGGCCAGACGCTGCCATCCGGTGCCAGCAGCGACAGGAAGTCCACGACGTGCCCACGTAGTGGTCCAGGGGCACGCAGCAGGCGGTCGACCAGGTTACCCAGCGCACCCCCCAGCACGAGACCGAGCCCGAAAGCCCAGCCGGCGCTGCGCAGTCGCGGGGCCAGCCTGATGATCGCCACCGCAACCGCCACCGCGATCAACGACAGCACCCAGGTCAGCCCGGTGGCCAGAGAGAACGCCGCGCCCGGATTGCGGTAGACGACCAGGTACAGCGCGCCGCCCAGCAGCTTCACCGGTGGGTGGCCTTCCAGGGCCGTAACTACGATGATCTTGGTGAGTACATCCAGCACGAGGGTGACGCCAGCGGCGGCGACGAGCAAACCTGTCCGCCGCGGTCGTGGGAAGACACCGGTGGCCTTCTGGCCGTCCGCGGTCGCTGGGCCCGGCTCAATGGGTCGGCTCTGCGAGCAGGCCTCCTCATCAATGGGTCGGCCCTGCGAGCAGGCCTCCCGGCCAGTGGGCTGGGATGGATTCATGACACCATTGTGACCAATCAACCGCTGGCCTTCTTAGACGCCGCTCTCTCCACGCCACCGGGCCAACCGGCCAGCTCGGTGCACTGCACGGATCCGCCGCTCGGTCTGCTCCCGATGCTCAGCGGTTGTGACGACCAGCAGCTGGTCGCCTGCCTCCAGCCGGGTCGTCGGCTGCGGCGTGAATCCCTTCCCGTCGCGTACCACGAGGCTGACCACCGCGCCGGTGGGAAGCCGCAACTCCGACAGGTACACCCCATGCAGCCGGGACGGTCGAGGCACCCTGATCTGGAGTAGTTCAGCATCCATCTCATCCAGCGCTGCCGAATCGACTTCCATCTCCCGACCCTGCTCTGGACGCGCCAGCCCTAGCCCCCGCACCACCAGCGGCAACGTAACGCCCTGCACCGCGGTGAGGATGACGACCAGCACGAACACCACATCCACCAGCCGCTGCGCGCCCGGGAATCCTTGGGTCAGCGCGATCAACGCCAACACGATGGGTACCGCGCCACGCAGACCCGACCACGACAGGAATGCCTGCTGCCGCCAGGGCACCCGCAGCGGCGTCAGGGCAAGCGCTACCGACAACGGGCGTGCCAGCAGGACCACCACCGCCCCAGCGATCAGCGCTGGGATCAGGACACCGGGCAAGCGGACCGGCGAGGCATACAGACCTAGCAGCACGAACAAGGCGATCTGCGCAAGCCAGCCCAACCCTTCGGCGAACGACAGAGTGTCGCCACGATGCGGCAGCCGCGCATTGCCCAGCACAAGTCCGGCGATGTAGGTCGCCAGGAACCCGGAGGCATGCAGTCCCTGCCCGGCGGCGAACGCGAGGACGCAGACTGCGATGGTTGCCAACGGGTACAGGCCGGTGGCCGGCAGCGCTGCCCGGCGCAGCGCCCACGCTCCGGCAAACCCCAGCGCCACCCCGACCAGCGCGCCAGCAAGCAACTCGTAGCCCACCACCAGCGGTGTCCACCAGCGCACTGGCTCGCCCACGGTGAGCAGCACCACCGCGATGTATACCGGAGCGTCGTTGATACCTGATTCCAGCTCCAGCGCGCCAGCCAGCCGGGGTGGCACCTTCAACGCGCGCAAGACGCTGAACACCGCTGCCGCGTCCGTAGACGACAGCACCGCACCCCACAACAGCGCCGTGCGCCAGTCCAAGCCGAGCACCAGGTGCAGCATCCATCCGGTGATGCCGATACTGACCGCCACCGCCACAGTGGCCAGCGCGATTCCGGCGCCCAAAGCTGGACGGATCACCGACCAGCGGGTAGTCAGGCCACCCTCGGCGAGGATGAGCACCAAGGCGCCAATACCCAACGCTGCGGTCAGTGGCGTATCGGAGTAGCGGATACCCAGCCCGGCCTCGCCGAGTAACAGGCCAATGGCCAGGTACAGCAGCAGCGACGGTAACCCGAGCCGGGTGGAGACCCGCACGGCGAGCACCGCCAGGAGCAACACCGCGGCTCCCGCTCCGAGTACGACCTCTACCCCGTTCACGCCGATCGTGCGCGGCTTTCTCGGGTTCAGGTCGACCAGGAGATCGTGACCAGATCGCGGTTACGCGGGCCGAGCCTCGCCACCGCCGCGGCGACCTCATCTCGGCGCTGCTCCGGTAGGCAGAGCCGACGCAGTGAAAAATCGACCTCTGCGTCGGGATGGCGAGGTCTGGCCGGCCGGGTCCAACGTCGGACCTCGGGCGCGATCCCCACTTCCGCAACGACCGCTAGGACGTCTTCTGCGCTTGCTGGTGGTGGCCGGTGCAACCCGTGGAAGTGCGCCCACAGCGGGTCCAACCAGGCGCCGGGATGCACGGCATGCAACTCGACGACAACCCCACGGCTCGCAGCGGCGCTCAGTGCCGCCACGAACGGCGCCAGTTCCAAGGTGTTGTAGCCAACATGGTGGCTGACCACCACGTCCGCCGTGCCGGCCTCCGGTGCGACGTCCGGCCACGCGCCGTGCACGCTGCGGTGCGCCACGCCCCGCTCAGTGCAGGCCCGCTCGAACGCGCGCAGCATGTCCTCAGCGTGATCCACCCCAGTCAGGTGGGAAACTCTGGGAACCAGTGCCAGTCCCGCCGCACCGGCACCGCACCCGACGTCGAGCACGGTGCCGCCCGCTGGCCCCAGCAGCTGCAGCGCAGCGTGGCGCGAGGGAGTGTCGTCAGGCACCACGGGCGGCACGAAACGGGAAGGATCGTGCCGGCTCGGGTCCTCGGGTGCCGCTGCACGGATCTCAGCGGGAATGGCACGGGCCTCCAGCAGGTCTCGCCACCGCGCGGCGGCGGGACCGATGCTGGCCAGCGAGTTCGGGTGCTCGGACACTGCTAGGCGCTCACGGCATCAACGGTAACCCGCACCGGGACGCCATCGAGAACCTCGCCAGCAAAGCCGTCAGGTGCGGGCGCGTACTCCACCCGCCTGGCGAGAACTTCACCGGCGATGAACTGCTCGTGCTCCTGGGCCGCCGCACGCACCGATTCCGGAGCATCGATAGTGAGCACAATGCGGTCAGTGACATCCAAGCCGGCCTCCTTGCGCGCTTGTTGCGCGACCCGAACCAGGTCACGGGCAATGCCCTCGGCGACCAGTTCCGGGGTGAGAACGGTCTGCAGCACCACCAGCCCGGATCCATTGGGCAGCGCTGCGGTTTCCGCCGGATCCGCAGCGACAAGCCGTTCGGTGAATTCCCCGTCCAGCAGCGGAATCCCGGCAGCGGTCACCACCCCATCCGGGCCGCGTTGCCAGTCTCCTTCCTTCACCGCCCGGATCACCTTCTGGGTGTCACCCCCCAGCCTGGGGCCGCAGGCGCGAGCGTTGACCGTGAGCTCGAACCGGCCATACGCGGCCACGTCGTCGGTGAGCTCAACAGTTTTGACGTTGACCTCTTCGCGGATCAAGTCGGTCAGCGGGGCGAACGTGTCCGAATCGGGCGCGGCCACGATGAGCGCCCCAAGCGGCTGGCGTACTCGCAGTCCCCGCGCCTTGCGTAGCGACAGAGCGGTGGACACCACCTGGCGCACTCGGTCCATCGCGGCCACGAGGTGATGGTCCTGCGGCAGGCCAGTGGGATCTGGCCAGTCGGTCAAGTGGACAGATCGTTGCCCGGTCAGCCCCCGCCAGATACCTTCGGTGGTCAGCGGCAGCAGTGGCGCAACGACCCGGCAGGTCAACTCCAGCACGGTATGCAAGGTGTCGATCGCGTCCTGCTCGCCTGCCCAGAAGCGATCCCGGGACCGGCGCACGTACCAGTTGGTCAGTACGTCGCAGAACCCGCGCACGCTTGCACATGCTCCGGCGATGTCATAGCGGTCCAGCTGCCCGGTGACGTCAACAACCAGGTCGCGCAGCTTGGCCAGGACATAGCGGTCCAGCAAGTGCTGGCTATCGGTGCGCCACCGACCGTCAACACCTGCTGCATTGGCATAGAGAGTCAGGAAATACCACGAGTTCCACAGCGGCAGCAGCGCTTGGCGCACGGCCTCCCGGATGCCCTGCTCGGTAACCACCAGGTTGCCACCGCGCAGGATCGGTGAGGACATCAAAAACCAGCGCATCGCGTCCGAGCCGTCCCGATTAAACACCTCGGTAACCTCGGGATAGTTGCCCTTGGATTTGGACATCTTCAGCCCGTCATCGCCCAGCACGATGCCGTGCGCCAGGCAGGAGCGAAACGCCGGCCGGTCGAACAATGCGGTGGCCAGCACGTGCAGCGTGTAGAACCATCCGCGGGTCTGGCCGTTGTACTCGACGATGAAGTCGCCCGGGTAGTGGTGCTCGAACCAGTGCGTGTTCTCGAAGGGGTAGTGCACCTGCGCGAACGGCATCGAACCGGACTCGAACCAGCAGTCCAGCACCTCCGGCACGCGGCGCATGGTGGAACGCCCGGAGGGATCGTCCGGGTTGGGCCGGATCAGCTGGTCGACAAATGGACGGTGCAGGTCAACCGGCCGGACTCCGAAGTCGCGTTCCAGCTCATCGAGCGAGCCATAGACGTCCACCCGCGGATAAGCGGGATCATCGGAGACCCAGACCGGCACCGGCGCACCCCAGTACCGGTTCCGGGAGATGTTCCAGTCCCGCGCACCTTGCAGCCATGCGTCGAACTGACCGGTACCTACATTGTCCGGCACCCAGGTGATCTCTTTGTTCAACGCCACCATGCGGTCCCGGAATTGGGTAACGGCGACGAACCATGACGACACCGCACGCTGGATCAGCGCGTTGTTGCAACGCCAGCAATGTGGGTACGGATGCTCGTAGGTCTCCTGGCGCAGCAGCACACCACCGACATAGGGCGCACCGTGACGCAGATCCCGGATGATCGATCGGTTGGCGTCGAATACCTGCATCCCGGCGTATGGCGGCACGTCCGCGGTGAACCGCCCGGCCGAGTCCACCGGCACCACAGCGTCAATGCCTGCGTCGTCGGTGACCTCCTTGTCCTCCTCCCCGAAAGCCGGGGCCAGGTGCACCAGCCCGGTGCCTTCGTCGGTGGTCACGTAGTCGGCAGCCAGCAGTTGGTGTGCATTGCGTCGGCCCGCGAAGAAGTCAAACGGTGGTACGTAGTGCAGGCCCAGTAGTTCGATTCCGTCGTACCGGCCCACGACTGTGGGATGATCACCGAGTTCCCGGGCGTAGGCCGCCAGCCGTTCCTCGGCTATCAAGTAGCGTTCCCCGCCGGCCTCGACAGCGACATACTTCAGTAGGGGATGCACCGCCACAGCCAGGTTCGACGGCAACGTCCATGGCGTCGTGGTCCAGACCAGCGCCAGCACACCGTCCAACGCAGATCCTGGGGCAACCAAGCGCAGAGCGACAGTGACCGCGGGATCCTGCCGGCTGCGGTAGACGTCGTCCATCTTGGTCTCGGTGTTGGACAGCGGCGTCTCGCATCGCCAGCAGTACCACAGCACCCGGAACCCCTGGTAAATCAGCCCTTTATCCCACAGGGTCTTGAACGCCCACAGGACGCTTTCCATGTAGTCCAGGTCGAGGGTCTTGTAGTCGTGGTCGAAGTCGACCCAGCGGGCCTGGCGGGTTACGTAATCGCGCCACTCCTGGGTGTACCGCAGTACGGAAGCACGGCAGGCGGCGTTGAATTCGGCCACGCCCATGCGTTCGATCTCGGACTTGTGCTTGATGCCGAGTTGCCGTTCCGCCTCCACCTCAGCGGGCAGACCGTGGCAGTCCCAGCCGAACCGGCGCTCGACGCGGTGACCGCGCATCGTCTCGTAGCGCGGCACCACGTCCTTGACGTAGCCAGTCAGCAGGTGGCCGTAATGTGGCAGGCCGTTGGCAAACGGTGGGCCGTCGTAGAAGACGAATTCGTTCGAGCTTGTGTTGGAGTCACTGTCCCCAGCTGGGCGAGCGGCCACTGACGCTGCAAAGGTGTTGTCGGCTTGCCAGTACCGCAGGACGGCAAGTTCGAGCTGAGGAAAGCGCGGCTGAGCCGAGACCGGGTCTCCGGCGACTTTCGGATAGACCATGGCGGTGTGAACTTCCTGTGCAGGTTCCTGCACGGGGACGACCAGCAGCTACGCTGCGGACCGCGGTACCACCCCGCTTGCCACCCCTGATGCGAGCAGCCCCTCGTTAGCCGGCGATGACGGGCCGGACCCGTCCGGTTCTACTGGAGACACACCCGCTCAGATGTGCCTTGTTCTTCCGGAAGCTCCCCGGTGATAGCCGGATCGGTGCCTGTAGATCCCAGGGTACCCGGTGGCACCTAGTGACTTTCCCGGGCCTCGGCTGGAGTACTGGTCGTCGCTGCGGCGCTCGCCGTCGCGCGCGCAGCGCGGTGCTTGCGCGCCAGCGTGGTGTCGGGCCGGCATCGATTACAGGGTGTAAATCCCAATTCCCGGGCTTCGCGCACTGGCAGCCGCTCAGCACGCTCATGATCAGGCCAGGGGCAGCGGGCGAGGTGGTAGCGCGGGTGTTCGTCAACTACCAGCACCTCGTCGGCAAGTTCGTAAATAACGAGCAGGTCCGCGGCGTCGGTGTCCTCTTCACCGGGCTGATCGTCCTCGGGGTTTTCATCGTCCCGGATCGGATCGCTCTGGCGATCCCGCTCAGCAGTGGGTGCCGAGCTGATCCCGCCGGTCCCCGAATCCTGGGCCAGGTCCTTGTGTGCAGCCGCCGCCGGGGCGAGCGCACGCGGCATCTCGCCCGTTTCGGCGTCCATCGACTGGTCCTCTAGAAAGACCAACTCATCCTCGGGTGAGTCCTGTGACTGCAGCCAGGATCGTCGCGCCCGCCGCAGAATCAATGCTGCGACCACGGCACAGAGGGCTACCGAGCCCCAGGCCAAGCCAACATGACCCGTACGGAGGGCGGCAACGAGAAAACCCACCGCCGCCAGCAGCAGGATTATTGTGACGCGCACAGCCGGTCAGTCAGCTACCAGCTTCGGCGCGCGCGCCGAACCCGGATGTCACGAAACCTTGGCTACGCACCGAGTCGGCTGGCGTAGCGGTGGCCCGGCCGTCTAGCTCCCGAAGCTGTGACTCGAGGTAAGTCTTCAAGCGGGTGCGGTACTCACGTTCGAACGTGCGCAGTTCGTCGATCTTCTTTTCCAGGATGCTCTTCTCCTGGCTGATCGAACCGATGATCTCGCTGTGCTTGCGTGCCGCGTCTCGCTCCAGCGAGGCCGCCTTCTCGCGAGACTGCCGCTCCAGGGTCTCCGCCCTGGTCCGAGCGTCGTTGAGCATGGTCTCAGCACGGGTCCGCGCCTCGTTGACCATGCCGTCGGCCTTGGCCCTGGCATCGGAGAGCAGCTGCTCGGACTTGGCCCGCGCTTCGGCCAACATCCCGTCTGCTTCGGCCTTGGCCTCGCCGGTCAGCCGGTCTGCCATCTCCTGGGCCAGGCCCAACACCTTGGCTGCCTGGACATGATGATCGCCACCGGGCGACGTCTGCTCCATCATCGGCGGTGGCACCGGGGCCATCACCGGACGCGGAGGCTCCAGGGGACGCAGGTTGCGTCCGGTGTCCACCGGACCAGCACGGAGCTGCTGCTCAAGCTGCTCGACCTGGTTCCGGAGATCGTTGTTCTCCTCGATCAACCGAGCGAGCTCGGCCTCAACGAGGTCGAGGAAGGCGTCCACCTCGTCCTCGTTGTAGCCCCGCTTGCCGATCGGCGGCTTACTGAA
>JAJPIR010000308.1 GCA_021324675.1 Actinomycetota bacterium
ACCCTCACAACACCCTCGCCCGCCTCGTTGCCGCGCTACGGGACCGGGCGACCACCGGCTCGATAGCGTCAAGCACATCAGCCACGTCTGCTGCCGTCGTGGTGCGCCCCAGCGAAAAGCGCAGCGAAGCGCGCGCCGCGGCGGCTGAGACACCCATCGCCAGCAGCACATGCGAAGGCTGCGCCACCCCAGCGGTGCAGGCAGCACCGGTGGAGCACTGGATCTCACGCGCGTCGAGCAGCATCAGCAGTGACTCACCCTCGCAGCCGGGGAAGGTCAGGTGAGCGTTGCCGGGCAACCGCGAGTGACCGCCGTCGATCAGGCCGTCGCCCGGATCGCCGTTGAGCACCGCATCGGGAATCCGGGACATGACCCCGTCCACGAGCTGATCACGCAGCTTGCTGACGGCGATCGCGGTTTCCGGCAGTGTCTGGACCGAGTGGCGGACCGCGGTGGCCAACCCGACGATTGACGGCACGTCCAGAGTGCCGGATCGGACATCGCGTTCCTGGCCACCGCCGTGCAGCAGCGGGGTGAGGGTGACCTCGCGGCGCAGCAACAGCGCCCCGGCACCGTAAGGACCGCCCAGTTTGTGCCCGGTGAGCGTGAGCGCCGCGGCGCCGGAAGCGCCGAAATGTACCGGTAGCTGGCCGGCTGCCTGGACTGCGTCGGTGTGCAGTGGTACCCCGTAGCTGGCCGCGACCTCGGTCAGTTCGCGGATCGGCGCAACGGTGCCGACCTCGTTGTTCGCCCACATCACGGTCACCAGGGCCACCGAGTCCGGGTCACGGGCCAGCGCGGCGCGCAGTGTTTCGGGATGAACCCGGCCGTAGCCGTCGACTTCCAGCCAGTCCACCTGGGCGCCTTCGTGATCGGCGAGCCATGACACCGCGTCGAGCACCGCATGGTGCTCCACGCTGGAAGCAAGCACCCGGATTCGCCGCGGGTCAGCGGCGCGCCGCTGCCAGAACAGGCCCTTGACAGCGAGGTTGTCCCCCTCCGTGCCACCTCCGGTGAACACCACTTCCGACGGGCGGGCACCCAGCGCCTCGGCGATGCTTTCCCGGCACTCCTCGACGGTGCGACGAGCCCGGCGCCCCGATCCATGTAACGACGAGGCATTGCCCAACGTGGACAATGCCTCGCTCATCGCCGCCACCGCCTCCGGCAACATAGGTGTGGTGGCCGCATGATCAAGGTAGGTCATCGCGGGTACCAGCCTAACTGCACCCACCGTGACTGCGCTGCGGGGACAGGCTGCCCCAGGAACGCGGCCAGCCAGTCCGCCCTGTGCCCGGGACACTGTTGCGGGCGGTGACGGCGATCTCGGCGCGAGTGGCCAGGGTGCGGCGGGTGGTGCAGGCAGCGCGCAGAAACGGTAGGAGGTGCACCTCGATTATCAAGCCGTGTACACCGGCCACCCGGATCAAGGTCTCGCACAGGCTGGCGGTCCCGACAAAGGACGCCACGGTGGTGGGGCCGCTCCCGGCCACGCGGTAACGCAACGCTACCGGCCGCACCGAGGTTGCCGTGTCAACAGCAGCTTGGAAAACCGCCGGCCTAAATCGACCACTCGCCAGACCACACCAGGTGGTGCCTTCCGGGAAGGCCCCGACGGCGGCGCCCTCAGCGAGCGCACGGGCCATGGCGTCGACCATCCCCGGCAGCGCTGACAAGCGCTCGCGGTCCACGAAAATCGTGCCCAGGCGGCGAGCCAGCGGGCCGACCACGGGCCACCGGCCGACCTCCTTCTTGGCCACCATACGTAGTGGCTGCACCGCGCCCAGCGCGATCTGATCGAGCCAGGAAGTGTGGTTGCTGACCACGAGGATGGCGACTCCGGGGCGAGCGAACCGGTCGCCGCCAGTGACTACCAGCTGGACGTGCAACACCCGTAGCAGCGCCCGGTACCAGGCTCGCAGCGTCCGCTCCTGCTGCCCAGGCCGGAGCATGGGCAGCGCCGCCACGAGTACCGCACCAGCCAGCATCAGCGCCGTGGTGGCCAGGAGCCTCAGCATCTGGTGCATGCGCGAGACCGTGGGCACCGAATCCGCTGCTGGCAGGCAACCCTGCCCGCACGGCGAGACGGGCATCCACGGATGTGGCCGGTTCATCGCGTGGCGCCCGCGGCCGGGCTAGCGGAGTCACCCAGGAAATGACGCAGGTAGCGCGGATCGACCCGGTCCAGCGACAGCAGCACCAGGAAATCGGCCACCCCAAAATCGCGATCGTGCGCCGGTGGGCCACACACCCACGCGCCTAACCGCAGATATCCGCGCAGCAGCGGTGGCATGCCGGCACGCGCGGGGCGGGGCGCCAGGTCGGCATGCCATGGCAGGCGCGGTAGTACCCGGTACTGGTCGGGCGCAAGGTGGCGGGTCCGTACGGTGTCCCAGACACCAGCAGCCAGCGCCCCGTCTGGGAGCCCGGGGCTCCGCAGCGGCACTGACGCACACCCCACCAGCCAGCGGTAACCGGTGAGCAGCAGGTAGCGCGCGATACCGGCCCAGATCAGGTTCACCACGGCTCCGGTGCGGTGGTCCGGGTGCACGCACGAGCGGCCGGTTTCCACCATGGACTCGCGCAGGTTCCGCAACGAGGGAATCAGGAACTCGGTCTCGCAGTACAGCCCACCGGCACGTCGAGCGCCCTCGGGCGAGAGCATCCGGTAGGTACCGACGATCTCACCGGTGCAATCGTCCCGCACCACCAGGTGATCGCAGTACGCATCGAAATGGTCAATATCCACACCGGGTTCGGCTGTGTGCAACACCGCGCCCATTTCGCCGGCGAACACGTGGTAACGCAGCTGCTGCGCGGCGCGGACATCGGCCTGCTGCTGGGCCACCAGCAGTGTGTAATGCGCGGAACCCAGGGAAGTAGAGGTGCTCACTGACAGCGACGGGATCCTCATAGCGCTGGGTATATAGGCCCAGCACGTTAGGCGAACGACACTGCCGTAGCCGTGCGGTGGATTGTCGGTGAATAACCACCTGCTGCAAGTCTGTTGGCCGATAGGCTGATTGCGGATAGCGCTGGGGCGGAGGAATGTGAAAGTCGGCCTGCATTACTGGAACTACTCCACCCCAGCCCGGAGGCGGCCTCCGCTGCAGCGGCCCGACGCGGCGGCCCGATGCGGCGGCCGCGGTCATCCCTTCCGCTTGCTGACCGCCTCGGTGAGTTGCGGGGCGATGGTGAACAGGTCACCCACCACACCGAGGTCAGCGATCTCGAAGATCGGTGCCTCCGGGTCCTTGTTAATCGCAATGATGGTCTTGGAAGTCTGCATCCCGGCGCGGTGCTGGATTGCCCCGGAGATGCCAAGAGCCACATAGAGCTGCGGAGAGACCGTCTTGCCCGTCTGCCCGATCTGGAACTGGTGGGGGTAGTAACCAGAGTCGACCGCTGCCCGGGAGGCTCCCACCGCAGCACCGAGCGAGTCAGCCAGCTTCTCGACGACCCCAAAGTTGTCCGCCGAGCCGACGCCGCGACCGCCGGCGACTACCACGCTGGCTTCGGTGAGCTCGGGGCGGTTCCCACTCTCCACCGGCCGGCGCTCGATGATCTTCGCTGTGGTGGCGCTCACCGCGGGGACCTCGAGGGTCTGCTCGACCGCCGCGCCCGGCGAGCGGACCGGCTCGATGGCCCCGGCGCGGACGGTGATCACCGCGACCGGCGTGGTGGCTCGGGACTTGGCGAGATAGGAACCGCCGAACACCGAATGTGTGGCGGTACCGTCCTCGGCGATGTCGACGACATCAGAGAGCAGGCCCGACCCGGTACGCACGGCGAGCTTGCCGGCAATCTCCTTGCCATCCGGTGAGCCGGCGATGAGAACCGCTGCGGGGCGCACCGAAGCAACCAGCTCGGCGAGCACTCCCACGGCGGGCGCGGTCAGGTACTGGCTGACCTCTTCGGACTCGGCGACGTAGATCTTGGCCGCGCCGAAAGCTGCCAGCCGGTCCGACAGCTTGCCCGCGGTACCGGGTGTGGCGACGACTACTGCTGCGGGCTCGCCCAGTCTCGCGGCGGCCGTGAGCAGTTCATTGGTGACCTTCTTGACCTCGCCGCCGGAGTGTTCGACGAGGACCAGGACCTCAGCCATGACGGTTCTCCTGTCGTACGACGCAGCGCGGTCTAGATCAGCTTTTGCCCGACGAGGTACTGGACCAGCTGGTCGGCCGCGTCCCCCTCGTCGGTGATGACCTGCCCAGCTGACCGCGGCGGGCGCGGTGCGGACTCGATCACCGTCGACGTGGCCGTGGCGATCCCGACATCACTGGGCGCTATCCCCACATCCGCCAGCGAAACGGTGCGCACCGGCTTCTTCTTCGCCGCCATGATGCCCTTGAACGACGGGTACCGCGGCTCGTTGATCTTCTCGTTCACGCTGACCACGGCGGGCAGATCGGCCCCCAACACGGTGACCCCGTCGGGGGTGTCCCGCTCGATGGTCACGGTGCGCCCCTCGATGGTGAGCTTGCGAGCGTGGGTCAGCTCGGGAAGGCCGAGAAGGTCGGCGACCATCGCCGGGATGGCGCCCACGGTCCCATCGGTAGCTTCGTTGCCGGCGATGATGAGATCGGCATCGCCCAGCGTCCCGATGACCTTGGCCAGCGCCTTGGCGGTCTGCACCGCGCAGGATCCGTGCAGGCCCGCGTCGGTGAGGTGTACCGCGGAGTCCGCACCCATGGACAACGCCTTGCGGATGGCCTCGCTGGCCCGGGGCGGACCCATCGTGACGACGGTGACCTCGCCGCCCTCCGCTTCTTTGATCTTGAGAGCCTCCTCGACCGCGCGCTCATTGATCTCGTCCAGCACAACGTCCGCCGAGGCGCGATCCAGGGTGTGGTCAGAATCGGTCAGCCTGCGCTCGGACCAGGTGTCCGGCACCTGCTTGATCAGAACCACGATGTTCATGGCACTAATGTTACCGATGAGTAGCTCACCACCCCACCCCAAGGTGACCGCCCTCACTGACCTCGTCCACCCGCTCCCCGATCCCGCAGTCTGGATGCAGACTGATGTTTTCAGGCCCCCAATTACCGCAGTCTGCATCCAGACTGCGGTACTAGCGGGGGGAGAGGAAGTCGAGGAGCAACGTGGTCAGGGTGTTGGGGGCGTCCAGTGGGATCCAGTGGCTGGCTCCCTCGATCCGCACGTACCGCCACGGGCCGGCAACATGATGCGCAGACGCCTGCATCTGGACTTCTCCGCAGTAGTGGTCACCGTCGGACCACACCCCCAACACTGGACACTGCACCGACGGTAATGATCGCGGAGTGAGCTGGCCGAAGACATTGGCCGGCAGGTTGGCGCGATACCAGTTCAGCGCGGCGGTCAACGCGCCGGGGCGGTCCAGATCGGTGAGGTAGCGATCAACGTCTCCCTGTTCGCGCAGGAATACTCGAAACAGCGCCCAGTCATCTCGCCGCAGGGCATCTTCAGCGATCCCGGCAAACTGGAAGAAGAGCACGTACCAGGCTTTTTCGCGTTGGGTCATGGTGTCGGTGAAGTACCCCGCCGGGTGGCCTACCGACAGCGCGGCCAGCCGCTGGACCCGCTGCGGCGCGAACATCGCCAACGCCCAGCCCACCGCTGCGCCCCAGTCATGCCCGACGACGCTGACCTGCTGCGCGCCCAGCGCATCGAGAATGCCGAGCACATCGCCAACCAGGACTTCCATCCGGTAGGCGGCGACGTCTGCCGGACGATCTGAAGCACCGAACCCTCGCAGATCGGGCGCTATCACCTGGTACCCGGCGGTGGTCAGCGCAGGAATGTGGTGGCGCCACAGCGCTGACGAGTCGGGGAAACCATGCAACATCAACACGGCTGGTCCTTCGCCCTCGCACACAACGTGGAAAGACAGCTCGTTCAGGATGATCTGCACGATGCCTCCGGACGAACTTCATCAATGGAGTGCCGTCATGGTCAAAGAAGCCGCAAAGTGAAAGCTTTTATGGTTTGAAGAAGCGCAGTGCCTCTTTGAGGCGCACCACCGTGTCCTGGTCGAGCAGCAGTTCCAGGGAGATGGGCTGGTTGTCACCGAACAGCCGACCATCGATGGCCAGCGTGGTGGTCCTGCGGCCCGCTGCGAGCTCCGGGCCGAACACCAGGTTCGTGTTCATCCTGACGTCCGTATCGACGACGAGACCGTAGCCGGCCAGCTCCTCGCCCATGAGGATGCAGCCCTCCGCCATGTTGGAGCCAGCGCCCTTCAGCCGGTTCCAAGGCACCCACAGCCATGGTTCACCCTGGTCGATCCGACTCTGGTGGGTGAGGCAGACAGGCGCGAAGTCGCCACCCTCGCCGCTATCGATGCGAACCAGATGCTGCGCGTCACGCTGGTGATCGGTGCAGTGGATGACCATGCACGAGGGGGATGGGGTGGCAGGCATTTCTCTCAGACGGTAGCGGGCTACCGCGACACCCGCCATTACATACGACGAATAATGTCTTCCACCGGATCCACCCCGTCGGCTGGTGCCGGTTCGAAGAGCTGCCTAGTGGGCGGGACAGTAGGTGTGGCGAACCGGGCAGCACGCCAGTCGTCGGGCGGATCACCACCCCAGGACAGGTGGTTGTCCAGGTCCGTAACGGCTTGGATAAGATCATGTACATCCGGTGGTATGGCGGCCGGGCTGTTTCGGTTCACCGTCGCCACCGACGATCGGATTCTGCGCAAAATAGCGTTCGGATTTTTGGTTGTCACGGTGCCTCCCGCAGCGCGCGTGCAAGGCCATGCTGAGTTGTCTGCGCTGACACCAGCGCACCGAAGGCTACTCGGACCTGGCCACGCTGCCTGGCTGAAGTTACACCGCCAGACAGGGCACCGCCGGCAACTGGCCGTGACAGAACAAACCGACATCAGGCCAGACAGGTAGCAGAAGACTTGTTCAGCACACGTCCATAAGGCGGAAGTTGATGAGCACACCTAATCATGGGAAGTTGATGAGCACGCCTGACCGTGACGCCTTCCGGGACGCGGAAAGATTCGAAGTCGAGTGCATGCTCTACGCCTGTGATCCAAAGCGGCTATCGCTCGGCAAGCTCTGCTCGATCGCGGCCGGGTGGCGCTTTGTGGTGACGGGCACCAACCACTTCAGCGCTGAACCCTCGGATTTACCCGGCACACATTCATCCGGCCGAAAGCAGGACCAGACGGCTGTCCGGTGGCGTGCGGGGACGAACCCGTGGGGGTGACTGTCGTCGGCAGCGTCAACCTCGACCTGGTGGTCACGCTGCCGCGACTACCTGATCCGGGCGAGACGCTCACCGCCACCAGCTTCACCCGCGTCCCCGGCGGGAAAGGTGCCAACCAGGCGCTGGCGCTGCGGCGGTTGGGGTTACCGGTCCAGCTGGTTGCCGCAGTGGGCATCGATCCCGAAGCCGACCGAGCGCTCGAGCTACTTCGCCAGGAAGGTGTCGACCTGCACCGGCTGCAGCGGGTCACCGAAGCAACCGGGCTGGCCTTGATCGCCGTCGACACCGCGGGGGAGACCACAATCACCGTCGTGCCAGGGGCCAATGCGACCCTCGAGGTCAGTGCTGCGGAGGTGACCGGCGCTGATGCGGTGCTGACCGTACTCGAGGTGCCCGATCACGCCGTCACTGCCGCTGCCCGGCACGCAACCGGGCTTTTCGTGCTCAATGCGGCCCCGGCCCGCCCGGTGCCCGCCGAGGTGCTGCAGCGCGCCGACCTGGTGGTGGTCAACCGGGCCGAATATGCCACGCTGCCAGGGCTGCAGGCCGCCCGGGCAGTCGCCGTCACCGACGGCCCCCGCGGCGCGGTGTTACTGCGCAGGGGAAGGCAGGCCGCAGCTGCTACTCCCCCGCCGGTCCAGGCGGTGGACGGCACCGGTGCCGGTGACGCCTTCCTCGCTACTGCGGTGGCCGGATTACTGCACGGTCTGCCCGATACCGATCTGCTCATCCGGGCCTGCGCCGCCGGCGCTCTGGCGGCGACCCGGTCCGGGGCGCAACCATCCCTACCCACCGCTGAGCAGATCGACGAGGTACTGGCCGGGTGACCGTATCGATGATCATCGACACCGATCCCGGCGTGGACGATGCGGTGGCGGTGCTGCTGGCCGTGGCCAGCCCACGGGTGCGACTGCTCGCTCTGACCACAGTATTCGGTAATGCCAGCGTGGACGTCACCACGGCAAACGCGCTGCGGCTGCGGGCGCTGTCGGGGATCGACCAGCTACCAGTCGCCGCGGGTGCGGCCCGACCGCTGGCATACCCGCGCCGCCCGCGGGCCAGCCGCTGGCACGGCACCGACGGGCTGGCTGGGCGCGCTGAGCTGCTACCGGTGCCGAGCGGCCCAATCAGCGCACATGGCGCTGTGCCGCTCATGGCCACCCTGTTGCGCACCGCGCCCGCGCCGGTCACGCTGGTGGCAATTGGACCGCTGACCAACATCGCGTTGCTGCTGGCCGTGCATCCGGACCTGAAGCCGCGGATCGAGCGGATCGTGGCCATGGGAGGCGACTTCAGCCGGTCGCAAGCCGAGTTCAACGTCGGCTCCGACCCAGAAGCGGCCCGCCGGGTACTCGTCGAGGAGGATGTACCCACCACCCTGGTGCCACTGGACCTGACCCGCCGGGCTGCTCTCGACGACACCTGGCTTGCCGAGCTTGCAGCGGCTGGCCCGCGTTGCGCCATCCTGGCCAGCGTCATCGAGGCGTACCGGCAGCAGCGCCAGGCACCGGTGGCGCTACACGACTCGCTGGCCGTGCTGGAGGCCGCCGTATTGGGCACCGTACGCACCACATCACGGTGCCTGGACGTAGTGTGCGATCAGGGACCGGCGCGCGGCGCGATCGTCAGCGGCGCGAGCGGCCGCCCCGTGCAGGTAGCCGACGACGGCGACGTGGCTTCGATCAACGCGACGATCCTGAACCGGCTGCGACGCTTGGGGTGACCTCGCCGGATTGCCTAGCCCGCAACCGCAGCACGAATACCGCCACAAGGACTCCGAGTACGCCGCCCAACGTGTTGTGCACGATATCCCGAACCTGGCACTCGCCGCCGCCGGTAGCACCCTGTACATACTCGATGAAGGCACTGATCAGCATGCTGGACACCGCGACAAGCAGCGGTCGCCGGGTTGCCAGTGCGGCGAAGATGGCAAACGGCACCAGCATGACGACGTTGAGCTCCTCGTACAGATGCACCAGCGAAATGCTGCCGACGGTGCATACCCGCAGCGTTGCGAGCGGGCTGAGCCCTCCGGCGGGGAATTGCCCGAACGGCCGCACCACGGTCAGCGCCAGTGCCAGCGCCAGACCGCACCCGGCGAGCACGGCGAACTTCCGGTCCCAGCCCTGACGCGGCGCCCACCACCAGGCCATACCGCCCAGCAGCAACGATCCTGGGATGAAGCTGGCCGGCACTTCGAGGTGGTGCAAGAAGATGTTGATCAAATTGTGGTAGTTGAGGTCTACTCCATCCCACACGCTGAGTACGGTATCGCTCACTTAGCGTCCGCTGAACGTCGCCTTGCCGGGACCGTGCTCCAGGAACGAGCGCATCCCGGTAACCCGGTCCTCGGTGTGGGCGAGCGCCGCGAAGGCCTGACCTTCCAGCCGCAAACCCTCGTTCAGATCGACGTCGATCCCGTCGTCGATGGCCGCCTTGGCTGCGGCCAGCGCCCGCGCCGGCCCGGCAATAAACTGCTGAGCCCACCGCCGAGCCGCTGCATAGACCTCGCCGGGAGCAACCACCTCATCGACCAGACCCATCTGAAGCGCCTCGCCAGCCCCGGCGAACCGGCCAGTGTAGATCAATTCTTTGGCGCGGGAGGAGCCGATCAGCCGGGGCAGCCGTTGGGTGCCGCCCGCGCCTGGGATGATCCCGAGCAGGATCTCCGGCTGACCGATCTTGGCGTCCTCGGCGGCGATGCGCCGGTCGCAACACAGCGCGAGCTCACAACCGCCGCCCAGGGCGAAACCCGTGATCGCGGCGACGGTCGGTTTCGGGATGTCCGCCACCATCGTGAAGGACGAAGACAGCTCCGCGGCCAGCTCTCCCATCCGCTCGGCAGGCGCGGTCGCCATCTCCTTGACATCAGCCCCAGCCGCGAACACCTGCTCGCCGCCATAGACGATCACCGCCCGGATGTCCTCACGCTGCGCCGCCTGCTGCGCCGCCACGTGGATTTCCTCAGCGCAGGTGTGATTGAGGACGTTCATTGGCGGCCGGTCCAACCGGATCGTGCCGATTCCGCCGTCCACCTCGAGCCTGACGAACTCGCTGTCGGCGCTGTCCATGCTGAGCACGCTACCGGCGGTAGGCGAAAAAGCGCTCGCCCGAACGCCGCAACACCAGGTCAACCCCGAAAGTCTTCGACAGGTTGTCCTTGGTCAGCACCGTCTCCAGCAAACCCTGCGCCACCACGGTGCCTTCGCGCATCAGCATCGCGTGGGTAAAGCCCGGCGGGATCTCCTCGACGTGATGGGTCACCAGCACCGTCGCCGGGGAGTCCGGATCAGCAGCCAGCGCGCCCAGCCGGAACAGCAAGTCCTCCCTACCACCGAGATCCAGCCCCGCCGCCGGCTCATCAAGCAGCAGCAGCTCCGGGTCCGTCATCAGCGCCCTGGCGATCAGCGCCCGCTTACGCTCACCCTCCGACAGGGTGCCGAAACGTCGATCGGCCATCCCCCCGACGCCGAAGTCAGCGAGCAAGCCGATGGCTCGCGCCCGATCGAGAGCCTCGTAGCGTTCCCGCCACCGGCCCAGGACCGCATAACCGGCGCTGACGACCAGGTCTGACACCACCTCGTCACCGGGGATCCGGCTGGCCAGCGACGCCGACGAAAACCCGATCCGGGGCCGCAACTCGAACACATCGGTACGGCCCAACCGTTGCCCGAGCACGTGCACCGTGCCGTAGGTCGGATGTAGCTCGGTCGCGGCCAGCCGGAGCAGGGTCGTCTTGCCGGCGCCGTTGGGACCCAGGACCACCCATTTCTCGTCCAGTTCCACCCGCCAGTCCACCCGCTCGAGCAGCGTGCTGGCACCACGCCGGATGCCGACCCCGTCCATCCACACCACGAGGTCGGTGAGGTCAAGGGCGCCGGTCTCAGCGGGCTGCCCATCTCGCGCGGTCACCAGGTCATTGTGCGCAGTCGGCAGAATGGCTGTCTGTGACCCGCCCTCAGGTCGGCCGACCGTTCCCGCTTGGCGCGCACGCTGAGGGTGGAGGGGTGCGCTTCGCAGTGGCATCCTCCGTCGCCGAAGCCGTCGAAGTGTGCCTGCTGTCCGCTGACGGGCAGGAGCAGCGGGTGCCGCTCACCGAGAGGACCTTCGGGGTGTGGCACGGCCTGCTCAGCGGCGTGGGTCCCGGGCAGCGCTATGGCTACCGGGTGCACGGTCCGTGGAATCCGTGGCGGGGCCAGTGGTGCAACCCCGCGAAATTGCTCGTGGATCCCTACGCGCACCGCATCGAAGGTACGGTGACCAACCTGCGTGCGGCGCTGGGTTACCGCGACGAGCCCACCGGGCCCCGGTGCGACGTCGACTCGCTGGGCAGCGTCCCGGTCTCGGTGGTCACCGCGCCCGGTGGGCCGGACACCGGCCTCCGGCCCGACGTGTCTTGGGAGCAGACGGTGATCTACGAGCTGCACGTGCGCGGCTTCACCCGCACCCATCCAGACGTGCCGCCCGAGCATCGCGGAACCTACCTGGGGTTGGCCCATCCGGCAGTGCTTGACTACCTGACCCAGTTGGGGATCACCACCGTCGAGCTGCTACCGGTGGCGGCCTATTGCTCGGAACCGTCACTGCTGCGCGCCGGGAGGACCAACTACTGGGGCTACTCACCGCTGGCAATGTTGGCGGTGCATCCGGGTTATGCCGCGGTGCCCGGCGACGAGATAGCCGAATTCCGCACGATGGTCTCCGCGATGCACTCCGCGGGCCTGGAGGTCGTCGTCGACGTGGTGGCCAACCACACCTGCGAAGGTGGCGTGGACGGTGCCACCCTGTGCTACCGGGGGTTGGACGCGGCCGCCTACTACCTCGGGCGGGACCTCACCGGTTGCGGTAACACTCTGGATGCCGGCTCGCTGACGGTGGTGCGGCTGGTCACCGACGCGTTGCGATACTGGGCCAGCGAGCTGGGCGTTGACGGCTTCCGGCTCGATCTGGCCAGCGTGCTGGGCCGCCCGCGGGGCGGACCGTTCGACCCTGGTGCGTCGCTGCTGACTGCCATTGCCGCTGACCCCCTGCTGTGCACTCGCAAGCTCATTGCCGAACCGTGGGATGCCACCGCCGACGGGTACCGGGTCGGTGGATTCCCCCCTGATTTCAGCGAGTGGAACGGGCGCTACCGCGATGTCGTACGCGATTTCTGGCGTGGCGTTCCAGGCGTCAGCGAACTCGCGTCCCGGCTGGCCGGCAG
>JAJPIR010000321.1 GCA_021324675.1 Actinomycetota bacterium
CAACGCGCGTGAGACGCACCCGATCTTTTTCCACCACGTGCTGCAGGGACTCAAGCGGGGTGCGCGTTTGTACTCGGTGGATCCTCGGCGGACTAGCACGGCCCAGTGGGCCGATGGCTGGCTGGGCCTGGATGTGGGCACCGACATCGCACTCGCCAACGCGATCGGCCGGGAAATCATCAGGGCCGGGCTGGAAAACCGGACGTTTATCGATCGGGCAACCACCGGTTTCGTGGAGTACCAAAGCTCGGTCGAGCCCTACACGCTCCAGCGTGCCGAAGAGATCACCAAGGTGCCTACGGAGGTGATCAAGCAGCTTGCCCACGCCTACGCGAGGGCTGATCGGGCGCAGCTGTGCTGGACACTCGGGATCACCGAGCACCACAACGCAGCCGATTACGTCTATGCGCTGATCAATCTTGCATTGTTGACCGGCCACGTCGGGCGCTTCGGCTCGGGTCTATGCCCGTTACGCGGACAGAACAACGTCCAGGGCGGCGGCGACATGGGCGCCATCCCGGCCAAGCTCCCTGGTGGCTACGACCTCGGTGACGACGATGCCCGGGCCCGCTTCGAGCGAGCCTGGAGCGCCGCGATATCGGCCCGACCCGGGATGCATTTGTCGCAGATGTTCGAGGCGATGGACCGTGGTGAGCTACGCGCGCTGTACTGCATTGGGGAAAATCCTGCCGAGTCGGAGGCCAACGCCGCACACGCCCGCCACCTGCTGAACAGCCTAGACATCCTGGTCGTGCAGGATATTTTCCGTACTGCAACCGCCGAACTTGCCGATGTTGTGCTGCCCGCCGCGGCTGATTGGTGCGAATACGAGGGCACTGTCACCAATAGCGAGCGGCGGGTGCAGCGGGTGCGCAAGGCGATTGACCCACCAGGCGAGGCATGGCCGGACACCCACATCCTCTGCGCGCTCGCCGAGCGGTTGGGCTATGACTGGGGCCGTCCCAGCGCCGAGCAGGTATGGGATGAGCTGCGCTCGCTGTCGCTGAAATGGCACCACGGCATGTCCTACCCGCGCCTCGACGCGTTGGGCGGGCTGCAGTGGCCCTGCCCGTCCGAGGACCACGCGGGAACACCGCTAATGCACACTCGGCTGTGGGAGACCGACCCAGAGCTGCGTGGACCGGCGGCCCCGTTTGTACCAGTGGAGCACGTGCCACCAGTCGATGAGCTGACCGACGAGTTCCCGATCCGGCTGACCACTGTCCGATTGCTGGACGCCTACAACTCCGGAGTGCAAACCGGCGGGTACGCCTCGCCAATGCGCCGTCGGGAAGCGCTGCGGATGGACGCGACAGATGCCGCAAAGCTCGGCATCAGCGACGGGCAGCGTGTTCGGGTGACCTCACGCCGTGGGTCAGTGGAGGCACCGGTGGCGTTCGACCCGTCGCTGCGCCCGGGGCTGGCATCGTTCACTCCGCACTTCTCCGAGGAGGTAGACACCAACCTGATCACCAACGACGCGTGGGACCCGAAATCGGGCACATCGGAATTCAAAGCCACCGCCATCCGGATCGACAAACTGACACCTGGGATAGCTGGCGGGTAAGGAGCATCCGTGGATCTGCGACTGTCCTCGGCCGAACCCACTGCGGCCGAGCAGGATGTGGTGGACACTGCCCTGTCCGGGATGTTGGCTACGCCCACCGACAACCAGCCCTTCACCGACACGGGCCACAACGCTCGCGGCCGCCGGCACCTGCTGCTTCCGGCGTTGCACGCGGTGTCCGACACGGTCGGCTGGATCAGCCCAGGAGCGCTGAACTACATCGCACGGCGGCTGTCCGTCGCGCCCGCGGACGTCTATGGCGTCGCCACGTTCTACGCCCTATTTTCCACCGAACCCCGTGCCGCCCGGGTGGTGCACGTCTGCGACGACATCGTATGCAGCTTAGCCGGGGGCAAGGCCGTCGCGACCGCGCTCACCGCGGAGAATGTCTGTTGGCTACCCAGCCCCTGCTTGGGCCTGTGCGAGCGCGCCCCCGCCGTCTTGCACCAGCTCGCGGGGGAACCGGACTTCAGCCAGGCACCGGCCACTCCGGCAAAGGTACTGGTCGCTGCACGTGGTGGCACCGATGCGGCGACGGCGGACCAGGAATTCGCCAACGCGCGAATGAGCGCTCCGCAGTCCGGGCGCGCTGGTGTTCGGCTGCTGGGTCGGATCGGCGTGATCGATCCAACCAGTCTGGATGACTACCGCGCACACGGCGGGTACGCCGCGCTGCGCCGCGCAATCCAGCTCGGACCCAGCCGGGTGATCGCTGAGGTGCGTGACTCCGGGTTGACCGGGCGCGGCGGGGCGGCATTTCCCACCGGGGTGAAGTGGAACGGTGTAGCGACCGCTCCCCAGCGACCGCATTACCTGATCTGCAACGCCGACGAATCCGAACCCGGCACTTTCAAAGACCGCGTCCTCATGGAGCTTGACCCCTTCGGCCTGATTGAGGCGATGACAATCGCCGGATACGCGACCGGATGCGAAGTCGGCTACCTCTATATCCGCGGCGAGTACCCGCTGGCCACCCGACGCATCCAAGCCGCCATCGAAATCGCCTGCCGCCGTGGTTACCTCGGCTCAGATGTGATGGGGGAGGGCTTCGCCTTCGACATCGAGCTGCGCCGTGGCGCAGGCGCGTACATCTGCGGGGAAGAAACCGCGCTGCTGAACTCTATCGAGGGCTACCGCGGCGAGCCGCGCAACAAACCGCCATTCCCGAGCGTTTCGGGCCTTTTCGGCAAACCTACAGTGATCAACAATGTAGAGACGTTGTACAACGTGTTGGAGATCCTCCAGATAGGTGGACCACATTTTGCCGAGATCGGCGCCGGTCGGAGCACCGGCACCAGGCTATTTTGCGTTTCTGGCGCGATTGCGGTGCCCGGCGTATATGAGGTCGCGTTCGGAACGACCCTGCGCAAGCTGATCGAGTTGGCTGGTGGGGTGACCGGCGAACTGCGTGCCGTGCTGCTCGGCGGTGCTGCTGGCGGGTTCGTACTGCCGCCCCAGCTGGACATGCCGCTGACACTGGAAGGCGCTCGGGAAATCGGGGCAACGCTGGGCTCAGGTGTGGTGCTGGTCCTCTCCACCGCAGCCGATATCGCCGGCATCCTGCGCCGAATCGCGGCGTTCTTCCGGGACGAGTCCTGCGGCCAGTGCGTTCCGTGCCGGGTAGGGACTGTCCGGCAGGAGGAGGCGCTGGCCCGGTTGACCCGCGGTGCACCGCGAGGATCCTGGGAGACCGAGCTTGTGCTGCTGTCCGACTTAGCCCAGGTCATGCAGGACGCGTCAATATGTGGGCTCGGACATACCGCGCCGGCCGCCGTGCAATCCGCGCTCGCGCTGGGCCTGCTGACGGCACCGCCCAGCCCGCTCTCCAATGGCTCGACCACTGTGAAGGTGCGCCCTTGACTATCCCGGTGCTGCTTAGCACAATCCGCCGGCTGGTGACGATCACTGTCGACGGCCGCGAACTCCGCGTGCCCGATGGCTCGACGATCCTGCAAGCGCTGTACGCTGTCGGTGACACCACGCAAGCTGACACCCCGGTGCTGTGCTGGGCGCCGAACCTCACCCCGGTCAATGCTTGCCGGGTGTGCGTCGTCGAGGTTGAAGGCTCTCGGGCACTCGTCCCGTGCTGCGCCCGCAAGGTCGAGGACGGCATGCAGGTGCGCACTAATCCCGAGCGGGTTCGCCACAGCAGGCGCATGGTGCTGGAACTGCTCGCTTCGTCGGTTGACCTGTCGCAGGCAGGCGGTGATGTGCAGCGATGGATCGCCTCCTACGGTGTCGACCCGCAGCGCTACGGTCCACCTGTTGCTCCAGCCGATGACCGCGACCACCGCCACGCGGGGCACCACCACTATCCGGACGGCTCGACCGCTGAGACCGTCGCGCAACCCGTCAAGATCGATAACGAGCTTTATGTGCGCGACTATTCCCGGTGCATCATGTGCTACAAATGCGTCAAAGCCTGCGGCACCGATGCTCAATTCACCTTTGCTATCGCAGCGGCCGGCCGCAGCTTCGATATTCGCATCGCTACCGAATACAATTCCGAACTTCCTGAGTCCGCCTGTGTCTACTGCGGCAACTGCATTGGCGTCTGCCCAACCGGCGCGTTGAAGTCCGTCCGCGAGCACGTACTCAGAGAATCTGGTCAATGGGATCCAGCCGCGGAGACCGTGACCACCACGATCTGCTCGTTCTGTGGCGTCGGATGCAACCTCGAACTCCACGTACAGCATGGGCAAATCGTCAACGTAACCTCACCCTCGGACCACGGCGTCACCCACGGTCACCTCTGCATCAAAGGCCGATTCGGATTCCAGCACGTCCAGAATCTCCCGAACCAGACCAACACCCACACCGGGACGCCTGAATAACGGCGCCGTCGAACTAAAGGATTTACTCGACCCAATTCCTGCCCATGAGAGGCTTGAACCTCCCCGCAGCATCTGAGACTCAGGTAATTGACACGCCGCTGTGCTTCTTTGATCACCAGAGAAGGCAGCCAACTTCATTGACAAGGATCTGCTTCATCGATGAGTTCGGCTTCTGGATGAGGTTGGAACTGGTAGCCAACCAGCGTGTGAATCATCCGAACAGAACGCCAACGAGACGGCTGTCATTGCGGCTCCAGCCGATCGCTAGTGCTTGAGCTGGCAGATTCCCTGCTGGACGCGACGCAGACCGCTGATCGCGATCGAGCGCTCAAACAGCAAGGGTCCAAAGGACTTCGATACCTTATGAGACGCTGACGGTTACACTCACGGATTACATCACCGCAGATCGGTTCCGTCGTTTCCGTGGCTCACCGAGGTGCGAACCAGGAAAGGGGTAAGCCGTCCGGGTGAGAAAGATGGTGAGCAGGGGGCCGGCCATAGCAGTGGTGATCAATGCTATGAGGACGACTCCGGCCTGCATGGCAGGGGTGATTACTCCGTTTTGGACTCCGACTAGAGCAATGACAAGCACGATCATTCCCGGGCAGTTCATCAGGATCCCCAGGACGTTGCTCTCTGGCCACGGCAGCCCTGATACCCGCGCTAGGACGGCTCCGCCGCCCCATTTGCTCGCCATTGCGCCGGCGAGCAGCAATAGCACTGCGCCGTATGCTGCAAGGGGGACTGCCGTCAAGTCGGTCTGCAAGCCTGAGAAGGCAAGAAAAATGGGGAGCAGCACCGAGCGGGTAAGCTCGCCTAGCCGTTGCTCTAGCGCGCAGTGCACCGCTGTCTGGGATGGCAGTATCAGGCCGGCTAGGAAGCCGCCGACGATCACCGTTAGCCCGGCGAGGTGTGCGGCCAAGCCTGAGGTGAGGAGTAGGACGAGCACCGCGACGAACTGACTCCCGCCCCCTGCATCGTGACCCGGTCGCGTGGGTCGGTGAGCCATCCTTGTCAGTAGCGGTCGCACCATGAACAACATCAGCCCGAGGTAGCCGACGGCCAAACCCAGAGCCCGCACGACGACAGCAGCGCCTCCTGCGGCGACGCCCGCTCCGCCGCTCATACCTGATGCGCCAGCTATGCCGGAGATTGACAAGGCGATTGACGCCACGACGAATAGACCGACGGTAGCCACTGCGGAGGCTGCGATGCCAGTGCATCCCAATGGGGATTGCGACAGTCCCAGGTCCTGCAAAATCCGTGCCATCACAGGTAGCGCAGTGGCCGCCAGCATCACACCGACGAACAGCGTAAATCCGCTTGTGGATACGGGTGCCGGCTTGAACACCGGAGTCGCGAGTATTGGCTTCAGCGGGATCACAACTACGATCGGGAGCAACACTGAACCGGCACCGACCAGTGCGATACGCCCAATCTGGTTCCTGAGCAGCGCTCGGTCCAATTCGACCGCGGTAAGAAAGCTGAATAACAACAATCCAAGCTGACCTAGTTGGCCGATCACCGTACGGGCTGCGACCGGGAACAGGCATGAACTAGGACTTTGCGGCATTCCTGGTTGGATTATGCAGTGCAGGAATTCGGGTGCGGCGAACTGTGGCCAGACCGCAGGACCCAGCAACGTCGGCCCCAATAGCGCACCCGAGATGATTTCACCAACCACTCGGGGTTGACCGAACTGGGTAAACAGAGTGCCGACAGATCGGGCCAGTATTAAAATCACGATAAGATCGAACAACACGAAGCCAAGTAGCGCCTGGATCGACAGCGCTGACACGTTGTCAACTCACCGACAGTGGAGATCGCTTAATTGATGCTGTTATCGGAGCATTGATGCGTTGGGCCTCGATAATCTTGGTTGGGAGGTGCGTAAGAATGCGGTCTTGCGGATCGGTAAGGTCTAGTTGGCTGAGCTGTTCAATTCGCTGTATACGGTATGACGCGGTGTTCGAGTGTGCCTGAAGCCTGCGTGCGGCGTGTTTGAGGCTTTCGCGTAGCCTGAGATAGGCCGACAGTGTACGGACTGCCTGCTGTTTCAGCCAAGTCGTTAAGCGGGTGACCTGGCTATAACTATCCGCATGCGGATTGCGTGTCAGGGGGACGGATGTGGGCAGCGCCCGCTCCTTTCAAGGGATGCTGTACAGCCTGAGCGCGGCCACAGATGGTGAGGTGAAGCACTCCTCGCTGTGCAGATCGAACTCTCTGGTCGGACATCACAATGGCTTCTCCTTCGCCGCGGATCCCCGATAGTAGTGAACGGGGGATCCGCCTGCTAGACAACTGGGCTCTGCCACGAAGTCGTTAGCTAGGAATTTGTGGAGAAGCGACAAGCCACGTCGCGTCCGTGGCTGTAGCCGGCGAGCGGAGATGCTTGGCGCGCAGGGGTCATGCTTGCTAGGAGATCGATGCATCGTTGTCGACCGTTTCCTTGTGACGCAAGCACAACAACGGTGACAAGAAATTTGTTGCGCGGGCGGATATTTCTCCCCTCGGCTACTCTATAGCATTTTTACTATTTGTTACCACGCATCACATTTCGTCGGAGAGTTGATGAACGCTTTCGATTTGTCCCAACGAAGAACGGACCGTGACCGCATCTGCTATCGGATCGTCAGCCTATCCGTGTCGGACAGACCCGCCCCACGGTGGTCGCCGCCGATGAGAAGCGACGATGAACATGCGGAGTCACCCGCGGCGAGATCCCGGCGCCAGTGACCGGTGGCTGACCCGAGGCTCGGTCCCCGGCGAGATCGCTGCTACTTCAGGCACCGGCTTCCCCTGATATCGGCTCGGCGGTGGCCTGCCACATTCCTACGTTCTGGAATCCGCAGATGCGCAGAGCAGTAGTAGCGACCGTCGACCATATCGACCGCTTATCCGCAATGCCGCGCGCTGTTGCGCTCCCGCGGCTGAGGTGACCCATGCTCGTTTGCGGCCATGGTGAATGTGCGGCACTGGAAGCCTGCCGGCGCGCTCCGTACCGCCTGGCGGCTTGGGATGACGCCCGCGCCGCTGCGTATCTGGCTGCCACTGCGCTGCCCCGTGCACAGATGGCGCTT
Source organism: Actinomycetota bacterium (assembly GCA_021324675.1). Taxonomy (GTDB): domain Bacteria; phylum Actinomycetota; class Actinomycetes; order Mycobacteriales; family Pseudonocardiaceae. The sequence continues at coordinate 7,482 of JAJPIR010000321.1, forward strand.
GCCGACGCGGTGGGCAGTGTGCTGGCCGAGCCGCTGCGCGCACTTGTCTCCGTGCCACTAACGTGAGATTGGACCCAATCTCACGTACCGCCAGCGGCCCACCAAGGGCTATCAAGATCTAACGTGAGATTGGACGCAATCTCACGTAC
>JAJPIR010000343.1 GCA_021324675.1 Actinomycetota bacterium
GATTGCCCGGTGGCCCCACCGGTAGCGGCGGTAACGGTGGAAACGGTGGCCTAGTTGGAGGTCCGGGCCTGTGTGGCGGCACTGGCGGCCAAGGGGGCTTGATCGATGGCCCAACCATCCCGTGCGGACCAGATCGCTGACCACTGACGGCTACTTCAAAGTGTTGGTTTACCGGCTTTGATCAGTGGATCAGGATGCGAGCAGGTAGTACGGTCGCCCCGCTTGAACAAGGATCGGTTTCGAGCGCAACTGGGGACGGCTGGTTGTTGTGCGGCATGGTGCGGCGTTCATGCTGGTATTGCTCGCGGCCGGATGCGGTGCCGGGTCTTCCCCCGCGGTGAGTGACTCGCGCCAGGTCGATATGTGCACGATCCTGCCCGACGCGGAGCTAAGCCAGCTCGGCATCAGGCCAAGCACCCGCACGCCGGTGGACCGTGCGGGTTCGGTTGGCTGCGAGTGGACGGCCGCATCATTCACCGTGAGCCTCGAACGGGATTCGCAGCCGCTTGCCTCCTACCGGGCTCGCCCACGCCCGGCTTTCATCAACTACACGGACAACATGGTGAACGGCCGTCGCGGAGCACGGTTCAAGGTCGATCGCGGAGGCACGGACTGTGAGCAGCTGATGGATGGCGGACCAGTATCGCTGGTCGTGAGTGTGGCTCCCGCGGTTACCGGCAATGCCCGGCCGGTCGATTCGTGTGCTGAGGCACTACGCATCGCCGAAAGCATCGAGCCTCGACTACCGAAGCCAGGCGGCTGAGCCATCCCCCAGCGTCGGTGGCCGCCAAGGCGAGTTAGCCGGCGAATCCAGAGAGTGCCCGGGAGATAGTCGACGCTTGGGGGTGTTGCTCAGCGGTCAGGGCGCCTTGGAGCATCTGGAAGACCTCGCCGAGGTGACGTACCAGCGGCAGCAGAGCGGTGATCGTCTGGTGCAGCTTGAGCAACAGCTGCGCGATCTCGGCGGCCTGCTTGGCGATCGCCACCGTGGCTTGCTCGGCCACTACCGGCGCCGCGACACCGACGGTGGCCGCCGCTTCGGTGAGCCAGGCGATCAGGTTACCGACGAGCTGGGCGACCCATTCCCGGATCTTGTCCCGAACCGCGGTGACGACCTGACCGCTCAGCGTGATGGCGACTCGAATGGCGTCGGCCGCGATGGCCATGGCCTCGAACAGGTAGCCAGTGTCGGTGGCGTGGCGCCGGTAGGCGTCGGCGGCTGCACCCTGCCAGCTGATCAGGTCGCCGGACACCGCATGCGCGTAATCGCGCCGCGTGGCGGCCACTGTATCGGCAATGTTGCCCCAGGTCTGCGCGTGCGCGGTGATCGCATCAGGGTTACCGGCCAGCCAGTCCAGCGGCTTGGACAGCGCCTCGACATGCTCGAAGAGCCAGTCCACTCCCCAACCCAGCAACGCCCCCGCCGGGTTGTCCAGGTAGTTGGCGTAAGCCGCTCCCGTCGACAGCGCGTCGATCCCGGCGTCGACCCACTTACCGCTGCTGAGCGCCTTTCCGCACTCGTCGGCCGATTCGAGTATCCCAATCCCGGTGTAGGGCGTGCTCTTGTGCTCTTCCTCGGCGATCAGTGGATTGTCTGACATCTACCGCACCTTCATGGCCTGGTTGGCGCGCTGCAACGCCAGATCGTTCGCCTCATCGACAGCTGCGTAATCCCGTGCGGTTGCCCGGAGGCCGCCAGCGGCGCTGCTCAGCCGCTTCGCGCAAGCCGCCAGCGCAACCGCCCCCAGCTGCTGCAGCGGATTGAGCATCACCGGCAGGTCCACGCAGAGCGGCCCGTAGGCATCTGAGGGGAGACCCATCTGGTGAGCAGCGGCAGTTGCTTGCGCCACTTGATCGGCGATGCGGTCGACCGTCCCGGCGTGCTTGGTGAGCGACTCGGTCAGTACCTCATAGCGATCGGCCATCGGTGTGCTCCTCAGCTCAGGTAGCCGCGGTCGGCGAAGTACTCCTCATCCACCTGCTGGTCAGTTGTCCGTCGGCCCGGCCTGCCGGGTGCTATGCCGCCAGGCGGAGGGTTGTCGTCATCGATGGCGCCCAGTCCCAGCACTCCGGGATCTGCTGTGCCGCTGGACCGGCTCTGATCCTCACCGAAGCGATCCCGGTAACTAGACACCACGTCGTCGATGAGCCGCGGGTCATCCTCGACCGTTGTCTGCATGGTGTGCCGGACCTTTGCGGCCAGCTGTTGCTGGGCTCCCCGCAGGCAGGTCATCACTTGTGCGGCCAGTTCCGGCGGCCTGATCTCGCGGATCTTGTCGGTGAAGCTTAGGTCAGTAAGTACACCGCGCGAATCCACGGTGACGCGCACAGCACCATCTGGTGAGGACGCGCAAGCCTGGATTTGCTCGACCTGCGCTCGCATGGCCTGAACCCGGGCAGCTTTGTCGGCGAATCCCTGCGCCCACTCCGACACGCGGCGCTGCATGTGTTCGGGATCGGGGTCGAACATGGGCTCTCCTGGAGCTGGGCGCAGAGAGTTTGGTCACTGACAAGTGCGGGTCGTGGGTGTGGGCGGGAAGGGCCGGTCATCCTCGGCCGGATGAGGAGGGTAAGCGATAGTGCGGTGTCGGGCATGGCGGGGCGCCGCTGGGCCCTCCGGTCGCTTGCGATGATCTGCGACACGCGCAAGCGATGTGCCGGGTCCTTGGAGGCCAGCGGCCGAAGCGTGAGAAAGTAGCCCGCGTGCGAAGCGTCCTGCGTGCCGTGTGCGCGACCCGCCCCGCTGCCCTGGGAATCGTCGGCGTGGTCGCCGCAGGATTGCTGGTTGGCGGCTGCGGCTCCAGCCGAATCGGTGTAGCCGCGTTCGTCGATGGTACTGAGATCTCGCAGGATCAGGTGCACCGGCAACTCGTCAACGTGCTTGGTAAGGAGGGCCCGCAGGCCCGTGCCGAGCTGGTGGCCGGTCATCAGCTCGACGACGTGACCCGAAAGATCGTCACCCTGCGGATCCGGCACCAGCTGCTGGACATCGCCGCGCGGCGGGCGGGTGTGACCGTCGACCAGGCTCAGGTGAACCGCCTGATCACAGAGGTCGGCGGGGCCCAAGCCGCATCCAAGGGCACTATTTACGACGCCAACTCCTACCGGGAGCGCGCCAGGGACAAGTTGCTCATGGTGGCCCTCGGCCGGTTCGCGCTGCGCAACAGTGCGGTAACCGTTGACTACACCACCGCCGCGACCCGCACCGCGGCCAAACAGCGCGTAAACGAGCTCTCGCAGGCCGGCTCCAAGCGCGCCCGGCAGTTGATCGACGCTGATGTGCGCGCCGGGAGGGACGCCGAACTGGGCAAGCGGATCGTCGCCGCGGATGACCCGATCTTCGCCACCACTCCCGCGTTCGGCGTCGCCGAAAACACCGTGGTTGCTTTCCAGCTGGAGGACACCAAACCTTGGGTAATCATGGTGGTCAAGAACCGCGCTGACCGAGGTGTCCAGCCATCCGAACACGCGCCGCCGATGGATCAGATCGATCCCACGATCCTGGAAGCGATCGGCCTGCGGCAGCTGGCCCGAGTGGCCGATGAGGTGGGAGTGCGGCTCAACCCCCGCTACGGCATGTGGGATCCGGTGACCCTCCAGGTGGTCTCTGACGAGAACGAGACGGGCGGCTTCGAGGCTCCGCTGCGTGGCGTCCCGCTCGCGTGAGGGTCCCCGTCGTCGTCACGATGTCGCACCGGCTCGGCGCGGTGCTGCCGGCGGCGGCCGCATGCCTATTGCAAGATGGGGCGCCCCTGTACGCCGATACCGACGTGCCACCCGAGTTGGCGAAGCTGTGCGGAGCGCCTGCTGTGGGCGAGGCGGTACAGGGTTTGCTGCTCACCATGGACCCCGGTACCGGGGTGGCAGCCCGCTGGGTCGCCACCGGCGCCACGGTGTTGGCGACTCCAGAGCCGGCTGGCGCGGCGTTGCTGGACGCGGTCGCGGTGATGGACCGGCTGCGTTCGCCGGGAGGCTGCCCATGGGATGCCGAGCAGACCCACCAGTCGCTGATGCCCTACCTCATCGAGGAGGCCTACGAGCTTTACCAGGCGCTGGAAGACGGCGACTTGCAGGCAGTCCGCGAAGAACTCGGTGACGTCTTGCTCCAGGTGCTCTTCCACGCCCGGGTCGCGCAGGAGCAATCCGGTGGCTTCGACATTGACGCGGTAGCCGGTGACCTGGTCGCCAAGCTCGTCGTCCGGCATCCGCACGTCTTCGCGGGCAGTGAACAGGTGCGCACTGCCGCCGAGCAGGAAGACCGCTGGGAACAGCTCAAGCGCACCGAAAAGCGTCGCGAGTCCAGCATCGACGGGGTAGCCCTAGCCCAGCCGGCGGTAGCGCTGGCAGCCAAGCTGGTGTCCCGGACCACCCGGGCCGGCTTGCCGCCTGACCTGCTGCCCGGCGGTGCGAATCCGTCCAGCCAACCCGGAGCCGAACCGTCCGATCTCGATTCGCCCGGGACCGGCGGAGATACCGGCACATCGCTATTCGCGCTGTCGGCTGCGGCCAAACTGGCCGGTGACGACCCGGAAGCGGCACTGCGCTGCGTCGCCCGCGGCTTTGCCGACGACGTGCGCACCGCTGAGCGCTCCGCTCGAGCCGCCGGTTTGGACACTGCCCGGCTCACCGCCCATCAATGGCGGGCACACTGGCCGGTGACTGGCCGTTCCCAGAGGCCTCCTGGGGCCACGTAACGCCACACCGTAACGGTCGTTGATCTGTGATGTGAGCGGCGATGAGGGGACTTCTGCGCAGAACGGGCCAAGCCAGCAGGGTAGTGATGCGGTGGGCCGGGGAATGCCCCGGGCGGCGCACTATCTACTTCGCGGGCTGCTGTCTGGCGGCGCGGTGACCTGTGCCGGCCTGGTGCTGGTCGCTTTGGGGTCAGTGGCCGGGCCGCTGCCGGATCGGGGGCTTGCCGCTCCTGTTCCGGCCGCGCTGGCCGCGCCCGCCGCCTTGCCCGACGTCGCGGAGCCCGTTGCCGAGCCTATTTCCGCGGCCGCGCCAGCCCAGCAAGCCACCCAGCCTGCGCAACCGGCTCAACCCGGTCATCAGACCGTCACTATCCCGGTGCAAATCTCCGCCGCACCCGACAAGCCTGCCGCTGGGCCCCAGTTAGCGTTTGCCGATTGGGCGACCAAGATGTCCCGTGTCACCAGCATCCCCCAGCGCGCCCTCGAGGCCTACGCCAACGCGCACGCCATGATGGCCGCCGCGCACCCGAACTGCCGCATTACCTGGGTGACCTTGGCCGCGATCGCCGCGGTGGAGTCCAAGCACGGTCGCTTCGAGGGCCGTGCCCTGCAGCCCGACGGCCGGCCATCAGGGCCGATTATCGGACCAACACTCGATGGTTCGCCCGGCGTCAAAGCCATTGCCGACACCGATAACGGTTTGCTGGACGGCGACAAGGTCTGGGATCACGCCGTCGGGCCCTTTCAATTCATTCCATCTACGTGGGCAAAATGGAGGGCCGACGGGAATAAGGACGGGATCACCGACCCACAGAATATCGATGATGCCTCGTTAGGGGCAGCACAATACCTGTGCGCCGAAGACCGTAACATCAGCACCGGCGATGGCTGGCTTCGAGCAATCCTGTCGTACAATGATTCCCTGCAGTACGCCCAGGAGGTATACGGCTTCGCGCAAGCTTACGCCCGCAGCGCCAAGGGAGTTACCTGAATCATCTAGCGGCTGGCTATCCGCATTCGCACCTCATTGAATGCTTCAAGGTAGTCCGGAGTGGGATTCATTGCTACCGCCATCGCCAGCTGCGCCCGGGCCTCCTCCAGCCGGCTCAGCCGCTGCAACGTGCGGCCCAAGGCAAACCTCGCGTAATGGTCTGAAGGATTGTGATCGAGGACGCGGAGGAAGGCTTCCTCGGCGCGGCGCAGTTGGGCCGACTGCAGGTAGGCTCTCCCGGCCAGTAACTGCACACTCGGTGCGTCCGGCTCAGCGTCAAGGACCGGGGCCAACTCGCGCAGGGCTTCTAACGGGCGCCGTTGTAAGACCAGAGACTCGGCAAGCCGGAACTGCTCGACGACATCGCGGGGTCGGTCGGCGCCTGTCATGGTCACACTAACGGTACGCGGACACGTCCTGTTATACGAGAGTTGACACGCGATCACCGCACTGGATCACCGGCGCGCGCCTCCGACCGAGCGTACGCAGGCCTGGTTACCCTGTTGCTGCCCCCTGCTGACGAGGAGTGTTTGTGGCTGCCATCGAGGAGGTTGGAGCCCGCGAGATCTTGGACTCGCGCGGAAACCCGACTGTCGAGGTTGAGATCGCTCTTGATGACGGCACGTTGGCGCGTGCCGCCGTCCCATCCGGCGCATCCACCGGCCAACACGAGGCGGTCGAGTTGCGCGATGGTGATCCTGAGCGCTTCGGTGGGAAGGGAGTGGAGGGAGCGGTCGCGGCGGTGCTCGATGAGATCGGACCCGAGCTCATCGGCATCGAGGCGGTCGAGCAGCGTCTAGTGGACCAGAAGCTGGTCGATCTAGACGGCACGCCGGACAAGTCACGGTTGGGGGTTAACGCGATCCTCGGGGTATCGCTGGCGGTGGCCAAAGCGGCGGCCGAATCCAGCGGCCTGGAGCTGTTCCGCTATCTCGGTGGCGTAAATGCGCACGTCTTACCGGTGCCGATGTTCAACATCCTCAACGGTGGTGCGCATGCCGATACCAGGGTCGATGTTCAGGAGTTCATGATCGCACCTATCGGCGCGGACTCGTTTCGCGAGGCCTTGCGCTGGGGCGCGGAGATCTATCACGCGCTGAAGTCGGTGCTCAAAGCCGCCGGACTGCCGACCGGGCTGGGGGACGAGGGAGGTTTCGCCCCCGATCTGCCGTCGGCTACCGAAGCGTTGGACCTCATTGCGAGCGCGGTCGACAAGGCCGGTTACGCGCTAGGCCGGGATGTGGCCCTTGCGCTGGACGTAGCCGCTACCGAGTTTTTCAGCAACGGTGTCTACAAGTTTGAGCGCAGCGATCGCAACACCGAGCAGATGATCGACTACTACACGCAACTGCTCAGCTCCTACCCGCTGGTCTCCATCGAGGACCCGCTGGCTGAGGATGACTGGGATGGCTGGGCGCGGTTGACCGCAGAACTTGGCGATCGGGTGCAGATTGTCGGTGACGACTTGTTCGTGACCAACCCGGAGCGGCTGGAGGAGGGCATCAACCGCCGGGTGGCCAACGCGCTGCTGGTGAAGGTCAACCAGATCGGCACATTGTCGGAGACGCTGGATGCGGTGACGCTCGCGCAGTCCCACAGCTACCGATGCATGATCAGCCACCGTTCCGGTGAGACGGAGGACACCACGATCGCCGACTTGGCCGTGGCCACCGGATCTGGCCAGATCAAGACGGGTGCTCCAGCGAGGTCGGAGCGGGTGGCAAAGTACAACCAGCTGCTGCGCATCGAGGAGGCTCTTGGCGACGCTGCTCGCTACGCCGGGGACCTGGCGTTTGCCCGGTTCGCGCCGGAGGGATAGACCGGATGGGCGGCGCCGGCCCTACCGAGCACCATGGTGCGCCTGGTGACCGGGTGCCGATCCGTCCGCTGGGGGTACGGATCGGCTACGCGGTAGGCGTCACCTCTGGGCGCCGGGCGGCGTTGCTGGCTGCGGTGATCTGTGTGCTGATCCTCAGCGTGGCGGTGCCGCTGCGTAACTACGTGGACCAGCGCGCCGAGCTGTCTGCGGTATACGAGCAGCAGCACGTGCTGGCGGACAAGATTGCGGAGCTCGAGCGCCGCCGCGTGCTGCTGGCCGATCCGGAGCACATCGAGACCCAAGCCCGGGAACGGTTGCGCTATGTCCGCCCCGGGGAAGCCCCGTACCTGGTGCAGCTGCCGCCCGGCGGGACCGTTGCCGCTAGCGGTGACGTCCCGGCCGCTGGGTCACCGTGGTACGCCGAACTGTGGAAGTCGATCAACAGTGAGTGAGCTGGTCAACCGCGCCGACCGGGAAGCCGTCGCGGCGCAACTAGGTCGCCCGCCCCGGGCGTTGCGGTCGGTTGCGTACCGCTGCCCGTGCCGCCTGCCCTGCGTGGTGCAGACTTCTCCGCGGCTGGCCGATGGCACCCCGTTCCCCACGCTCTACTACCTGACCTGCCGGCGGCTGACCGGGTTGGTGGGCCGCATCGAGGCCAGTGGCGCGATGCGGGAGATGACGGATCGGTTGGCCACCGACCCGCAGCTCGCGCGCGCGTACCGGGCTGCCCACGACTCCTACCTGGCCGAGCGCGACGCTCTGGAACCGTTGGGCACGCAGATCAGCGCCGGTGGCATGCCCGGCCGGGTTAAATGCCTGCACGTCCACGTAGCCCACGCCCTGGCCCGCGGCCGCGGCGTCAATCCCTTCGGCGATGAAGTCCTCGCCCAGATCGGCCCCTGGTGGACTTCCGGCCCCTGCGCCTAGCCCCGCCGCCCTCGCGCCGCGTGTGTCGCGCCCTCGCGCCGCGTGTGTCGCGCC
>JAJPIR010000160.1 GCA_021324675.1 Actinomycetota bacterium
GCGGGAGAGTGTGGTTGTGGCCGGCAATCCTTCGACATCTCGGTCGGGGGCACGGACGTTCGCCGGATCACCGGCCACATGGCGGCTGCTCAGCTTTCGTGGGAGGGGGGGAGTCCCACGAACAGTGCGAGCCCGCCAGCTCTATGGAGTTGAGGTATGGGGCTGCGGTCAACGTGCCGCAGCAGCTCCTGCGGTAACGGCGGCAGCGAGCACGGATGCTGGCTGCCGCATTTGCCACCTGGGTTGATCGGCCTTGGCTTGGGAGAGCGGCTGGAACCTGGACAACATTGGCTGAGCGGTCGTGGATTCCGCGGAGACGGCCTGCGAAGGCACGGTCTCCGCGGAAATGAGGTGTTCATGTGCGGCTTGCCACACGCTGCATGACGCCGCGCGAGATCGCCAGTGGCCCGAGCACTCCGAGCAGCGGCCCCGAGAATCCGGCACATGGGTGGCGAGCAGGGCCCGCCACCCATGGGTCAGACGGGGCAACTCGCTGCGTGCGACCGAAATAAGGGAACCGTTGTCAGCGCTGCTCGCCAGCTCGTCGAGCATGTCGAGCCGCTCCCATACAGCCTGCCGGAGGATCTGGCCCAGAACCTGGTCCACCTCTGCAACTCCACCTTTCCGTGCTCGGCTTGCGCCCGTTTGCTTGCGCCCCAGCGGTTTGTGCCCCGGAGAGGCAGATCGCTACAGCCGCGTTCCGAGAACTTCAGTCCCGATAAGTCGTCACTCACACAATGGGAAGTGGCGCCCGAACAAGGTAGGCAGAGCCCAGGGCTGGATTAAACCGGCTATAGGCTGTCTTGCGCTGATCGGACGTGCTATGACGGTGAGCGGTACATACTGATAGGCAGCGCCGATCAGCTTGGCCGAAGTGGGCTTCACCAGCATCGACCAGCATGCCTACTCTGCACACGTCGCCCATCGGACGGCAAGGGGGCGAGATGAACACGACCGGTCAGCACGACAGCCGGCTGTCTCTGGAGCGGTGGAACGAACCAGAGATGAAGCGCGCGCTGGCAGATCGCGACATCAGCTCGGTTTACCGCCTACTCAGGCGGGTCGGTATCTCGCAACGGCATATCGCAGCTTTGACCGGACAATCTCAGTCAGAGGTTTCGGAGATCCTCAAGGGTCGCCAGGTCATGGCGTACGACGTGCTCGCGCGGATTGCCGACGGCCTCGGTATCCCCCGTGGGTACATGGGCTTGGCCTACGACCCGGCGACAGCAACGAGCATGGTCGGACTTCCCGACCATGCGGCGGCTGAGGAGGATGAGTCGGTGAAGCGCCGGAAGCTCCTGGCGCATGGAGCTGCCGTGATGTTCGGCACCGCAGTGCTGGGGGCAGATCGCGGGCAATGGCTGCCTAGTCCAGCCCAGACGCCCGCACCGAACAAAATCGGTATGACGGACGTCAAACAGGTGGAGGCCGCCACTAGAGCGATGCGTGCGCTGGACTATCAGTTCGGCGGTGGAGCGTGCCGGGACGCGGTTGTCGCGCAGCTGTCCTGGGCGCAGCGCCTGCTGGGCGCATCCAGCACCGACGATGTCCGCCTGCGGCTGTTCCGGGCGCTGGGCGATTTGCAAAACCTGGCTGGCTGGACGAGCTTCGATGTTGGTTTGCTCGACTCGTCACGCAGCCATTTCGCCACTGCTTTGGAGTTCGCCAAACAGTCCGGTGACTCCAGCCTGATGTCCAACATCATGTACCGGATCGGTCGCGTTTACCTGCACCACGGCGAGCCCAATGATGCCCTCAAGTGGTTCCAGCTGGGCCAGATCGCAGCCCAGGACTCTGGGTCGGAGTTGGCCGTCGCCGTGCTGTGCGGCAACGAGGCCTGGGCGTACGCGATGATGGGTGACGACGTTCAGGCCAAGAAGCTGCTCGGCCGCTCCCGTGACGAGCTGGCCCGGGCGAACCTGAACGAGGCGCCGGACTGGGCGAGGTTCTATAACGACACCGACATGTACGCCATGATCGGCACCGTGCACAATGAGCTGGCCGCCTTCGATCCACGTCACGCTGCTGTCGCAATTCCTGCCTTTGGGCAGGCGCTGGCCCGCTACGACGACTTGATGGGCCGTAGCGCGGCGTTCACTCTCACCATGCTGGCCACGGGCCACCTGCGCCAGGGCGACGTCGACCACGGCGTGCACGTGGGGCGCAAGGCTCTACTGGCGGCGGCGGCAGTGAAATCCCAGCGTGTGAGCGACCGCATGAAGCCACTCGAGATCGAGGCCGGACGGCGGTCTACCAATCCCGACTCCCGTGAGCTGGCATACCTCATCCGGCAGCAGCGAAGCGTCTGAGAGAAATGGAGGGCTGTGGCGGCGCCGTCTCTAGGCTGTGACGAGCGGCTCATCACTGGGCTGCGGGCGGTGTGTGCCCATCTCGGCCTGGACCCGGCGGGGGCCCGGTTGCTTCGCAACGTCAACAACGCGGTGTTCCGCCTGCGGAGGGATCCGGTCGTGGTCCGGCTGGTGACTTTGCCGTCATACATCCCCCGCGCCAAGCTGGCAGTAGCTGCCGCAACGGTGTTCGCCGAACATGATGTGCCAGCAATCCGGTTGTTGCCAGGTGTTCCCCAACCCGTGCGGGTCGGTGAGCATGTGGCCACGGTGTGGCAAGTAGTCCGGCCGATCGGGCCCCGCCCAGGTGGTGTGGATCTGGCGAACCTGCTGCGGGCGGTGCACGGGGTGCCGTTACCGTGCCGCGCCTTGCCGCAGTGGGATCCACTGACCGATTTCGACAACCGGGTGCGGCACACCACGATGATGCCCGCGGCTGACCGGGACTTCCTGATGGGCCGCAGCGCCGAGCTGGCCGCTGCGGTGGCCTCGCTGAAGTTCCCCCTGCCGACAGCTGTGGTGCATGGTGACGCGCATCTCGGCAATGTGATCCCCGGGCCGGACCGCCCGGTGTTGTGTGACTTCGATTCGTGTGCCGTCGGGCCACCGGAGTGGGATCTGACCCCGGTCGTGGTGGGTAACCTGCGGCTCGGTAAACCTGCCGCTCACCAGCGGGATTTCATCGAGGCTTACGGGTTCGACGTTCGGGACTGGGACGGCTTCGAGGTGCTGCACGGTATCCGTGATCTCAAGCTGATCGCCGGGATGTTTCCCCGGGCCGGGTCACCGCCGGCCGTGCAGGCCGAGTTCGACCGCCGGATGGCCAGTCTGCGGGCGGGCCGGCGGTTCGAGCGCTGGCGGACCGTCCGGCGCTGAACTGATGCGCTAGACGAGTTGGGCGTCTACTGTCGGACCTTGTGTCGCCGGCCCGCCCATCGGTGGCGGGAGCTCTTGCCCCGCCGATCAATGGTTCAGGGCCGCTTCAAAGTTCCGCTCATTGCGCTCTGCCCATCGCCGGTCCATCGCTGTCCATCTCCCATGCCCGATCGCTGCGTTCGCTGCCGCTGCACCTGATGCGCACGTCTAGCTGGGTAGACCACTGGCCGGTCCGGCTAGACGGCGAAGAACTCGCGACGTTGCTGGGCACCCTGCGCGCCAATTCGGCGGCCGCATCAGCGCGACTGACCGAGAAGGCTCTGGCATACCTGGCTGCCTCGACGGGGCGCGCAGCGGTTGACCGGCCACCGCAGCGCCCCCACGACGTGGTCGTAGCGTTACACCGGATCTTGACCCGATCCCGGTTCCTCAAGGGCTCGCGCTCGTGCTTCCCGCTGGAAACCGCGCTGGCGCAGATGCTGCCTTTTGTCGAGTCTGGCCAACCGATCACAATCTTGACCATCGGTTTCCCGTTCAAACAGCACGACAACGGGCTCAAGGCCGCCGGCCCGTGGCCGGACCTCGCTGAACTCGGGGCGTTGCTGCGGCTCAAAGAGCTCGAGAGTGCCTTTACCGCGGTGTACCCACCTGGCCTGCGGGTGGTGGTGCTCAATGACGGTGGCTACTCGCGCCCGCGTGGCTGGGCGGAGATGGGGCGCTACCGGCGGCAGCTCAAGCGTTACGCCCAACTGGTAGGGCTGGGTAACTCGGTGCGGTTTTGTGATCAGTCCCGTTTCGTCGCGCGAGTCCTCGGCCCACGGGAATGGAATACCCGCGAAAAGTACCGCCGTACTTACAAGGAACTGATTTCGATGCTGGCTGGTAGCCCGCGCGCGCTGCGCAGCGCGGCCGTCATCGATCAGCGGCTGGCCGAGACGCTGCCGCCGGCGCTGCTGGCCGGCCTGCCGTCATTCCGGGAGATCGTGTCCTCGCTGGTGTACTCCGTTCCCGTGCCGGCTTGCGCGGGGACCGACGCTCGGCAGTGGGCTTGTCAGGTGCTCGCGTGGCCCGACCGATTCACTTCCCCCGATCTGCGACCGGAGTTGGCCGCAGCCCGCCGAGAGGTGATCTCGTGCGCATGGCAGGACGCCGCCAACTTCCTGGCAGCTTCCCTGGCCGATGCGGCGGTGGGCGTCGCCGAGCAGTTCCCGTTGCACGTGCGGCTGGCCACTGTTGCCTCCCGGCCGGGGTGCAGCGGCTTTTCCTACCTCGGTGGCTCGACGCTGCTGCCGTGGCATGGCACGGGATGTTTGGACGGCCGCGGTCTGCTGTGTGCTGAGTTCCTGGTCAGCCTGGACCATCGGGGTTTCCTGCCGGTGTATTGCGGACTCATCGGCGACGAGCAGCCGTTGCTGATGGTGCCCTTTGCGCGGACCCGTTATATGAACGGCCGGCGGCAGGTCGATCCCGAATTGCTGGTCACGGCACGGCTGCGGAGTCGCTGACTGTGACGGGAATGTGTCGTGCGGGCTAACGCGCGCTGCCTGCCTAGCGATAGTTCGGGCAACTGGAATGTCAGCACGCGAGGCAGGCGGTGCAATGGTGGCAAGGCAGCGCAGGTTTAGCTGGCGGCAGCACCTCGCAGTGGCGCGTGACGCCGACTTTCTGGACGGCGTGGTGGACGCCCAGTTGGAGGTTGTCCGCCAGCTGCCCTTCGACCAGCGCGATGAGCTTGCCGAAGCGCTTGCGGTGCTGGTGACCCTCGCCCAGGATCACCGGTACTACTTACGACACTGGATCAGCCGCCGGGAGCTGAGGCAGCGCGTCGAGTACGCGCTAATCACCCTCGACGCTCTGGGTCACCTCCCTACCCGCGCCGCCTGAGTCGCAACATGCCGCCCAGCCCGACACATCACCTGCACCCAGCCGGGCACCGCGGCGCTGCGCTGTCGGTGTGACGACATAATGTGACGTCGTGGACTCGGCAGTACTGCTCGACGCGGCTGTGGTGACCCGATGCCGTCGCCGGGTGCATCTGGAGCACGACCCCGCAGCAGTGGACGAACCCCGCGCTGCCCTGGATGCGGCCACCCAACGGCGGATCGCGGACGCCGCCGCACACCGCCGCAAGGTCGCCGACCTGTTGGCGGAACACCACGCCACCGACTGGGCTGAGGTGCCTGCCGAACTGCCCGCCGAACAGCGGATCACCGCCACACTGGCCTTGCTCCACGGGCAGGCGCCGCTGGTCTGGGGCGGGTTGTTGCCCGCCGACCCGGCGAGCGGGCGGCGTGGTGGTGTGGACCTGCTGGTCCGGCATCGCGGTGGTTACCTGCCGGTGATGGTCGTACGGCATAAGGTCACCGACCCCGGCGGCGGAGCCCGCACGAGCCTGCTGACCCAGCTGCGGCTCACCGCCGCGCATACCGACCCGACTCGCAAGGTTCGCGCGCAATCCCGGGATCAGTTGCGGCTGGCCCATGCGGTACGGCTGTTGCAGGCAGCAGGGCTGGCGGCCCGCGGTCGGCCCACTGGCGGGGTGATCGGGCTTGAAGCCGACGCGGTGGTCTGGCACACCCTGGACGTGCCAAGCTGGCCTGGCGGGCGTACCGCAATGAACGAGTACGACGCTCGGTTTGCCGATCGGCTAGCCGTCGCCCGGGCCGCTGCCACGGCTGGGCCGCCGCTGGCTCAGCCATCCCGGATCACCGAATGCCGTTCATGCCCGTGGTGGCCCACCTGCGGTCCGGCTTTGCGGGCATCCCGCGACGTCAGCATGGTATTGCGCGGGGAGGACGCGGTGGCCCTGCGCGCAGCTGGCGTCTCTACCGTAGATGCACTAGCTGCGCTGGACCCTGCGAGCGAGGCGCCGGTGCCTATGGTGGGTATATCGGTGCGCGATGCGGTGCTGCTGGCCCGGGCTTGGCAGCAGGACCTCACCCTGGTGCGGCGCAACCGCTGTGTCTCCGTACCCCGCGCCGATGTCGAGATCGACGTGGACATGGAAAGCTTCGATGAGGCTGGCGCCTATTTGTGGGGTTGCCTGCTGTCCGGTACGGATATCGGCTTGCCTCGCGGTTACCAGGCCTTTGTGACGTGGGAGCCGGTGCCGACGCCAGACGAGGCGAGATCTTTCGCCGAATTCTGGCGCTGGTTGACCACCGTTCGCCGCCGCGCCGCCGAGTGCGGGCGCAGCTTCTCCGCTTTCTGTTACAACGAGCAGGCCGAGAACCGCTGGATGCTCTCGTCAGCGGCTCGCTTCGCCGGTGCACCTGGCGTCCCCACCACGGATGAGGTACAGGAGTTCATCGGTTCCGACCAGTGGGTTGACCTGTACGGGGTGGTCAGCGTGGAGTTCCTGTGCGCGCACGGCAAGGGACTCAAGACAATTGCCCCGGCGGCAGGCTTCACTTGGCACGACCCGGAAGCCAGCGGTGAGAACTCCATGCGTTGGTACTCCGACGCGGTTGGGTTGGGTGGCGGCGCACCCGATCTGGAGCAGCGAGCCCGGCTGCTCACCTACAACTCCGACGACGTCCGGGCCACCCATGCTCTGCGCTTATGGATGAGTTCTGAAGCTGTTAACGACGTGCCCTACGCAGGTGATCTGTAGACCTGGTTGCGGTATGTCACCATGGGCGGGCACTCTACGTAAGGGGCAACGCGAGGGGAGAGGCACATGTTCGTACGGCGCATTGCGGTGATCGGTTCCGGATATGTGGGCTTGACCACCGGCGCCTGTTTAGCCTCGTTGGGGCACCGGGTGATATGCGCTGACGTGGATCAGGGCAAGGTGGCCCGGCTGTCTGCGGGGGAAGTGTCGATCCTTGAGCCAGGCCTTCCCGAGCTCGTCGCCGAGGGCCTGGCCGCCGGCCGGTTGCAGTTCGTGGTGGGAGCGGCCGCGGCGGTCGAGGAGGCCGAGGTGGTTTTCCTGTGCGTACCCACTCCCATGGGAAACGGCGGCGGGGCGGATCTCTCGGCAGTCGAGGCGGTGATCACCGAGGTGCGATCGCTGCTGCCTCCGGGTTGTGTCGTGGTCAACAAGTCGACTGTTCCGGTAGGCACCGCGGCACGCACCGCCCAACTGCTGGGCCGTCCGGATGTGGCCGTGGTCAGCAATCCAGAGTTTCTCCGGGAAGGTTCTGCAGTCCACGACTTTCTCAATCCCGACCGCATCGTCGTGGGCTGCGACGCGCAGGACGCCGCTGAGCGGGTCGCAGCGTTGTATGCCCGGCTTGGTGCGCCGACCGTGCTCACCGATGCGGCCAGTGCGGAGATGGTCAAGTACGCCGCGAACTGCTTCCTGGCGATGAAGCTGTCTTACGTCAACGCCATCGCGGAGCTGTGCGAGCGGTCGGGGGCCGACGTGCTCGATGTTACCGAGGGTATCGGCTACGACCGGCGAATCGGGCAGGCGTTCCTGCAGGCAGGCCCTGGCTGGGGCGGATCTTGCCTCCCCAAGGACACCCACGCGCTGCTGCAGGTGTGCGCAGCAGTGGATTTCGACTTCCCACTGCTGCAGGCCAGCCTGGATACCAACACTCGCCAGCAGCACCGGATGGTAGACAAGGTCAGGGATGCCGTCGGCGGCTCGCTGGCCGGCCAACGGGTAGGACTGCTCGGGTTGACTTTCAAGGCTGGCACCGACGATCTGCGTGACTCGCCAGCCCTGACGGTGGCCGCGCTGCTGGCTGCCGAGGGTGCCGATCTCATCGGTTACGACCCCGCAGTTCCCGTTGCGGTGCCCGGCATGACCGATGATCTCCAGGTCACCGATGACCCGCTCAAGGTCGCCTCCGGTGCCGCTGTTTTGGTGGTGCTCACCGAATGGCCTGAGTTCCGGCTCCTGGACTGGGGTCGGATCGCCGAGCTGACCGAACGCCGCATCGTGATCGACACCCGCAACCTGCTCGACGCGGACGTGCTGCGCCGGGTCGGCTTCGAGGTCCGCGGCATCGGCCGTCGCCCCACCCCAGCCCTGACTCACTCCTGACCAAGCAGTCGGATCGTCGCACTCGCATCCCGGCTCGCTGGTATCAGGCCGATCAACCGCTCGCCGACCGGCACCTCCGTCCTGGCGTCTGGATGGGCGAAGCACTAGACGTTGGCCCGATGATCTGCTGTGCTTAGCCTTGCCTAATCACTCGATCAGGGGCGACGAAGCCATGTATGTGTGCATTTGCCGCGCGGTGACCGAGGCTGTGGTGCGCGGGTGCATCGCCGACGGTGCCCGAACCGTCAAAGACGTCGTCAAGCGCTGTGAAGCCGGCAGCGGGTGCGGAACTTGCGTCGGTAAGATCCTTGCGTTGCTAGGGACCGGCACCAGCGAGCTGGGCAATTCCCTGCAACATAGCGCCTGATCGCGAGTTTCGACGGAAACGATCTCTATATCCCCTGGTCAGCGCAGCCTTACCTGAAAATGACAAGCTGCTGAGACATGGGTACGGTTGCTGATCATCATGACCGACCCGGAGGGGGTTCGATCCTTTATGCGCGGCGACGACGAGGTTATCGCCCTGCTCAACGAGCAACTTACCCGTGAGCTGACCGCTATCAACCAGTACTTCCTGCACGCCAAGATGCAGGGGAACTGGGGATTCACCAAACTCGCTGAGCACACCCGTGACGAGTCCATTGACGAGATGAAACACGCCGAGCGGATCACCGATCGAATCCTGTTCCTGGAAGGTCTGCCGAACTACCAGAAGCTGCTGCCGCTGCGCATCGGGCAGACCGTGAAAGAGCAGTTCGAGGCGGATTTGGCCGTCGAGATGGAGGCCGTGGACGCGCTGCGCCCCGCCATCACGCTATGTCGGGAGAAGGGTGATATCACCACCGCCAACATCTTCGAAGACATCCTCGAAGACGAGGAAGAGCACATCGACTATCTGGAGACCAACCTGGAGCTGATCGGCAAGCTCGGTGAGCAGCTGTACCTGAGCCAGCTCGTGGAGCGACCGCCGACGAACGGTTGACGAGGACCTTCTCGGGCAACGACTACGGTGGGCGGAGTGAGTGACCGCCGGCTGTTCGCCGTACCCGACGCCCGGAATTTGTTGCCCGAGGTGCGCCGGCGAGTTGATGCGCTCATCGACGCAAGGGCTGACCTCACCGAGCTGTCTGTGGATCTGCGTCGCGCCGGCTCATCGCGGCTCGGTGGTCTGGCCGAGATGAAGGCGCTGCAGGCCCGGCTGGATCACATGCTCGAGTGGTTCACCGCCCAGGGCATGGAGGTCAAAGGTCTCGCACCCGTCCTGATCGACTTCCCGGCCGAATTGGATGGGGAGTCAGTGCGGTTGTGCTGGCTCGAGGGTGAACCTGAGCTGGCCTGGTATCACCGCTCCGACCTGGGCCTAGCCGGACGCCGCCGGCTCCCATCCTGACCGACCCCCCACACCCGCAGTCTGGATGCAGACTGCGGGTTTTTCGGGCTCCTCAACAGCAGTCTGCATCCAGACTGCGGGGGTGGGGGGTGTCGTCGCCGACAGTGGTGGTCTTGAGGGCACCATCCGTCATCTGACCGGCTTGCAACGCATCCTGGATGGCGGGTGGCAGCAGGTTGTTGGTTTTGAGCGTGGCCAAGTCGAACATCCCGCCGCCGCTGCGGGTTTGGCCGGCGGATCGATCAGTGCATCCGCGGTGTCTGCCGGTGCAGGCAGTGGCGGCGGTGGCGCAGGCAGGGCTGTTGCGGCGGCCGGTTGCGGCGCGGAGCTGCGATCAGTGACTCCGGCCCGGCCGCTGGGATGCGCGATCAGGGCATACGCCACCGTGACGCCCACCAGCCCCAGCGTGGCGCCCGCAACCCCGACGATCTGTTTAGACCAGGGCCGCGTGGGGGCAGCCAGCCCTGGTTCCGGGTAGTCGTTGGGTACGTGGTGTGCGGCACTGACCGGCTGGAAGAGGTCTGCGGGCAATTCGTCCGGCATCAGGTGGTCACTCCGTGGGGTCATCGGTTCGGGAGCACATTCTGCACAGTCGCCACCCTGGGTCCACGCCTGACTTCCTGACCATGACGCGTGTTTACCCCTGCGCTGCGGCTGGACTTACCCGCACCTGTGCAGCTGGCTGTCCAGGTGCGCCACCTGCCAAGCCAATTCGCCGGCCCATCTGCCGCAGTGCACGGAAAGCCGCTGTACCGGCAGGTGTCGGCGTAATCTGACGGCATGGCCCTGTTCGGACGCAACAAGACCCGCATGGTGACCGTCGGTGAGGCGCTGCCCGGGCGCACCAACCCGATGCCTGTGGTGGAGCATCACGCGGTGACCGGCCGTCGCATCGTGCCTCCGTTCCCGGACGGCATGCGCACCGCGGTGTTCGGCATGGGCTGCTTCTGGGGCGCCGAGCGCCTCTTCTGGCGAACGCTCGGTGTGTACTCCACCGCGGTGGGCTATGCCGGGGGGTACACCCCCAACCCCACATACCAGGAGGTATGCACCGGGCAGACCGGGCACGCCGAAGTTGTCCTGGTGGTGTTCGACCCTGCGCAGATTTCCTACCCCGAGCTGCTGCGGATCTTCTGGGAGGGCCACGACCCGACCCAGGGCATGCGGCAGGGCAATGACTGGGGCACCCAGTACCGCTCCACCATCTACACCACCGACGCCGACCAGGCCGCCGAAGCCGAGGCGAGCCGGTCCACTTACCAGCAGGCGCTTACCGCCGCCGGCCGGGGTCAGATCACCACCGAGATTGCGCCGTTGCAGCACTTTTATTACGCCGAGGATTACCACCAGCAATACCTTGAGCGCAATAAAGACGGTTACTGCGGGCTAGGAGGCACGGGCATCGCATGCCCCGTGGGAACGGGTGTCGAGGCTGGCGACGCCTGACGTTCTGCCCAGCGATCAGGGTTCTCAACGGCCAACACGCTGGATCATCCACGGTGAGCGGCCGATCGACGACGCTCGCCGGTTGCGGCGGAGCATCGCACTGGTGGAGTTGCCCGACGGGGTGCACTTCGAGCAGTGCTGCTCCTCGGAATGTGTCGCGTCATCGGTGGGAACCTGATGTCATGCCGGTGGCCGGTTGGGGAGTCGCCGCTCGGTCACGCGTCAGCCGGTTTGTCGAAGATGTGACTGATGAACCGCAGGGCCGCGGGACGATTCTCTTCCCATGTCGGCTGTATCTGGCTTGATGGGAGGATGAACCCGCCTTCGGCTTGGGTCTGCGGGCGAAGCTCGATAGTGAACGACGGAATGCCGTACTCGCCATAGGTCCAGTCGGTGGTGTCCCCGGCGGTCGGGTACAGCTGTGAGGATTGCTCGACAGTGTACGTTTCCCCGTGCACGCCGCGGATAATCCGCTGCATGTCGTTGGCGAGGTCCTGCATCTCGTGGTGGTCGGGGTCCGCGATGGGCTTGGAGGTGTACCCCCAAGGGAACAGGATCAGCTGCGAGTAGCTGTGATAGGTGAGCACGCCAGCGAACAACTCGCGGGCTACGAGGTTGCGCACTGCCTGGACTTCCGGCTCGGAGAACGCCCGTGGTCCCACGTATGTGTCGTCGCGGGGAACGTGGCTGGAGGTGCTGACATCGAGGGTGCCCCACATGTAACCATAGTTGCGGTTTGGATCGACGCCCATGCTGCCGTCTGGATTCCGGCGCCGGTTTTTCCGCCACAGCCGATTGTGGGTACGGGTGTACTCATGTCCGTCCGGGTTGACCATAGGGGCCACCCAGATCTCGCCTTCTTGGAACCAATGCTGCACCGGGTCGGTCGCGGCATGGGTGACCAGATATTCAGCCAGCAGGTACGGCACCTCTACGGAGATCCACTCGCGAGCATGATGACAACCGAGGAAGGCCATCTTCAGTGTGCTACCGCGACGCTGCCCCAACCGCAGCGCCCAGATCGGGCGATTCTCCACACTGCGCCCGATCTCGTGGAGCTCGGCGATTTCAGGGTTGTCTGTAGCCAGTCGCCGCAGGTCCGCCTCCAAGCTCGCCGCCGAGTGATAGCCGGTGACGGCATCATCGGTGGCGAAGGCCGACAGGTAGGACTCCGTCTCGTGTAGTTGCTCGATGCTGTAACCCATGTGCTCCAGCCGCTCGGCCTGAGCCTCGGTGGCCTGCAACACCAGGTGATCAGCTTTGACCTCCCAGATGTCAAGCCCCAGAGGTGCAAGCAACAGCTGCGACAACGGCGCTTGTGGGCCACTCGAGGTCACCTTGGCGATCACGCTCATTCTGACCTCCTACCTCCATTGTCACGGGTAGCGCGACGCGCGGCCCGTGCTTCGAACTCTGCTTGGGTGGACAACCGCTCGACGTGTGCCAGTCGCCGGCGCTCCAGCTCTGACAGTTGCGCCTCGCTTGCTCGAACGACCAACACCTCGCCGCGGCGCTCCCACACGTCCATACCAAGGGGAAGGGCAAGCAGGGCATCGATGCTGCTGGCTGCGGTGGGTGTCAGCCGGGCGATGCAAAAGTTTTCGCTCTCGGACATCGCAACCCCTACGCCACCCTGAAAAGCCCGGCTGATCACCGCGCACCTCGTCGTTTATCCATTCGAGCAGTGAAGAGGTACGCGACGCCTCCCGGGATACCATGCCGTCCTAGGAATGACCTGATCGGCGCAAACCCGCACAAGGTGACCACAACCGCTGCGAACGACTGCCACTCCGCCGAACAACTCGTACGGGAGGTCAGCGACCTCAGGTCGCGGGCTAGCACGCTGACCGGGCTGTCCGGGCAATCGTGGCGGCGGAGCTGTTGAGATCACGACAGTGCTACCACGCGCAGTGTTCAAGCGATGCAAGGATCCCAAGGACCCTGCGGACTCGGCGCCACCAAAAACAACACGGTCACCATGAGCCAGGGCGCCACCGGGGCGTTCCAGGATGGTGACGGGCCCTGATCTGCGCCATCCGTAACAATCATTCTCAAAAAAATACCTACCAGGTCGGCGAACCCGGCACGCATTCCAGCGACGGGTATTCGTGGAACTGGTTTGCCTGGGCGGATACCTTGCGCAATTGGGCCAAATGGCAGGGCGTGCCAACAACACGACCGCGTCGTTCGGTACATGACCCTGCAGTCGGCGGTGCCGACTGCAGGCGCCCTTCCTCGCGTCACCAGCATGGGGAGCGGAGGATACTGGAGCCTGAGGCGAGCGATGGTCTTTCCTTGTCATAGTGGAGCAACCGACGGTGGTGGGGCCATGGGGACGCCGGCGCAGTCCGATACGGCACAGGTAGCGATCGACTGGTTTCACCGCATTTTGGTGGAACGTGATGTTGCTGAGGCCACACGGCGGTGGCTTATACAGCAGCAGCGTGCGGTCGGACTGCAGATGGAGGGGCGGCCCTTAACAGAGATCCTCCGTCCCCGGCTGATCAGTAGAGATGATCATGAACGGGTGTGTTCGGTCGCATCGTTGTTGGCTGGGGCATTGCAGCGGTTGGCTAAGTACGCATTGAGCGACGGTGAGCTCGGTGACCAGGTACGCCAGATCCTCGCATTGAACCGGATGGAGTTGGCCCTGACGGGGATGTCGCCGCCGGCGGACGAAGGTAGCCTCCATTCCAGACTCGACGGATTTTTCACCGTCGACCGCTTGGCTTTCGTGGAATATAATGCGCATTCTCCCGTGGGTCCGCTTACCCAAGAAGCATTGGCTGAGATCTTCCTGGGTGCGCCGGCTATGCAAGTTTTCATTGATCATTATCGGGTAGAGGCTAGCCCGGCCCGTCAACAAATGGCTGACTGCCTTCTCCGCGCTTGGTCGGCGGGTGGTATGCCTGGTGACGGACCGCGGGTGGCCATCGTCGAATGTGGGGAGTCGCAATTCGGTTGGGAATTTGACATGTTACGGGCCGAGCTGCGCCGCCAGGGAGTGCCGGCTGTCATCTGCTCCGTCGACGACTTACGTTGCGGACGCGAACGGGAGGACCTGTACATCGATGATGTCCAAGGACATCGACATCCGATTACCATTGTCTATCGACGTGCCGTGCTCAACGATTTGTTATCTCGTTACGGTTCCGCCCTCATCGACCATCCCTTGACGCGTGCGTGGTCTAGCGGGACTTGTGTCATGATCAATTCTTTTAGCGCGCATCTGCCAAATAAGAAATCTGCCTTCGCGTTGCTTACTGATCCGCGTACTAGCGAGGCACTCTCTCCACAGGAAGTGGCCGCCGCGGAGCAGCATGTGCCGTGGACCCGGCTGCTGGGCCCTGGCCGTACGACCTACCATGGGGAAGCCATCGACTTGCTGCCTTTTGCTTGTGCTCACCGAGAAAACCTGGTCCTCAAGCCCAACGATGACTATGGCGGCCATGGCGTCGTCTGCGGGTGGCAGGTGGATCATGACGACTGGCAGAGAGCGTTGGCGCGGGCAGTAAATGATTCATATGTGATCCAAGAACGCGTCATGATGCCCAAGGTGCGCTACCCTACGTTGACTGAAGATGGCCTGACCTTCGAGAACTACTGTGTCATGAGATATAGGTCTTTACGCTGATTGGCGGATCACATCGTTGATCTCGCTGGCACGGACGAGTCGCTCCATATGTGAGGTGATCGACCGGACATTGTCGA
>JAJPIR010000331.1 GCA_021324675.1 Actinomycetota bacterium
AGCACCTTGCTGTCCGATCTTTACGTATCAGGTCTCGTGAAGCATATACACAGCCGACCCTGACGCGATAAGGGTGGACTAGCGCCCAGGTACCCCGCAGCGAGCCCCCCTACGCCCGTGGATAGGGTGGCCGGCGTTGGAGCAGACCGGGTTACCAGCTGCGACGAGCCGCAATCGTTTGCGTCACGACTCTGGGGTGTACGTACTGTGTTGAAAGATTAGGGGTTACACCCCGTGGTATCCGGTCCACCCACCGTTGCTAATATTGATCTTTGCTGTAGCCGCGACATATGGGGAGGAAGGGACGGCTCTCATGGCTGGACAGGGCGTAGTGGATGATATGGCACCGGTGAAGCATTCTCTCCGTGTCGACTGGTTCCAGCGCGACCCGGGCGGCAGCACCATCTTCGTTGCCCCCGCGCAAGAAGATGGCGTAGTTGATGTTGACCGCGAAGGCGGAGACGGCGTCACCTCCTACTGATCTGGGGTCCTGCGTGAGGTGGTGCGTCGCGGTTGGGTATCGCAGCATCATTGCTGCTGGCCTTTGGGTGCTGGGGGTAGATAGCAACCTCGGTTGCTTTGACCACAAACCAGACTTGGGCATTGGTGTGTAGCCCGAGTTCGACCGCGGCGGCGGGAGTGATGTCTGCTGCCAGCCCGCTGGCGCCGCGAACGCGCACGAGGGTGCCGTTGGGTTCGATGGCTTCGACCCGATCGGGGATGACGTTGCGGGGGCTGCCTTTGGGTGGATCGACGTATACCGACACCGCTGCCGGTGTGAACACAGCGACTGCTGCCGTGCCGGCGGCAGGGTATCCGTGCTGACCGGATAGCTCGGTACCGTCGTCAGCCAGTAATCCGGATGCCGTCACGATACCGGTGACCAGGTTGAGCCCCGCCAAGCGGGCGGCGAAGGTGCTTCGGGGCCGAGTGAGCACTTCCCGTGTCGGGCCCTGTTCCACCAGGAGGCCAGCGTCGAGTACCACAACCTGATCGGCCAGCATCAAGGCGTCGATCACCTGGTGGGTCACGATGAGGGCGACGCGGTCGGCCAGCACCGTTTGGAGCAGCGATCGCAACGCCGGAGCGTATTCGACGTCTACCGCGGACAGCGGCTCATCCAGCAGCAGCAGCTCAGGTTGTGAGGCCAGCGCTCGAGCCAGCGCGACGCGCTGCGCCTGGCCGCCCGACAGCTGCCCGGGACGCCGGGCCGCGAACTGTGCCGCATCGACTTCGGTGAGGTGCTGCAACGCCGCTTGGCGGGCTTCTCGCCGGCTGGTCCCGGTCGCCAGTGGGCCGAATGCGACGTTGTCGAGCACTGATAAGTGGGGGAACAGCAGCGGCTGCTGGGCCAGCAATCCGATGCGCCGCTGGTGTGGCGGGAGCACCATGCCGGTTGCGGTGTCGGTGAGCACCCGGTCACCGAGCGCGATGCGTCCGCGGTCTGGACGCAGCAGCCCGGCAACCGCGTTGAGCAGGGTGGACTTGCCCGATCCGTTGCGCCCCAGCACCGCCACTACCTCGCCGGGCGCCACGTGCACCGCCACGTCGAGGGTGAACTCGCCGCGCTGGACGACCACCTCGGCATGCAGCACGGCAGCTCACCGCAACCCTTCGGCCGAACGTGGCCGGCCCACCACGATGACCACGATGGCCACCACGACCAGCAGCAACGACAGCGCGATCGCGCCGTCTGCGTCGACTTCGCGCTGCAGGTAGACCTCCAAGGGCAGCGTTCGGGTCACGCCTTGCAAGCTGCCGGCGAAAGCGATGGTGGCGCCGAACTCGCCGAGGCAGCGGGCGAAGCTGAGCACCGTGCCGGACCCGAGTCCGGGCAGCACCAGCGGGACGGTGATCCGCCGGAATACCGTCCACGGCCTGGCGCCTAAGGTCGCAGCGATCGACTCGTAGCGTTGCTCGCCGGTGCGTAGCGCACCCTCCAGGCTGACCACGAGGAATGGCATCGCCACGAAGGTCTGCGCCAGGATCACCGCTGTGGTGGTGAACGGGACGCGGACACCGAAAGCGACGTCGAGGACATACCCAGCAAACCCGCTGACACCCAGCAGGTACAGCAACGCCAACCCGCCGACTACCGGCGGCAGCACCAGGGGAAGCAGCACCACCGAGCGCAGCAGTCGAAGACCCGGCAGGGTTCCCCGAGCCAGCACCGCCGCCAGTGGGCCGCCGAGCAGGACGCACAGCAGGGTGGACACCGCCGCGGTCCGCAGCGAAAGCTCCAGCGCGGCCAGCGCCGATGGGCTGGTGACCAACGCGCCGAACCGGGACCAGGGCGCGCGAACGACCAGCCCGATCACCGGCAACACGATCAGCGCGAAGGCCATCAGTGCAGGCAGCCACAGCACACGCGGCAATCCGGTGTGGACGGTATGCGGATCTTTCGTCTGCGTCACGCGAGCGGTGCTGGTGACAGCCTGGCGCAGATTACGCGGCGCCGAAGCCGGCGGAGGCGAATTGCTGCTGAGCCGTCGGGCTATGGATGAACGTCACGAATGCCTGCGCAAGCTCGGTGTGCGGGGCATCTTTGATCGCGGCGATCGGGTAGACGTTGACGGCTTTGGTCGCCTCCGGAAAATTGATCTCCTGAACCTTGCCGCCGGCACTGCGGGCGTCGGTCACATAGACCAGCCCAGCGTCGGCGACTCCGGCTTGCACCTTCGACAGTACCGCCAGCACGTCCTGTTCTTCGCTGGCCGGGCTGAGCGTGATGTTGGTGTCTTTCTCAATCTTTTTCGTGGCCGCACCACAGGGCACCTGCGCAGCGCACACCACCTCGGTGACCCCCGGTTTGGCCAGATCGGCGAAGGAATGGATATTTTTCGGGTTGCCGACAGGTACGACAATGGTGAGCACGTTGGTGACGAACGGCTCCGGCGTGCCGGTTACCTTCCCCTCGTTCTGCACGACCTTCATCTGGGCTTCATTGGCCGAGGCGAACACGTCCGCAGGCGCGCCGTGGACGATTTGCTGGGCCAAATCGGATGAGCCGCCGAAGTTGAAACGCAGGTCAGCACCGGGGTTGGCGGCTTCGAACTGCGGTTCCAATCTCGTGAACACGTTATTGAGAGAGGCCGCAGCGAACACGGTGACCGGTACCCGCTGCTGACCCGACGTTGCCGTCTGGCCACCGCCGCAAGCGGTGACCGCAAGCCCGGCCGCGAGCACGATCATGACCAGTCGCTTCATGCACGCCCTCCCGGGGTCTCAACCATCACCTGGGTCGACTTGACCACAGCCACCGCAAGTACTCCCGGCACCAGCCCCAGTTCTCTCACCGCTTCGCTGCTCATCAGCGAGACCACCCGGTGGGGTCCACACTGGATCTCCACTTGCGCCATGACCTGATCGGTAACCACCTCGGTGACCAGGCCGACGAAACGGTTGCGAGCCGAGCGATCCACCATGGACGGATCCGGTGTCGCGTGCGCCTGCGCTTTGGCGAACGCGGCCAGCTCCACCCCGTCCACCGCCTTGCGGCCACCGGCATCACGAATCGCGGTCAACTGCCCCGAATCCGCCCACCGCCGAACGGTGTCATCGCTTACGCCAAACAGCTCAGCAACCTCGGCCATCCGATAGTGCGGCACATGGTCAAGACTACCTCCGCACGTGAGGAAGACAAACACACGGGATGTGTCCACCCGGTGACAGGCTGTAACGCCTCTCCCCCACCAGCTGGCCGCTCTTCAAGGGCCGCCAACCCCTGGTTACGTCGTCTCAACCGCAGCCAACCTACACGTCTTGCCATGTCGGTACTTGCGGAGAAAATACCTTCTTTTATCCAGAACTCAGACTTGCCGAGGCCGCAAATGGAGGCAATCAGGGTTTCCGGCAGTCTGCAATGGGCAGGGTGTTGCCGTAGCGAATGGAATCAGCTGCGACGTGAATGAGTTGACATCTGTAGGGGAGCGTCGGTCTCGGATGCTGCGCCACGCCAGACCCAATCTGGTGACCCCCTCGTGAGGGGCTCGGGATCGATGACTCAAACTAGGTCTCGCTGACCCGCCCGGCGACGTGATCGGAGGCTCAACCGTGGTAACCGTGCGGTACTTTGCGGCAGCACGTGCTGCTGCCGGTTTGGCCAGCGAAAACGTTGAGGTCCACGATGGTGCCACAGTCGGCGATGCGCTCGACGCGATCGCTGCTCGGCATGGTGAGCAGCTGAGCAAGGTGCTCGCTAGCTGTAGCTTCCTGCTTGATTCGGTTGCGGTGCGCGACCGCGCTACCCGGCTGCCTGCAACAGCAGAGCTGGATGTGCTGCCGCCATTCGCGGGCGGCTAACCATCGACATGGTCAACGGCCCCGCTGCCACGAGAGGCGAATAAATCGGACACTTATCCCGGGCTTACGGTTAGTGCTGGCCGGGAGGATATCGGGCTACGCAGCGCCGGTCCAGCCGCCTTTGAGCACGTCGGGTCGTCACAAGGTTCACGAGGGCGCGACACGCCGGGATCGGCGCGGAACTTGTGGCAAGGGACTTGTCAGGGGGAGTTGACCCATTGCTCGGTGCCGTCGGTGAACTCCTGCCGCTTCCAGATCGGTAGCTGAAGTTTGACCTCGTCGACTAACGCTGCGCACGCCGCGAAGGCTGCCGCCCGGTGGGGCGCGGCGACCGCGCAGGCCAGCGCGGAGTCGCCGATTGTCAGGGGTCCGACCCGGTGGCTGACAGCCAGCGCCAGCACGTCTGGGTGCGCCTTGGCGATCTGGTGGGCGACTCGGGTGATCGCCTCGTCGGCGCTGGGATGGTTGGAGTACTCCAGCGCCTGCACCCCGCGACCCCCGTCACGGTTTCGCACCACTCCGGAGAATGTCACCACCGCGCCAGCGGCTGATTGGCTTACCAGCCGGGCGTGTTCCTCGACATCGAGCGCCTCCTCGGTGACGACTGCGCGAAGGACGACGCCGGGAGGCGCGGCAGTTGGCGAGTGCCCCGGGTCAGGGGTGTGCTGATGGCTGGGTGCGGGGCTGTGTTCGTGGCTATGCGCTCGGGCAGGTAGGGCGGGCTGACCGGTTCCGCTGCCGGCATGGTCTGCGCCATGCAACTGCTCGACGGCGTGGTCGAGTACTTGGTCGAGGACTGCCAAGCCGTCGCGGACTCCTCCGGTGGAGCCTGGGAGATTGACCACCAGCGTCTGGCCGGCCACTCCGGCCAGACCGCGGGACAGCACAGCGGTGGGTACCTGTGGCAGCCCAGCCGAGCGGATGGCGTCGGCCAAGCCCGGTAGGTGCCGGTCTAGCAGCGGCTCGGTGGCTTCCGGGGTGCGGTCGGTGGGGCTGATCCCGGTGCCGCCGGTGGTCAGCACGACGTCGACTGCCTCTGCCACCGCTGCGGCTACCGCTTTGCGCACGGGTGATCCGTCGGGTACCACGACGGGATCAGGGGTCTGGTAACCACGTTCGCAGAGCCACTTTGCGATCATTGGGCCGGTGCGGTCAGCGTAGACACCGGCCGCGGCCCGGTTGGATGCCACCACGACCGCAGCACGACGGGTCGACGTTGTCATCAGTCCTCCTGGGCTCATGCCGTCCTGCCACGCACAGGTCAACCTGCGGTGAACCCTATTGTCGGTGATGGCGACAGCACCGCACGCCCGGGGACATGGGATTCAGGAATCTGGCTGAGCAGGCCGGCGAGTCCACAGTCCGGTCTTCCCACCTGCCTTGCGCTCAACCCGTACCGCGTCGAGTACCGCAGCGGGATCGACTGCTTTGACCATGTCGTGCAGCGCCAGGCCGGCGACGGCGACCGCAGTCAGGGCTTCCATCTCCACCCCGGTGCGGTCGGTGGTCCGGACGGTGGCAGTGATGTGCACCTCGCAACCCTCAGGGTGCAGATCCACGTTGATTCCAGTCAATGCAAGGGGATGGCACAGCGGGATCAGGTCGGGCGTTCGCTTGGCTGCCATAACGCCGGCGATGCGGGCGGTGGCCAGTGCGTCGCCTTTCGGTAGCTGCTCAGCGCGTAGTAACCGCACTACTTCCTCGGTCGTGCGGAAGATCCCCGAGGCCACTGCCTCGCGTGCGGAGACTTGCTTATCCGACACATCGACCATCCGTGCGGCGCCATGGTCATCCACATGAGTCAGACGCCGCTCAGAGGTCACGGGGCCGATCTTACGGTGCACCGGTCGCTGATGACGGTGTTGGGGACCAGATGGGTGAGGTCAACAGGGTTGGCAGCAGTGATGAGTGGCGCAGAGGCGAGTTGGCGGTACTTGAAGGGCCACCAACAGACGGAGGGGCTGGCACAGGATGCGTGCCAGCCCCTCGAATGTGCCGATCAGATCAGTGGGTGACCGGCAGATGCGCCTCGACCGGCTTCGGCGGCGGCGCTTCATGTTGCGGCGGACGGTTCTCGTGGTGCTCGCGGCAGCTGGCCGAGGAGATCACGATCTCTTCCAGCGCGCCGTGGCCAGCCGTGGGGGACACCAAGTTCGGGTTGAGAGTCTTCAGCGAACTCAGCAGGTCAGTCACCGTGGCAGGCGTTCCTGCGGGTGCCCCGGACTTCGTGTGCGCATCCTGGACCTGAGCCATCGTCGGAACCTTGTACTTGTTCGATGCGACGCTCTGGAACAGGTTGAGGTCCTTGGCGGAGAGGACTGCATTGCGCTTGTCAGCGGGCAGCAGGGAGATCACTGCCGCATCGACGGTCAGCTTGTCGTGGTCGTGATGCTGCCGGTTGAACTCGACCTTGAGAATTGGCGACAGGTTGAGTTCTTGACCAACAGGCGACGACGACTTGCCACCGTCGTCAGTCTTGATGATCGACGAGTCGCCGTGACCGTCCTCGCAGGTCGCCTCAAGGACCTTGAGCTTGATCCCGAGGATGTCCACCTTGACGGCGGTCGCCTTGGAGCGGAACTTCTCCGCCTCCACCTTCAGTACCCCGACATAAATTCCGTGCGAATCCGGGCCGGGTACCTCAAGGAGCGCCTTACGCTCGTCCGGTGGCGCCTCCACCTTGGGTGTGGGCGCGATCGGCAGCAACCCTTCCGCGGCGATCCCGAATGCCGAGGCGGTGGGTTCTTCGCCAGCGGAGCCGGACAGGGTCCCCAGCAGCAGGGCCGCGACGGCGGTGGCCGCGCCGACGCTGGCAGCACTAGCGCCGGCGAGCTTCCTACTGTTCACATGCTGTCCTTTCATTGTGTTCAGTTCTCGTCGATGAGCACGAGCGTCCCCAGGGGAACTTGGGTCAACTGGTTGAGCGCA
>JAJPIR010000342.1 GCA_021324675.1 Actinomycetota bacterium
ATCCTGGTCGAAGTACGGAAGCATATAGGAGTTGATGGCTTTATCGGCGCGAGCCGAAATCAGGTTCCGGGGTGCGACATATAAGAGTGTCATGGAAAAATGCAAGACAAGCAGCCCGCCGACCGCAAGACACGTTGCCGCAAGGATCGTCTGCGCCCATCGGGAAGATCTCGGAAGCACGGCAATCCCCCGTCCATGAGTTACGGTGATGGGACCGGCCAGGCATCAGTGGTGAAATAGCCCGGTCGCCGGCGAAAGTTTCATCGGCACACTGTGGCGGTGTGGACCAGCGTCGCTGGTTGCCTGGCTGCGCCAAGCAGCTCGCTGGCGTGCACATACCGGCCGGAAGGTGTGCTGACCACCTTGGGGCAGGGGTAGCGCGACACGGGCCTGCGCCCACCTGGTACGGCGGCCCGGCACCGGTGGTCCATCTCTGCCCTGCCATCGCGCCCGCCATCGCGATCGTCGCTGAGCCAGCTGGCCGCGGACATCTACCACATAAAAGAGGAGCACAGATGTCGCGATAAAGTACGTCGGGCTTAACCTCGATCGGGTGAACCTACGCGGTGGCACCGTTAACGCCGGCCAAGCGGGTTGTTGAGGCTGCGCGCCGACCATCGTCTTCAGTGCGTGTTTCCCGGGCCGCAACCAGATCATGTGCACGCGCTGGGGCCGGTCGGCCGCCGGCGGTCAGAATCCTGCATTATCCTGGAGATCAGCCTGGCCTATTACGGTACAAGCCGTTTTAGCTCCAAGATTGCCGAGCAGGTCGCCAAGGTGGTGCTGCCGTTGGTGCGTCAGTACTGTTTCGTGTGTGACGGAGAATTACTCTACTGTGAACGCTGCTCCTTTTGTCGGTGTTGGGGTTGCGTTGGTGACGTTGTTCGATGATGAGCGCAGGGTTGATATTTCGGGAACTGTGAGGCATGCCGCAAATCTCGTAGACCGTGGCGTGCGGGCGGTTCTGGTCGCTGGTAGCACGGGCGAGTTCAAGGCGTTGACCAAGGGGGAGCGAGCCGCCCTGTTGGCGGGACTCGTGGAAGGAATCCATGGCAATGCTGTCGTGATCGCAGGTGTTGGCGCGTCGTCAACCGATGGTGCATGTCGGCTAACGGAAGCGGCGGTTGAAGCTGGTGCCGATTGTATCCTGAGTGCCCCGGGTTCGGATGACATAGCGCGACATTATAAGGAAGTAAAGAATGCGGCGGGTGAGCTTCCTGTGCTTGCATATCACTGGCCAGCGCTGTATCCGCCGGGCGTAGACGTGCACGATCTCGACTCCTTGCCGATCGCCGGATGTAAAGATAGCACAGGAGATCCGAAGCGTTTGTTGGATGAGGTGACCGCCAGCAGCTGTGCTATCTATACGGGATCGAGCAGCCTCCTGTTGATGTGCTCGGCTGTGGGTGGTGCGGGCGCGATTGTGGCGATAGCCAACGCTTACCCAGAATTGTCGATTGCCGCCTTTGCGGGTGATGGTGCGGCGCAACGCGAACTATATGTCGTTCAACGAAGTGTCCACGAGCTGCCGCTTCCCGTAGATGTCAAACGGTTAACAGCCGAACGTTTCGGGACATCACCTGTCGTCCGTGATTAGATGGCTGTCATCTTCGCACCACACGGATCAGTCGAACCCGGCGTGCTCAGCCCTCGATGTCCGAGGTCCCGTTGATCATCGGCGTGGACTCTGGCCGCCATGACCGGTCGGGGTTGAGTCGCTGCGCCTGGATAGCCCTGCGAGGACCTCGATCAGGGCTTCGTTGCCGTATGGTCGGCGCATCTTCGAGGTCCAGGTGATCTAGCTCGGGGCCGATGGCGAGTCGATCAACCTGCGCTCGACCTCGTGTAGGTAGTCCCGGGCGTCTGCTTTGGTCAGGACGCTTTTCGCGTGGGCGATACGCCGCTGGGCGTTCTCGCCGGCCAGCTGCACGAGAACATCAGAAAACTCGTGGCCGGGATCGGTAGGCATGGCGTAGTCCGCCGGATAGGCCACTGGATACGATTTCCCCTGGTAGGTGTTCGTTTCGGTACCTTGCAAACCGTCGATGCTGCGGTGGTTGCCGCTGACCGCATCGGTGCCGGTGATCGCCGAGAACCCCAGCAAGTGATCGAACGATCGGTTCTCCAACAAGGACGGACACGTTTTGGACACCCGATGGCGCATTGCTTGCGTTCATCGCCAGACCCCTTGTGGTTCCGGTAGTCAGGGCCGCGGCTTTAAGTCACATATGGCTCTAGGTCACATATCAGGTGCCACCGGGGATCGCGCGCCAATCCACGGGAGCACGCCACTGGCGGACCGCGATAGTGAATGCCGCTGCGATGACCAACACGGCAAGCACAACCAGCCATGCCGGGATAAAGGCACCGTGGTGGACTATGGTCACGCGGTTGTTGCACACGTCAAATCCGCAGTGGAAGCCGATGCCAAGCCACAGCGTGCCGCTGACCGTCCGGCAGGCCGCCAGCATCAGCCCGAACCCGGTCGCTGCCACCGCGTAGATCACGTGCTCCGCGACGGTGGTGGCTGCCTGCTGGTTGGAAAAAACGTGCATCGACCCGAAAATCAGCGAGCTGTTGACCACCGCGGCCCACAGCGGGAGCGTCTCACCCAGGTTGGCGTACATGTAGCCACGAAAGACCAGTTCCTCCGGGAATGCCTGCACCAGTACGGTGGACAGGGCGATCAGGATGACGGTGATCGCCAAGCCTTTCGTGGCCACGTCCTTCGTTGTGTTGGCCGACCAGCCCCAATCGGCCAGCCCCAGCTGTACGGTGGCTGCGGCGGCAACCACGCTGACCACGCCGGCCAGCACGATGCCGGACAGCAGCAGGGGGATCGCTGCGCGGTCCAGGGTGAGGGCGATGCCGGACCACGGCCCCCGGTCGACGTGCCGCCGCAGCAGCCATACCAGCCCCAGTGCACTGGCCGCGATGCCCACGCTGGCCGCAGCGTTGGAGGTCACCTCGGGTAGCCAGGAAGTCATCGCCTGGATCGCCACCCCGACAACCAGGAGGCAACCGAAAAATCCGATCCAGGCCAGGACGATCCGCCAGGCCAGCCTCAGCCGGCGGTCTTGGCCCAGAAATACGCCCGAGATTCTGCTGGCCGGCATGGTGTCCATGCCGGGAAACATAGAACACCGGCATTACTCGTCGTGGTCACCGGGCTCTGCGGCGTGGTACGCGGTGCTGGCCGGTCAACGCGGTGGCCGGGCCCTCTTGCTGCAAGCGCGCGAGTGCCGGGCTGGTGGCTGGCACCGCGCCGACCCGGCGAGCGCAAGGGCGCGGTACCGGCGGCTACGTTTCCGGGCATGGCAGCTTTTCCTGCGCACATCAGTTCGTCAGAAGGTGTGCTCGCAAAGCGAGCCGGGTGCGAAGCAAGTTGGTACCTAAGTCAGCTCTACAGTGCTTGGTTGTGTCATTCCCGAGACCTTGCAGGATATGTTCTCGGGGATGTTGACATAGCCGTGTGTTTATTTGTCCTGCTGTCTGGTCGGATGCTAGCGGCCTCGTTTCTGGGCGATCACTACCATGGCGGGCCGGTGCCGTATACACCACTCACCTCGTTGAGTGAATTAACTAAAGTGTAGCCCGCGTTCACCGCAATGGCCTAATTGCTGCTCTCTTCGGGGGAGCCGGTTCCCCGGGATGACCCGATGCTCAAGGCCGATGACTATCACTGACCGTTATCCAGCTGCTCTAATACCGTATAGGTACCTCTCGTTGGGCGCAGCTACGGGGGTCGCTACTGAGCGACCGCGGGGGTGTACGTACAGATGTTCTGCTCTTTTATTGCGCCGCGCCGACGAAGGCTGGGACGGTACTTCCCGCGTCCAAATCGGCATCAAGGGCTGGGGACCGCCACCTTGATCACACTGCTGGCGGCCGGCCCTGAAAAAGACAGGGAGGATGGCGTGGTGAAGCTTGCTGGATCAGCTTGTGCGGCATCGTCATTCACCTGCACCGTGGATGGACTTGACCACTTGGTCAGCGATGACGCCGCGGCGCGCGGCATAGCTGCCCGGCAGGGAACCTATGCCGCGATGTGTGGGCATGTGGTCTATGTCGCCGCGCTGGTCACTTGTGCCGGTCCACTGTGTCCCCGTTGCGCTCAGCTGGCTCAGGAAGTTCGACCACCGGTCTCGGTTCCGCTTGACCGCGATTCTGGTCGCGGACGTGCCCGGCTAGCTCGTCTGCTCGGTCTGTTAACGACGCATTCCCTTTAATCACGCCCGGGTGCATTGAAGGATGCAGACCACAATTATAGGGGTCCGTTAACCGCAGTCTGCATCCTTCAACGCGGCTGTACTCAGGTGGTGGGGGCACGATCGGTAACGCTTGTTTGGCGTAGGCAGCAACGTCCCGTGCACCTGAGATTCGCGCTACAGTCCAGGTCATGCGGAGCGCGTGCCGGCGCGTGTTTAGTCGTGATCAACAGCCCGGAACCGAGTACGGCGCGAGGCGCACGCCGAGCATAACCCGCCCCACCACTCGCTGCCCTGGCCAACCCCAAGGCGAGCCGGCGGCGCCGGGCAGGGCAACCGGGTGAGTGACCCGGGCGAGCCGCACGCAACCTTGCCGTTTGTGGGTGAGGGCGAGTTGGCCAAGCGGATGCGGGCGTCGGACTGGTCGGCAACGCCACTGGGTCCGGTGAAGGATTGGCCGGCGAGCCTGCGCAGCGTGGTTCGCATCCTGCTGACATCACGATTTCCGATGTGGCTGGGCTGGGGGCCCGACCTGACGTTTCTCTACAACGACGCCTACTGGCGTGACACGTTGCGCGCCAAGCATCCCTGGGCACTGGGGCGGCCAGCTCGTGAGGTGTGGGCGGAGATCTGGCATGACATCAGTCCGCGGATCGAGTCTGTGCTGGCAACCGGGGTGGCCACGTGGGACGAAAGCTTGCTGCTGTTTCTGGAGCGCTCGGGTTACCCGGAGGAGACCTACCACACCTTTTCCTACAGCCCATTGGCCGACGAGGGTGGCCAGGTCGTAGGCATGTTATGCGTCGTCAGCGAGGACACCGACCGGGTGTTGAGCGAGCGTCGCATGGCGACCTTGCGGGACCTGGCTGCGGCGGTGGCAGCGGCCCGAACCCTGGACGACGTGCTCGCTGCGGTGCGCGAGCAGCTCGGCGCCAACCTCCACAGCCTGCCCTTCAGCCTGACTTATCTCTTCGATGATCGGGGAATCGCCCATCTGGCGTGCACAACAGGCATCGAAGCCGGTGCTGCCGGAGCACCGAGCAAGATCGAGCCCGGTGATGACGAGACGAGCTGGCCGATCTCCCGGATGCGCACCGGGCAGGCCGTGCTCGTCGAGGATCTCGCGACCCGGTTCGGGCCGCTGCCGGCAGGCGCTTGGACCCAGCCTCCGATCCGTGCTGCTGCGGTGCCGCTGGCGGCGACGCCCGGCCAGGGCCCGGTCGCGGGATTTGTCGTTGTAGGGCTCAATCCGCACCGTCCGTACGATGACCGGTACCAGGGCTTCGTCGAGCTGGTGGCCAGTCAGATCGCCGCAGGCTTGGTCAATGCGCGGGCGTATGAAGCCGAATGCCGGCGTGCTGAGGCACTAGCCAAGCTGGACCGGGCCAAAACCGAGTTCTTTTCCAACGTCAGCCACGAATTCCGCACCCCGCTGACGCTGATCATGGGGCCGGTCGCCGAGCTTCGCGCCACCGAACATCTCGACCCTGCCCGGCTGCGGACCGAGTTAGACATGATCCACCGCAGTGGGTTGCGGCTGGGCAAGTTGGTCAACACGCTGCTGGACTTCTCCCGGCTGCAGGCAGGCCGCCTTCAAGCCCGGTTCGAGCCGGTCGACCTGGGGGCGGTCACCGCCGAGCTGGCCAGCGTGTTCCGCTCCGCAATCCAACGTGCCGGACTGCGGTTCGAGCTGGACTGGGCCGACCTGGGAGAGCCCGTCTACGTCGACCGCGAGATGTGGGAGAAGGTGGTTCTCAACCTGCTGTCCAACGCGCTGAAATTCACCTTCGAGGGCCACATCAGTATCACGGTGCGCCGCAGCGGCGATGCGGCGGTAACGACGGTGGCCGATACCGGTACCGGCATCCCGGCCCAGGAACTACCCCGGCTGTTTGACCGCTTCCACCGCATCCACGGTGCCCGCGCCCGCAGTCACGAAGGTAGCGGTATCGGGCTGGCGCTGGTGGCAGAGCTGGTCGCCCTACACGGCGGGCAGATCACCGCCGACTCGGCGCTGGGAGAGGGCACAGCATTTACCGTGACGCTGCCGCTGGGCTGCGCGCATCTACCCACCGAGCAGATCGTGCCGGCCTCGGCGGCGACCGGAGCCAGCGAGGGCGCCGTGCCGTTTGTGGAAGAAGCGCTGCGGTGGCTACCAGACGGTACCAACGTGCCCGAAGGGGTAGCGGAACTGCGGCTCGCCGGCGCGGAGCCACCCGGGCCGACCATGGGGCGGGTGCTGGTGGCCGATGACAACGCCGACATGCGCGAATACCTTGCGCGGCTACTCGGTGCCCGCTACCACGTGCACACTGTCCCGGATGGAGCGGCGGCGCTGGCTGAGGCCACCGCGCAGCCCCCGGACCTGATCGTCAGCGACGTCATGATGCCCGGCGTGAACGGCCTGCGGCTGGTCACAGCGCTGCGGGCAGACCCACGCACCGCCCGGGTGCCCGTGTTGCTGCTGTCCGCGCGCGCTGGGCAAGACGCCGCCACCGAGGGCCTCACTACCGGTGCAGACGACTACCTGGTCAAACCGTTCACCGCCGGTGAGTTGCTTGCCCGAGTCAACGCGCACCTGCAGCTAGGCCAGCTCCGCCGGGTCGCCGAACACCGATTGGAGTTGCTGGCGCAGGCCGCCACCGCGCTGTCTGCCGCGGCGACCCCCGCCGAAGTGGCGCAGGTTGCGGTGACCCACCTCATGCAGCTGCTGGATGCCCCTGCGGCTGTGCTGTATGAGCTGCGGGATGGCTCGCTGGACTGGGTAGCCGGGCACGGCTGGCCGCCGGAGATGGAACGCACCTGGTCAACGGTGCCGCTGAGCGTACCGACGCCCGCTTCCGATGCGGCCCGCCAATGTCGCCCGGTGTGGCTGGAATCGCTGGCCGATTGCGAGGCGGCGGATCCGGAACTGGTACCGCTGCTCGGGGAGTACGGCTACCTAGCGCACGTCGACCTGCCGTTGTTGATCAACGACCGCTGTCTGGGCGTCCTGGCCGCCGCGTTTGCCCGGACGCGCCGATTTGCCGAGGCGGAACGCACCGCGGTGATGTCCCTGGCTGACCAGTGCGCCCAAGCCCTGCACCGGGCGCAATTGTTGACCTCGGAAACTGCCGCGCGGCAGGCCGCGGAGCGGTTCCATCGCATCCTCTCCGCGTTGTCGGGCGCTACCCGCGTCGGCGAGGTCGCCCAGGTGATTATCAGCTACGCCGCTGAGCTCGGTGCCGTCGCCGCGGTGGTGATGTGGCGGGGCATGCACGATCAGCTCGCCGTGCTGGCAGCCCGGGGCTTCCTCAAGGCCGACGTGCGGCTGGCGATTGACGCGGCACACCCCCTGGCGCACGCGGTACGCACCGCTCAAGCGGTATGGCTGGGACAACGCTCCGCGCAGGCGTGGCAGGACGAGCCCTTCGACCCCGATCTGCCCCTGCAGGTGCAGGTGGCGGTGCCCCTGGTTGCCGGCGATAGCGTCATCGGCGCTCTCGGGCTGCACTTCGGCGAGCCGGCGCCCCCATTCAGCCCCCAGGAGCGCGCCACGATCCTCACCCTCAGCGGGCAGTGCGGGCAGGCACTGGACCGGGCTCGGCTCTATCAGGCCGAGCACACCATCGCGGACACCTTGCAGCGTAGCCTGCTGCCACGCCGATTACCCGAGTTCGAGCGACTCGCGCTGGCCGCGCGCTACCGGCCAGGCGCACCCGAAGTGGCAGCCGGTGGTGACTGGTATGACGTGCTGGCCCTCGACGGGCAGCAGGTAGCCATCGTGGTCGGTGATGTCGTCGGGAAGGGCGCCGCAGCCGCGGCGGTCATGGGTCAGCTGCGCACCGCGCTGGCTACCGCGCTGCTGCATGGCGACTCCCCGGCCTCCGCGCTGGAGCATCTGGATCGCCTGGCTGCGGGTATCCCGGGTGCGCTGGCTTCCACCGCCGCGGTGATGATCCTGGACCTCGGCAGCGGGCAGCTGTGCTGGGCCCGCGCCGGGCACCCGCCGCCGCTGCTGGTCGAGCCCGACGACGTCCGTTACCTCACCGATGGTGCCGGCGGCCCGCTGGGCCTGCCGCGCCGCCCGCCCTACCTCGGGGCCACCACCCGTATCGAGCCCGGAACGTGCTTGCTGCTCTACACCGACGGGCTCATTGAGCGCCGCGGTCAAGTCATTGACGAGGGTCTCGGTCACCTGGCCGCGACCGCGGCCCAGCTGCGCGGCCAGGCACCGGCCACCGTGCTGGATGGGTTGCTGGCTGCCGCGCTGCCCGACACAGGTCCGGCTGATGACATCGCCCTTATCGCAGCTCACTACCGGCCGGCGCCGCTGCACCAGCGACTACCCGCCGATCCTGCGCAGTTGACCGGCCTGCGCCGGACCGTCCGCGCCTGGGCCCGCGCTAGTGCGTTGCCCGCCGACCTCTGTGACGATCTGCAGATCACCTTGGGAGAGGTCGCGGCCAACGCGGTGGAACACGCCTACGCCGCCACCAGCGATCAAGGGGAGTTCACCTGTCACGTCACCCACCACAGCGACGGATCGATCGACGTCGAGGTGCGCGATTTCGGTCACTGGCGGCCCGCGTTCCCCGACAACAGTCACCGTGGGCGCGGCCTGCTCATCGTGCGTGAGATCGCCACCGACCTCACCGTCTCCCCGAGCGCCGACGGCACCCACGTCCAGTTCCGGTTACCAGCTCCGCCCCATCACCCTTCGTTCCCGGAACCGATCCAGCCGATTCTGCGCGTCCCGGTGGTGTCGCCGGTGCCTGCCCAGCTGATCGTCAACCCCCGATCTGACGGGGGTCGGCACCTGGAACTGCGCGGCGAGCTTGACCTCGCCGCTGCGACGACCCTGCGTGACGGCCTGCTCAAGGCGCTCACCGGCACCGCATCGACCACGCTTGACCTGCGCCAGGCGGACTACCTCAGCAGCGCCGGCGTCGGGTTGCTCATCCAAGGTGCTCAGCATGCCGCCGACCACGACATTCGGCTGCTGGTGCAGTTGGCCCCGAACAGTCTCGCAGCCCGGATCCTGGCTCTCACCAACTTGGACGCCATCGTCCCCGTCATCACCGACCCCTGACACCTCGCGCAGTCTGGATGCAGACTGCTGTTTGTCGGGCCCGAAAAACAGCAGTCTGCATCCAGACTGCGGCTTGGTGGGTGCTTCAGGTGTCGACGGAGCGTTGCGGTGGCACGGCTTGAGCGTCGAGGTCCTGCCAGCGGACCGTGGCGATCACCACTTTGAGATCGGGATGCGGGGGACCTGATGCGGAGATGCCGCGAGCGGTGTCCGTAGCGATGATCTTCCATCCGGAGTCGTGGTTGAACATCATCTCAACCTCGACGGTCTGAGATTGGGCATCAGAATGCCGGTAGCGGTGCATGCGGTAGTGCCGCGTGATCTCCCAGACCTCGGAGCCCTCCACCAGCTCTTCGAGCTTGCGGAGAACATCCATGTCGTTGGTTGGAGCCCCCATGGGGGCACGATAGCGCCGACCAGGGAAGCCACGGATCCTCCAAACCGTGCCACGATCGTGCGCTCCCGGGGCTGCGTACCGGGCGCCAATGGTCTTAGGGATCCTGATGCACCTTCGAAGCCGCGAACGGAGATCGAGATGGGGCGTGGCGTGAGCAGTGTGGTGGCCGTTGCGCTCAGCGCGCTGGCGCTGGCTGGTTGCGCCGGCGGTAGCGGGTCAACCGCGGCGACCAGTGCCGCCTCGATGGGCATCACCACCCGTGGCATCGGGACGGTCACCACGACCCCGGACACGGTGACCGTCGTGGTCGGAGTCCAAACCCGTGGACCGAGCGCGAAGGCTGCTCTCGACGAGAACACCAGCAAGGCAACCGCGCTGATCAACATGTTCAAGAGCAGGGGAGTTGCCGCAGCGGACCTGCAAACCAGCCAGCTATCGGTCAGCCCGACGTACGACCCAGCGACCGGCCGGATCATCAGTTACGAAGTGACAGACCAGGTGACCGCCACCCTGCATGACGTGCATGCTGCTGGTGGTCTCATCGACGCTGCCGGTGAGGCAGCGGGTGATGCTGTGCGGATACAGCAACTGAGCTTTTCCATCTCTGACGACAGCGCCTTGCGGGCCCAGGCCCGGGCCGACGCGGTGCGGCAGGCGCAGGCACACGCCAGGCAGTTGGCCGACGCGGCCGGGGTACGGCTGGGCCGGATGTACTTGCTGACCGAGGTGCCAGCCACCCCGCCGGGCCCGCTCGGCCGGGAAGCAGCACCGGCCCCGGCTGCCCCCGTCCCCATCGAGCCCGGGAGCCAGAAACTCACGGTCATGGTCGAGCTGGCGTACGCCATCGATGAGTAGTGACCCTGCCTTCTCAGGGTGGGAATCGATCAACTCGGTGGACTGGCGGAACGCTCGCGGTGGCGCCAGCCGGGCCCGCCAGGGCCGAACTGATGCCGGATTGGTCACGCCTGGCCGCGTGAGGCGGCGATCGATCAGCGAGCGTGGTACTCGTCGTCGGTGACGTGCTCGCCACACTCCGCTTCAGATCGCTGGTCGCCGTGGACGGCTGCGGTGATGGACAGGTGACTCATGACGTGGTCGGTCCCGGGTGAGGAGAGCTGCTCAAAACCTACGCACCATCGACACCATCGACGAGGACAGCATCATGCAAGGAACAGTTTTGTATGCCCCCCGGGACGTGCGTTTCGAACAACGCGACGACCCGAAAATCATCGAACCAGCTGACGCCATCGTCCGGCTGTCCGCGACCTGCGTGTGCGGTTCGGACCTGTGGTACTACCGCGGCATCAGCCCGGTGACGCAACCCTCCCCGATGGGTCACGAGTATTGCGGCATCGTCGAGGAGGTCGGCAGTGACGTCGGTTCGATCAGGCCGGGCCAGTTCGTCATCGGCTCCTTTTTCGCTTCCGACAACACCTGCCCGCACTGCCAGGCGGGATTCCACTCTTCCTGCCAGCACCGCGAGCCCATTCTCGGCGCGCAGGCCGAGTGGCTCCGCGTCCCGCTGGCCGACGGCACCCTGGTGGCCACCCCGGACCGGCCCGATGACGACCTCATCCCCAGCCTGCTGACCCTGTCGGACGTGATGGGCACCGGCTGGTTCGCCGCGGTCGCGGCGAGGGTGCAGCCCGGTATGACCGTCGCCGTGGTGGGTGACGGTGCCGTCGGGCTGCTCGGTGTGCTGTCGGCGTCCCGGATGGGCGCCGCGCGGATCATCGCGATGAGCAGGCACGAGCCACGGCAGAAGCTCGCCCGCGAGTTCGGGGCCACTGACATCGTCACCGAACGCGGTGAGGCCGGTGTCGCAGCCATCAAGGACATCACTGCCGGCATCGGCGCGGACGCGACGCTCGAGTGCGTGGGCACGGCCGAGTCGATGGTGCAGGCCCTGCGCTCGACGCGGCCCGGCGGCTTCGTCGGATTCGTCGGCGTCCCGCACGGGGTGAATCTCGACGGCGAGAAACTGTTCTCCTCCCACGTTGGCCTGCTCGGCGGCCCCGCACCAGTGCGCCGCTTCCTGCCCGAGCTCATCGAGCTGGTGTGCAACGGCGAGATCAATCCCGGCAAGGTCTTCGATCTCACGCTGCCGCTGCACGAGGTTGCCGAGGGGTACCGCGCCATGGACGAGCGCCGCGCCATCAAGTCTCTCCTTCACCCGTAATCCGCACAGGTCAGGCGGTAGGGACGGTCGGCCCTCCCTGGACTTTGGCGGGTGGCCCGCGGTTGTGGCCAGCGCAACGCCATGCCATCGGCCAGGAACGGGAGGTGAGGAGGACTTGGTGGCAGATCATCGAGACGGCCCCGGGACAGCGGTCAGGGCTCGCTTGGCCTTCCGATGATCAGGCGGTACCCACCGAGGATCACCAGCGCACCGAGGATGGCGAGTACCCACGTGCGCAAGTCGAAGAAGGTGCCAAGCTGGACATGGAAGAGCGTCTTGCCGATCCAGCCACCGAGAAAAGCCCCAGCCACGCCGAGCAGCATGGTGATGATGCATCCGCCCGGGTCCCGGCCTGGCATGAGCAGCTTGGCGATGGCGCCTGCGATGAGACCAAGCACGATCCAACCGATGATGCCCACCGATCTTCCTTCCGTTTGCGGTGACTCACTGATTTGGATCATGGCGGCAATATCGTCCATTGCCAACCCAATAGGACCGCTGTGGTTATTCGTGCCCGGACTGGTTAGCAGCGGTAACGGTTACGGTTGGGGGCATGTTCACCACGCGTCCTGAGCTTGTCGGGACTTTCGGGATGGTGGCTTCGACGCACTGGCTGGCCTCCGCAGTGGGGATGGCGGTGTTGGAGGATGGTGGTAACGCCTTCGATGCGGTGGTTGCTGCCGGTTTCGTGTTGCAGGTTGTCGAGCCGCATCTCAACGGCCCGGGCGGCGAGGTCCCTGCAGTGTTTGCCACCGCCAGGGACCCATCACCGCAGGTTTTATGCGGGCAGGGTGTTGCCCCGGCGGGGGCGACCTTGGAGCATTTTGCCGCGCTCGAGCTGGATTGCGTGCCTGGTAATGGGTTGCTGGCGGCTACTGTGCCGGGGGCCTGGGATGCGTGGCTGACCCTGTTGCGTGATCATGGCACGAAGCGGCTGCGAGACGTGCTCGGCTACGGGATCTCCTATGCCCGTGGCGGTTTCCCCGTGGTGGAGCGGATCAGCGCGGCAGTGGCCGCGGTGGCCGATTTATTCCTCGCGCATTGGCCGACTTCGGCGGCGCTGTGGTTGCCCGCCGGCCGGCCGCCGGCGGTCAGGTTCGCCAATCCGACGCTGGCCGACACCTGGGCACGGCTGCTGGCTGAGGCTGAGTCGGTCACCGGTCGCGAGGCGCAGATCGATGCCGCCCGCCGCGCATGGTCGCAGGGATTTGTGGCTGAAGCAGTGGACGGGTTTTGCCGCAAAGCGGTGCGCGATGACTCCGGACGCGATCACGCCGGTGTCTTAACCGGCGACGATATGGCCAGGTGGGCTGCGACCTACGAGCCGGCGGTGACTGTAGAAGTCGGCGAGTGGACGTTGGCCAAGTGCGCAGCGTGGTCGCAGGGGCCGGTGCTCGCCCAGCAGCTGCTGTTGCTCAGCGGGTTTGCCGACCAGCTGCGCTACGTGGCAGGTGTGCCTACGGCTGACACCGTGCACCTCGCCACGGAGTGCGCCAAGCTGGCCTTCGCCGACCGCGAGGCGTGGTACGGGGACAGCCCGGACGTGCCACTGGAGGCGCTGCTGTCACGAGGCTACGCCGATCAGCGCCGCACCCTGGTCGGCGAGTGCGCGTCGATGGAGTTACGGCCTGGCTCGCCGGGTGGCCATAGCCCACGGCTGCCTTCCTTCGCCGCGCAAGGCCGGGGGCGAGGCGCAACCGTACCGGAGATCATGCGCGCGCTGGGTGCAACTCCGGTGGTCCACCCTGGCACCAGCCCAGGTGACACGGTGCACCTGGATGTCGTCGACCGGTGGGGCAACATGATCTCTGCGACGCCTTCTGGTGGGTGGCTGCAGTCATCCCCGGCAATCCCAGGCCTGGGATTTTGCCTGGGTACCCGCGCGCAGATGTTCTGGCTTGAGCCGGGGCTGCCCAGTTCGCTGGTGCCCGGGCGGCGCCCGCGTACTACGCTCTCGCCGTCCCTCGCGCTGCGCGACGGCCTGCCATGCCTGGCATTTGGCACCCCGGGTGGTGACCAGCAGGACGCCTGGCAGCTGTGTTTCTGGTTGGCGCACACGGTCGGCGGGGCAAACCTGCAAGCAGCCATCGACGCGCCGGCCTGGCACACCACCGCGTTTCCCAGCTCGTTTCATCCCCGTTGCTGGCAACCGGGTGAGCTTGTGGTCGAATCACGCCTGGGCGAGCCCACCATCGATGAACTCGTAGCGCGCGGCCATCTGGTAGTGGACGCTGGTCCATGGTCGCTGAGCCGGGTCTCGGCGGTGGCACGCGAGCCACTCACCGGCCTACTGCGGGCCGGAGCAAA
The DNA here is from genome assembly GCA_021324675.1 of Actinomycetota bacterium. Taxonomy (GTDB): domain Bacteria; phylum Actinomycetota; class Actinomycetes; order Mycobacteriales; family Pseudonocardiaceae. The sequence continues at coordinate 14,163 of JAJPIR010000342.1, forward strand.
CGCACGCGGCGTGCAGGGATACGCAGCGGGCCGCTGAGATCACGATTGATCAGCTCAGAAGACGAGCTGGCGGTACCGGTGAGCGGCGTCACCGTGTAGAGCTCGATATGACCTCGTCTGATGGCGGTGCAATGGATTACCTGACCGTCCTGGCATACCGCTTAGGGGTGCGGGCATGACCGCGGATACCACGCTGTGTGGGAAGCGGGTGACGTTGGTGCCCATCGCCGCTGAGCACGTGCCGACGTTACGGCAGATTCTGGATGCACCCGCCGTGCGGCTGCGTTGGGGTGATGAGGCCGCCTCACCGCAATGGCCATTCGACGACCCCTCATCCACCCGGTTCACCGTCTTGCTCGATGCCACGGTGATCGGGATGGTGCAATACGCCGAGGAAGACGAGCCTGCATACCGGCATGCCTCGATCGATATCTTCCTTGATCCCCAGATGCACGGGCAGCACCTAGGCCGCGACGCGGTCGGTACCTTGGCTCGCCACCTCGTCCACGACCGGGGCCATCACCGTCTGGTGATCGATCCTGCGGCAGACAACGAGCCAGCCATCCGGTGCTACGCAGCAGTAGGTTTCCGTCGGGTGGGAGTGATGCGCCGCTACGAACGCGACGCTGACGGCGCGGGGTGGCATGACGGGCTGCTCATGGATCTTCTTGCCGAGGAGCTGGCACCTCAATAGCAAACGTGACTCGTTTCGGCCTCGCAGCCAACTTGTGCGGTCGTGTAGCGAGGCCCGAGGACCGGCCGAGGGAGACGAGCGCAGCGCCCTGCTCGGTTGGCTTGCCTTTCATCTGAGGCCCCGCGGAGGACATGTGATGTGCCACCGAGCAGCAAACTCGCTGGATATGTGGCCCGGGTACAAGTGCGCATGGTGCAACTTCGTGTTCGTGCCTGGTTGTGTCGGGTATGAGCTCCCCCTTTCACTATTGGCGCGGTCCTGGCAGCGGGGTAGTGGGCGACAGGAGCAATCTCGTGGCACTGAACACCATCGCACTTGAGCTTGTCCCGCCGAATGTGGAGCACGGCGTGCAGCGTGCTTTTGATGAGGCGCACAAGGTGGTCGAACTATCTCAGGAGTTCGGCATCGACGGGCGGATTGGGCATGTGATGATCCCGGGGCTGATCGAGGAGGAAGACGATCGGCCGGTTGAGATGAAACCGAAGTTGGATGTGCTGGAGTTCTGGTCGGCAATCACTCCAGAGCTGCCTGGGATGAAGGGGCTGTGCACCCAGGTCACGGCGTTTATGGACGAGCCGGTGCTGCGTCAGCGGCTGACCGACCTGCTGACCGCCGGGATAGAGGGAGTCATCTTCGTGGGCGTGCCGCGCACGATGAGCGATGGTGAGGGTTCGGGTGTCGCGCCGACTGATGCCTTGTCGCGGTATCAGCAGCTGGTGGAGCACCGTGGTGTCATCTTGATCCCGACCCGGGACAGCGAGTACGGCCGATTTAACTTCAAATGCGATCAGGGTGCCACCTTCGGGATGACTCAATTGCTGTACTCGGATGCGATCGTAAGCTTTCTGACGGATTTTGCTCGAGTAAGTGCGCACCGGCCGGAAATCCTACTGTCATTTGGGTTCGTGCCGAAGTTCGAAAACAAGGTCGGTTTGATCAACTGGCTGATCCAGGATCCGGGGAATGATGTTGTGGCCGGCGAGCAGGCCATGGTCCGGAGGTTGGCCGACAGCGACCCTGACCACAAGCGCAAGCTGATGCTCGACCTGTACAAACGGGTCATCGACGGTGTTGCCGACTTGGGTTACCCGTTGAGTATCCACCTGGAGGCTCCGTACGGGATCTCGGCCGCGGCATTCGAGACGTTCGCTGAAATGCTCGCCTACTGGGCCCCGGACAAGCGCTAAATCATGGCCGCGCTGGCCGGCCATCTGGGATGGGCCAGGCTGCTGGCCGAGGTCGTTCAACACGGTGCGGCCTTTGCTGAGCGCGCCGTGTGCCAGATGTGCTGCACCCAGGTGATCGGTGAGCTCGACGGAGCACCGTTTGAGGCGTTAGCCCCGCAGCAGGGACAGGTCCGCCAGGAGGTGGAGGGCTTCGCGGTGCCCCTGGAGCGGCTCATGCCGCGCTACCCAGCGCTGGCTCGCCTGTGCGACGAGCTTGCCGATCAGATCCAGCGGCACGGGTTGCCCCAGTGGCGACCGAACGAGGCCGCCATCCAGCGCTACCATCCAGGGTCGCTCGGCATCACGCCGCACCGCGATCAGCGCCGGTTCGCGCAGCTCGTCGTTGTGATCACGATTGCCGGTTCGGCGCCGTTCACGCTGTGCCGCAACCGTTCCGGCGACCCTGTCCGCACCTGGCAGGCCGGCCAGGGCAGCCTGGTCTTCCTGGCCGGCCCCGGACTGGCCGGCCAGGAAGACGGCCGGCCCATGCACCTGGTTGGCGGTCCCACCGGCGGCACTGCGCGGACGTCGATCGGCATCCGCATGGACAGTGCCGTAACGGCAGTGGGGTAGGCGCCTACACGCCCGCTAGACGCGTCCGTACCAGCGATTGACCTGCCCCGAACCGTTCTGAAGGTCGGGCGAGGTCCCGGCAACGAACTGGCAGTGACAGGCGCGGTCGAATGCGCCGGCAGATCGCTATGGCCAGGACGCCTAGCTCTTGACCGACTCATTGTCAACTGACTATGATTCAGGTCACAATCTGAGACAGACCTGTCTGTTTCCGGCGCCTGGTGCGCTGGCTCCCTTCGTCGGGACCGGGCGAACCTTTGCGAAGTAAGGAGTCCACGAGTAGCACAATCACTGTTTCGCTACTAAAGCAATGGGAGAGAAATCATGGCTGATTATGATCCGAGAACGGCCACCGGAATTCCTACTGAGCCTGTTGGGTCGCTGCCGCGGCCGGCGAAGTTGCAGGCTGCGTATGCCGCCTATGATG
>JAJPIR010000353.1 GCA_021324675.1 Actinomycetota bacterium
CAAGACCTGGTCAACATCAACCTGCAACTCCAAGAAACCAACCGCCACCTCACCAACATCTGCACCTCCCCCACCGTGTCCCTGCTTCCCCCCTTCAAATGCCACCCGTAAGAGAATTCCGGTTGACCGTTCGCGCCAATTCCAGCAACAGCATGCGACTCTTTTCGCAATGTCCACCGTGCCCCCTGGCCAGCCGGCTCTGATGACTGCCGGTATCCCGCAGCTCCATCGGTAAGAGGCGGCAGAACCGCTGGTAGCCGCGCTGGGCGTTTACCAGCAAGGCAGCGCAGCGTAACCGCCAGAGGCGGCCGGCGTTGTAGCAAAGTACGCAACATGCTGCGCAGCAAGCCGGCTCGGTGGAAAGCGGGACATGGCATTTACAACAAGTCGACGGTCCATGCTCGCGCTGCTCATGACTCCGGGGCTGGCATTGCTCTCCAGCGATAAAGCTCACGCTTCGGCGAGAAGTGTCAATCTCGATCGACCTGGCGTAGACCGTACCGGAAAGTTCACCTGGGCACGGCAAGGGCGGTGGGGTCAGCTCTTCGAACTGCCGGATGTGGCAATTCATACGCACGTGCTGCCAAACGGAAATGTGCTTTTCTGGGGCCGGCGTGGCCAGTCGAAGAGCTCGATGCACGCTCATGAATGTGCACCATATGTTTGGGACCCGGTAACTGGGGAATCAAGCGCGACGCCGCAGCCTCGACGTGCTGATGGCACCAAGGTCAACCTATTCTGCTCTGGCCATTCGTTTCTGCCTGATGGCCGGCTGCTGGTCGTGGGCGGGCACCTCACCGACGGCGACGGGCTCGACCAGGCGTGCGCTTATGACTACCGCACCAATACCTGGACGTCCCTACCCGTGATGAGCCAGCGCCGCTGGTATCCGGCGGTCACCACACTCCCGGACGGCACCGTGCTGGTGTCGTCGGGTAGCTACAAAGAAAACGGTAAGGTGGTCATTAACCATATCCCGGAAATATGGGATGGGCACCGCTGGCAGCAGGCCCCGCACTTCGCTGATCTCCCCCCGTATCCGCGCCAGTACCTCGTGCCGAGCGGGCAGGTATTCACATCGGGATCACAGGCCATGATGTACTTGTTCAACGCTGGTGAGAGTTCCTCTACGGCGCTGCCGCGGCCACGAGGAATGCCTGGCGGCGGGCAGCGCCAGCACGACACTTCGGTAACGTATGACGTTGGAAAGGTGCTCTACATCGGCGGTAGCGGTGATGAAGCCAACGATGTCCCGACCGCGGCCGCGTCGGTGGTCGATTTTTGCGCCAATCCGCCAGCTTGGCGCCAGGTCGCCAGTATGCACTTCTCCCGCCGCCAACATAGCGCGACGATTCTTGCAGACGGGAGCGTCCTCGTGACTGGAGGGACTAGCGGCCCTGGATTCAACAACCTTTCACTGGGACGGCCTGTACACGTCGCCGAATCCTGGGATCCGGTGAGCGAAAAATGGACCATGCTGGCCGCCGAGGATGTCGATCGCTGTTACCACGCCACCGCAGTGCTGTTACCGGACGCGACGGTACTGAGCGCGGGAGGTGGTGAGTTCCTCATCGGCAGCGAGCCAAACGATCCTCGGGACAGCCACCGCACTGCGCAAATTTTTCAGCCACCTTACCTATTCCGCGGGCCGCGCCCGCAGATCTGGGCAGCGCCCGATGCAATCAGCTACGGCGAAAGGTTCTCCATCGAGGTGCGTGGGCCGGACGTCGCAAAGGTCACCTGGATAGGGCTTCCCTCAGTGACGCACGCCGCCGACCACAGCCAGCGCATCAACATTCTCCATTTCCGCCGCAGCAATGGTGGGGTGACCGTTACCGCACCCGAACGGCCGGAAATGTGCCCTCCGGGGGGCTACATGCTTTTCGTCCTCAGCAAAGCCGGCGTCCCCTCCGTTGCGCACATCATGCGGATCTCGCCACACCCGGCACACCACGTGACACGTAGTCTCGGTCTATGACTGCGTTGATCGACGTGTCGTGGTTGGTGTCCTCCGGCGCCACCGCGGGGAGACGGGTGGCCAGGCCACCGACGGGTTGGCTGGTCGCGCTGCTGGGCATCGTGGTGCTCGCCGCCGGGTGCACCAGTTCCCCGTCTGGTCCGGGACCCTCAGGGGCGCCGAGCCAGCAAGCCCTGCCGCCGAAGTGCACGCACACCGTCACCCAGGCCGGTGATGTGGCGGCGGCCCTGGGCAGCGCCGCTCCGGGTGACACGGTCTGCTTTTCAGGGTCCGGACTGGCGGACACCGACATGGTCATGACCCAATCAGGTACCGATTCCGCGCCGATCACGCTGGCAGCCGACGGAGCCACCGTGCAGGAGGTGCAGATCAAGGCCGATCACGTCACCTTGCAAGGCTTCACCGTCACAGGCGGTGGTGGGGTGCTGCTGCAAGGCACCGGGCTCACCGCGCGGAACAACTTCGTGCACGACACCGAGCAGGGTGGGATCACCTGCGATCCGTGCACCGACTCGACAATTGAGTCCAACACCATTACCCACGCCGCCACCAATGGCATCGACATCACCGGGCAGCGGATCACCGTGCACGCCAACTCCATCAGCGACACGGTGGTGGGCCGGCATGGAGGCGATGCAGACGGCATGCGTTTTTTTGGCAACGGGCATCAGATCACCGACAACACCGTCTCTGACATCTCCGCCGAGGGCTACAGCCGCGGCGCACCGCACCCTGACTGTTTCCAGACACTCGACAACAGCAAACCGCCCACCTTTGATGTGACGATCTCGGGTAACACCTGCCGTAATGTGGATGCGCAATGTCTGATCGCCACCGGTGACCAGGACGGTAACAGCCGAGCCCCGTCCGGAACCCCATCGATCATCTTCGTAAAAAACAATTGTGCAAACAATGGCGCACAGGCGGTCAACGTGCGGCACTGGCCGAATGTGGTAGTGGAACAGAATACATTTTCCGGTCCAAATTTGACCCGGGCAGTACTGATCAGTGAGGGCGCGACGGGATGCACTGTGGTCGGCAACACCACCACCGGCGATCGCCCCACCGTCGAGGTCGATGCCTCATCCCGGCCAGGAGCCCGCGTGGGAAACAACAGCCCGTCCTGACCAGCAGGTGCGTCTCCAGAGGCACCCGGTGAGCGACATGATGAGGACGGGTCACGCTCGCAATCAGTGGTGATGTAGCTGGGGAACGATGAGGTAGATGCTGTAGAGCAGGACGACTGCGCAGGCCGCAAAGCACAGCAGCGCACCGGTCAGGGAAAGGGTGCCGCTGCCGCCGCCCTCGATGTCGATCTCGCGTTGGGACAGCGCGCGGACACCCAGAGCGAAGATGGCTACGACCCCGACCGCGATGCCGACACTGACCACAGCGACCTGCCCGAGCGCGCTCCAGTCGATATGCATGGGATTCCTCGCTTAGCTGGCCGTGCTCAGGGCCTCGCGTGGGGCACCGATCGGCTGGACATCGTTGACGTTGCCTGCGGTAATCGGCTCCCGGCGAGAGACGGCGTAGACCGCCACCGCCACGGCGACCGCAACGAGACCGATCACCACGACGCCTGCCGTTCCCTGGATGGCAACTGCGGCAGCGATCGCACCGACGGCTCCAGCCGCCGGCAGAGTCAGCAGCCAGGCCAGTGCCATCTGCCCGGCTACGGACCAACGCACCTGGGCGAGGCGCCGGCCCAAGCCGCTACCGAGCACAGAGCCGGCGACCACATGCGTCGTTGACAGCGCGAACCCCAGGTTGGCTGAGCTGAGGATCACCGCGGTGGAGCTGGCTTCGGCGGCGAACCCCTGAGGCGCGGCGATATCGGTCAGCCGGTTACCCATCGTGCGGATGATCCGCCACCCGCCGCTATAGGTACCCAGACCGATTGCCAATCCAGCAGCAGCGATCACCCAGTAGGGCGGGTTCGATCCAGAAGCCAGGGCTCCCGCGGAAATCAACGTGAGCGTGATCACGCCCATCGTCTTTTGCGCGTCGTTGGTGCCGTGTGCCAGCGAGACCAGCGATGCGGAGATCGTCTGACCATGCCGGAATCCGCTGGTCACCGGGCCTGCCTTGGCTCGGCGGTTGATCCGGTACGCCAGGTAGGTGGCGATCAGCGCAGCGATCCCGGCGATAACGGGCGAGGCCACCGCAGGCAGCAGTATCTTGCTGATCACCTGATCAAAGTGCACGCCGTTGACCCCGGCGCCGACCCACACCGCACCGATCAGCCCGCCGAACAGCGCATGCGAGGAACTCGACGGTAACCCGAGTAACCAGGTGCCCAAGTTCCACACGATCGCACCGATCAGCCCGGCGAAGATGATCGCCGGTGTGGCCAGCTTGTCGTTGACGATGCCACTGGAGATCGTTTGGGCAACCTTGGTGGACAAGAACGCGCCAGCCAGGTTGAGCACGCCGCAGATGAGCACCGCAACCTTAGGCCGCAACGCACCGGTGGCGATCGAGGTGGCCATGGCATTGGCGGTGTCGTGAAATCCGTTGGTGAAGTCGAACGCCAGCGCCGTGATGATCACGACAATGATAAGCAGGGAAATATGAGCCATCTTCCCGCGCAATCATGGTGGGATCTGGACGACACCTGGATACCCGACGGGAGTGAACACTCAGTAAACACCAGCTGTAGTCTTACTATGAGTTAGAGCCCTCCCCCTCACAACACCCCGTTGTCCCCCAACCTAAGGACGCTCGATCACCCACGCTTCACGCACAGTACCTACGCGCAGTCTGGATGCAGACTGCTGTTTTTGAGGCTCGAAAAACAGCAGTCTGCATCCAGACTGCGTGGATGGGCTGCGCCATGGTCCACTTGGGTGGAGGAGGGGACGATGAAGCAGGCACGGCCTAATCAGGTGCAGCGGTGGCGTGACTTGCTGGACAGTGAGCGGGAGGCTGCCGCCTTGTACGCGCGGCTGGCGGCTGCAGACACCGGCGAGCGGCGCACCATCTTCGAGGAACTGGCAGCAATCGAGCGCCGCCATGCCGGCCACTGGGAAAGCAAGCTCCGTGCGGCGGGCGCTGAGGTTCCACCTCCTCGGCGCCCCAGCCTGCGCACCAGACTGATCGGTGTTACCGCGCGCCGCTTCTCCACCGCAGCAGTCCTGCCGTTGATCGAACGTGGCGAACGCGCTGATGCGGGGATGTATGACGACGAGCCCGATGCCGCACCGGGGATGGCCGCTGACGAACGCCGCCACGCCCGCACGATTGCCAAGCTCAGGGACGGGGACCGGCCTACCGCGCAACAGCAGATCGCACGCTCCGAACCCTGGCACCGCGGCGACCGCTCCGGCAGCCTGCGCGCTGCGGTATTCGGCGTCAGCGACGGGTTGGTATCCAACACCGCGCTGGTGATGGGCTTCGCCGGCTCGGGTGCGTCTCGCAGCGCGATCCTGCTGGCCGGCATTGCGGGTTTGCTGGCCGGCGCGTTTTCCATGGCTGCTGGTGAGTACGTGTCCATGTCGAGCCAGCGCGAGATGTACCAGCGCGAGATCGCTCTCGAGGCCCAGGAGGTGGCCGAGAAGCCGGAGGAAGAGCGTGCCGAGCTTGTGCTGCTCTACCGGGCCAAGGGCCTGGACCGCCGCGACGCCGAGCGACTTGCAGACCGCATCATGGCCGATCCAGAAGTAGCCTTGAACACCCTGGCGCGCGAGGAGCTGGGTCTGGATCCTGACGAACTGGGCTCCCCGTGGTCCGCGGCGGCTTCCAGCTTGCTGGCCTTCGCCGCGGGTGCCTTCGTGGTGGTGCTGCCCTACCTGGTCGCGGGCGGCAGGGTGGCGCTGCTGGCCGCGATCGGATCGGCGGTACTGGCCTTGGTCGCGGTGGGTGCGGGAATCGGGATCCTCAACGGGCGCTCCGCGCTGCGCTCCGGAATGCGCCAGCTCATCGCCGGTGGTCTCGCCGCCGCTGTCACGTTCGGCGTCGGCCACCTGATCGGCGCCACCGTGTCCTAGAGCTGGAAGGCTCGAGAGGCGTCGCAGCTGCACTCGCGTTGTCGAGCGCAGCTGCGATCGTCCCGTCGGTGGCGGTGTTACTTGGTGCCGGCCGGCGTGAGCGTCGTGGGTCCACCGGGCACTGGCAAGCCGCCACTGCCACCCCCGCCATCCTCGTCGGGATTGGTCTGCACCCAGATCCGGACCCAGTGGCCGCGGGCCACCTCGCTACCTGCCGGGGGATCCTGCGCCGCCACGACCCCCGGCACAGTCGGCGCGTGGCTTGGGTCCTGGTCGACGGCGAGCAACTGCGCATCCAGCGCGACGTCATGAGCCACCACGGCCGTGAGGCCGACCAGTGTGGGGACGACGGCCGGTTCTGTGCATTGTTCTCGTTGTCCCATACCACACCGTAGCGCGGATCTGGTCGCTGTCACCTTCACGAGCAACCGGTGGTTCGGCCACAACCGCATCGGGGTATCTCAAAGCTGAGTGCACATTGAGCGGCTCAGCGAGGTAATGGAGGGTCCTCGAAAGGAGAGCCGGCATGGAGTTAGTAGCCGAGACACCGTACCGGTTCCGGATCGATCGATACGGGGACATGCGGGTTCCCGGAATTGTGTTCGCATCTCAGAAGCTGCTGCCGGACGCGAGTGTGGACCACGCGCTGGAGCAGGTAGCCAACGTCGCCACGTTGCCCGGCATTGTCGATGCGTCGTACGCCATGCCAGATATGCATTGGGGATATGGCTTCCCGATTGGCGGCGTCGCCGCTACCGACATTGCCGCCGGTGGCGTGGTGTCACCGGGTGGGGTGGGCTTCGACATCTCCTGCGGGGTGCGGCTACTCGCCGTCGACCTTGACCGTGCCGAGATCCCGGTAAACCAGGTGATGGACGGGCTGGATCGGGCCATCCCGCGCGGCGCTGGCCGGGGTGCGGTGTGGTCGCTGGCCAGCCGGGCGGAATTGGAACAAGTGCTGCTTCGTGGATCGCGGTACGCAGTTGAGCAGGGTCACGGCGGGCCGGGGGACCTGGCGCGGTGTGAAGACGGCGGGGCCGTCGACAACGCTGACCCGGCGCAGGTCAGCGCCCGCGCGGTGGAGCGGGGCCTGGGCCAGGTCGGCAGCCTGGGGTCGGGCAACCACTTCCTCGAGGTCCAGGCCGTGACTGAAATCTACGATGCAACGGCCGCGCGGGCCTTCGGGCTGCGGCAGGACCAGGTCTGCGTGATGATCCACAGCGGCTCGCGCGGGTTGGGGCACCAGATCTGCACCGACCACGTCCGGGCCATGGAGACGGCTATGCCCAGCTACGGCATCAGCGTCCCGGACCGGCAGCTCGCCTGCGTTCCCCTCGATTCCCCGCAAGGAAGGGCATATCTCGGGGCCATGGCGGCAGCAGCCAACTACGCCAGGGTGAACCGCCAGCTGCTCGGCGAGGCCGCCGCTGGAGTGTTCCAGCGGGTGACGGGCCGCCAGTGCGAGCTCGTGTACGACATCTCCCACAACCTGGCGAAAGTCGAGACTCACGAGGTGGACGGCGCGCCACGCAGCTTATGTGTGCACCGCAAGGGCGCGACCCGGGCGCTGCCACCCGGGCACGGCGAGCTGCCGGAGGATTTGCGTGCGGTGGGGCAGCCAGTACTGATTCCCGGCTCAATGGGCACCGCATCCTTCGTACTCGCAGGTGTGGCGGGGGGCGGCGCGTTCTGGTCCACGTGCCACGGCGCCGGGCGGGTACAAAGCCGGCATCAAGCGGCCCGATCGATCGGTGGTAAGCAGTTGCGCCGCCGCCTGGAGCAGCAGGGGATCGCGGTGCGCGGTTCCTCGGCCCGTGGCCTGGCCGAAGAGGCACCTGAGGCCTACAAGGACGTGACCGCGGTGATCGAGGCCGCCGAGGGCGCCGGGCTGTGCCGCGCGGTGGTCAAGCTGCAGCCGCTGGGCGTGGTCAAGGGATGAGCATCCCAGCCCAGCAGGCGCGACAGGGACATCGCACCTTGCCGCATACTGCTGACCTGCGCATCGAGGCGTGGGCGCCGACGCGCGAGGCGTGCATTGCGGAAACCGTGGCCGGCCTGGTCGGCAGTTTCGCTGACACCACAGGTGCCGTTCCGGTACAGACGGTAATCACCGATCTCGCCGCTCGGACAGACGAGGACGCGCTGGTCGCCGTGCTCGACGAGGTCATCTACCGGCTCGACACCGAGCACACAGTGCCCTTGGCCGTCAACATCGAGCCGTGCGGCACCGGGGTGCGGATCCGCCTCGAGCTGACCGCCGTGGACAGTGTGGAATTCACCGGCGCGATACCCAAAGCGGTCACCCTGCATCAGCTACGCCTGGTGCACGGCCCCGAGGGCTGGTCCAGCGCGGCGACGGTGGACGTCTGAGCGATGCTGGTGGCCATCGTTGGCGACACGATGCTCGGCCGGGGCGTTGCCGAGACGCTGACCACCGCAGCGCCGGCCTCGCTGGTGGAGCCGGAGATCGCGGCGGTGCTCCGGGACGCCGACATCACCGTCCTGAACTTGGAGTGTTGCATCTCCGACCGCGGTGCACCGATACAGCTCCCGGGTAAGCCGTTCTTCTTTCGCGCCCCGCCCCGCGCTGTTGAGCTGCTGGTAGACCTCGGAGTGGACTGCGTGACGCTGGCCAACAACCATGCTCTGGACTTCGGGGAGGTAGCGCTGCTCGATACGTTGCGGCACCTGCAAACAGCCGGAATCTCGTGGGTCGGTGCCGGCGCAGACGTGGTCCGGGCCCGGCTTCCGGTCACGCTCACCGCAGGCGGCGACGATCTCACCGTCATCGGATTCACCGATCACCCTGTAGCGTTCGCTGCCAGGCCAGGACGACCAGGCGTCGCCTACCTAGACCTGAGCACCGCGCTAGCCCCGTGGATAGTGAACGCGTTATCCGCGGCGCAAGGTTGCGTGCTGGTCACCCCGCATTGGGGACCGAACATGACCACCGAACCCGACAGCGACATCCGCCGTGCCGGTGAGCAATTGCTGCGCTGCGGTGCTGCGCTGGTGGCAGGCCACTCGGCGCACGTGTTTCATGGCGTTGAGGGCGGAGCGCACGGCGCGGTGTTATACGACGTCGGGGATTTCCTCGATGACTACCGCGTGGATCCCATATTACGCAACGATCTGGGTTTATTGTTCCTCGTCGATATTGCCAGCGGCCGGCCCCGAGGGCTGCAAGCCGTGCCGCTCAAGCTGGACTATTGCTACACCCGGCGGGCCACCGGCGCCGACGCCCGATGGATCACAGACCGCTTTCAGCGGGCGTGCGCAGCGTTCGGCCACGACGTCTCCGTCGCCGGCGGAATGCTCACGGTCACCTGGTGAGCCGGCGGCCGGCGGGCACATCGGCGCGCGGCAGCTAGACGGCAGCAGCAGGCGCCCCAATCCGGCGCAGCACCCGGCTCACGTCGGACGGCGAAACGATGCCGACCAGTGCACCATCGGAAAAAACCAGGGCTCGTCCCTCGGCGCACTCGCTGAGCCGGGGCAGCAGATCGGCCGCGCGCTCGTCCGGTCGGGCCTGCGCGACCTGGTCAAGCGGGCAGGCGATATCACGCAGCCGGGTGCTCGCTCGGGCCTGCGGCGGGATCTGTCGGATCTGGTTGAAAGTGACCAGCCCGGTAACTGCTCCGCGATCGTCGGTCAGCGGGAACGAGGAATGCCGGTGTTGGATCAGTTCGCTGGCCAGCAGGTCCTGGACAGTCATCGACCCCGCAGCGGTCTCGGGGTTGGGAGTCATGACGTCCCGGATGGCCAACTCGCCGAGTTGACCGCGGACGGTGGCCTGCTGGCTTTCCGCAGTGGCCGCGCCGACCAGAAACCAGCCGATGAGCGCCAGCCACAGCGCGCCGAAACCGTCACCGGTCAAGAAGCCGAGCAGACCCAGCGCGACGAGCACCCAGCCGAAGCCCTGACCGGCCCGGCTGGACCACCGGGTCGCTTTGATCCGGTCGCCGGTGCGCCACCAGATGATCGAGCGCAGCAGCCGGCCGCCGTCCAGCGGCGCGGCCGGGATCACATTGAAAACGGCCAGCGCGATGTTGATCCCGCCAAGCCACGCGAACCCGGCCAGCACGAGACCGTCGTAGCCCCCCGCCCGCAACAGGGTGGCCACGCCGAGGAACAGTCCACCCAGCAGCAGGCTCACCAGCGGGCCGACCCCGGCGATGCGCAGCTCGGCACCGGGGTTGCGAGCTTCCCCTGACAGCCGGGCTACCCCGCCGAACAACCACAGGGTGATGTCCTGAACATGCAGGCCGTTGCGGCGTGCCACCAGGGCGTGGGAAATCTCGTGGGCCAGCAGCGACATGAAGAACACCACCGCAGTCAGCACCGCGGCAACGATGTAGGCGCCGTTGCTGTACTGCGGGTATGTGGCCGGGAAACGCGAGGCTGCCAGACCCCAGGCGATCAGCACAAAGATCACCAGGACGCTCCAGTTGACGCCAATCCGGATTCCGGCAATGCGACCCAGGTGAAAACTTGCTCTCATGCCGGTCAGGTACCCGAGGACTCGGATACTTAGCCGGGACTGCCCAGTAGGTCGCAGCAGGGATGGAACACGCCGGAGGCGGTCAACTGCAGTTGGCGGCCCTGCATGCCGCCAGCGATCAGTTCAGCATGCCGCGGCGCGCTGGGTGATCTTGCAGCGTCCCAAGAACGTGATCGTCGAGCATGGGGAACTGCTCAACCTCGGCGTCGGTGTGCGTCACCTCGTCCTGCCACTGTGTTGCCGCGGCAAATAAATCATCGGCAGTCATCTGGCCCAATTGCTCCCGAGTGATCCCCATCGTCGCGAGTAGATCGTCGAGGCAAGGTTTGCTGGTGGAAGGCAGAGAGTTATCAGTCATGATGATCTCCTTGTGTGTTCGCCGGGTGTCGTGGAGATGTCTCACACGGCGCGCTGGCCATACCGCCCTGGCAGCGGGTGAGCTCACCCCGCGCAGCGGTGCACGCTGGCCAGCGACCCGGAAGTAAACCACGGCTCCGCCGTGCCGGTGGCCGCAGGTGGCTGAATTCCAAACCCAGCACGACGGATGAACCCACGGTTAACGAGGGACGAAATGCTAGTCCAGTAGGGGTATTTCGCTACTGTCAGCATCGTGAAACGAGGGGTTACACCCAATCGAGTGCCTACGATCGGAGGCTGTGACGTTCGTAGCTGTGTCCACCGCGATCGATGCGCTGGTTCTCGTTGGCCTGGCGGTGAGAATGCTGCACGGTCGGCCTAGCGAAGTCGGAGCGCTATGGCCGTCGCGCGGCCACCTGACAGTAACCGAGCCGTCCGCGCGTACCGCCAGTACCCCGCTGCTCAGCACCAACGGGGCGCGGCACCCTGTTCCCACCTTCGGCATGGAGTCGGTGCGCCAGCAATGCCAGGACAAGCACGCGCCGGAAGACGCGGATGCACACCGGCTCGATGAGATCCGGCAAGACTTTGTGGCCGACGTCAGCCATGAGCTGAAGACTCCGGTCGGTGCCCTGGCGCTGCTGGCTGAGGCCGTAGTGGACGCCGCGGATGATCCCCACCAGGTGCGCCGGTTCGGTAACAAGATGGTCCATGAGGCCAACCGGCTGGGCAGCCTGGTCACCGAACTGATCGCGCTGTCGCGGCTACAAGATGCCGAGCGACTTCCCAAGCTGGCCACTGTTGACGTCGACGAGGTGGTCCACGGGGCGCTTGAGCGCTGCAGGCTCGCCGTGGAATCGGCCAACACTGAGATCACGGTGGACTCGCCCACCGGGTTGCGGGTCACCGGTGATGAAACGCTGCTGGTGACTGCGGTGTCGAACCTGATCGACAATGCGGTGTCCTACTCGCCGCCTGGTAGCCCGGTGTCGGTCAGCACGCGGTTGGCGAACGGTTTCGTGGAGATCGCTGTCGCGGATCAGGGCAGGGGCATCGAACCCGAATACCACAACCGTGTTTTCGAACGTTTTTTCCGTGTCGATCAAGCGCTCAGTCGTTCCACCGGTGGCACCGGGTTGGGACTGGCGATCGTCAAGCGTGTCGCGGTCAAGCACGGCGGTGACGTGGAGCTGCGGAGCACACCCTACGTGGGATCCACCTTCATCCTGCGGATTCCGGGTGATCAACAGCACTGCGCCACCCCACTGACTACATAGCACGCGGCAAGCAGCACGCCGGACCGGTTGCTGGCCATGGCCAGCACTTTGCGGCAGCGCACTTACTTGCTACTCAAGCTGGCGACCAAGTTGATCGTGGCGGCCAGGATGCCGGTGCCGAACAGGTAAGACAGCAAGGCATGCCGCAGCGCGGTACGCCGGATGACGCCGCTTCGCAGTGACGTGTCGGAAACCTGGAAAGTCATTCCGATAGTGAAGGCCAGGTAGGCGAAATCGGTGTAGGCCGGGCGTTCAGGTTGATTGAAGTCAATTCCGCCGACCTCTCCGTCGTAGTAAAGGTGTGCATAGCGCAAGGTGAAGACCATGTGCACCAGTGCCCAGGAGACCACAACGGACCCGAGCGCCAGCCCGACCCGGAAAAGCTCCCCGGAACCCTGCAGCTGCGCTGCCCGGACCAGAATGAATCCGACCGCGACAAGACTGGCCACAGCCGCGCTGAGCAGAAGCAAATCGGTGACAGCACGATCCGGGTCGGTGGTCATGGCGCGTTGCGCGGTGGCATCTGAGTCACGGTCGCGAATTGTGATCCACAACCAGGTCACATAAACGAGCGAGGCGAAGTCCCAGCCGACCAGCACACCGATCAGCACCGACACCGTCACCATGGCCGGCACTGCCGCAGCCAGTCCGATCAGAGCTGAGACGACCACCTCCGTCCGCGCGGACGCCCCGCGACCTGCGGCGGGCGTAGTAGGGCCGTTGAATTGAGCAGTCACGGGGATCATCCTCTACCGCCGCATCACCTCATACCACTGCCGTACCACGGCGACCCTCAGCGCGGGCGTGGATGCGGCTTACCCAGCAGTACGAACTCGTACCTGACCGGATGACCGAAAGCATGCAACGGCGGTGCGCACCAGGTGCGTTGACATCACCACGGGGGGCTACCGCTGCGCGTAAAATCGCGTACTGCGGTACGCGCCACTCCAGATAGCAGACAGCTGATTCCCACGCCAATGACCACGTACAGCACCGACGTCGCCACCTGCTGCTCCGTGGTTCCCCCCACGAGAAACACCTGGAGCACCATAATAGCGACAACAATCGCGCAAATCGCGCCGAAGAATGCGGTTGGTCGCGGGGTAGTCAGTAGTAGCAGGTGCAGCAATGCGGTAGCCACCAGTGCGGCCAGCGCTGCTGAGATCGGCACGACTGCCATCGCCTGATCCACCAGCTGACCCTTTGCCGACAAGATCGGGATGCCGAGCAGACCACGGATCAGCAACACCCCGACCACGCCGATACCGGCTGCCACAACTGCCGTGGCGCCGCCACCTGCCCATAGCCGGCGCGCGGAAACTTCGGTGCCCTGGCTGGCTGCCCAGGCCATGGGTGACGGCACATCGTGCGGTTGCTGGACCGGCAATTCCCATGTGCTCTCCGCGCCACGTCTGCGCCCTCGGGCGGACCACGAGGTGGGCGGTGTATCAGGCGGTTCATGAGGCGGGGGCTGCGGAGAGGTTGGCGGGGTCATCGCTATGCCCTTCCTGTGCTCAGCGGGGGCCGGCTACAGGAAAGTGTCAGCGGACGGCTGCAGTCTCCGCTGTCCATGCCACCGCCTGTGCATCCCCTGTTCACCCGCACGAAAAACTATTGAGCTACGCGGATGCACAACCGTCGTTTAGCGCATGAGCCGGCACAGACTTACCACCACCATCGCAATTAATTGACCACTAGCCGCAGTGTGGCGCAGCAGGGTTATCCAGGCGCCAATGTTACCGAAAAAAACAAAACCTCAAGTTGCCGTTTAGCAATTTTTCATCTCCCGAAACCTTCCGCTTGCCCATCCGAAAGCGGCACAACTCGGCACTCCGCTAGCGCCATGAGCGACGCCGACCAAAAACACATCTTCGCAGGGGTTAACAAGGGACGTACAAAGAGAAGCACGGGGAACGAGAGGTAATAGCAGCCCGCTCGTGTGGGATAACTTCGAGTGTGCTTTCCCGAGGAGGATTGAGATCATGTCTTGCGCGCGCAGGGGATATAGATCCCTGGCAGAGCAGCCCGAGGAGTCCCTCAGCTGGGCGGCACTCGGGGCGGATGAGCAAGAAGTGCTCTGCCCGGTGCACCGGGCCAGCACGCAGCAACAGGCAACGCCCAGGATCTCTGCTGCCCGGCTAAGGCAGTGGGTGAAGGGACGGGTCCGAGAGAACCGGCTGCGCCAGCTGGCCAGGCGGCAGGGGCTCCGGTTGAGCAAGTCTCGACGCTGTGACGCACGTATCCTCGGCCGCACTTGCTACGGGCTGGCTGCGGCGGGGTCAGGCCGGCTGGTCAGTTTTGCCGTAGGAATGACGCTCGATGAGGTTGAGAAGTACCTTGTTTACGGGGTAAACAACGCCAAGATCATAGAGTATCTCAGCCAAGCTTATGGCTCAGTATTCGTCGGCGACCTGATCAAGCACCTTCCCAGCAAATCGTCTCAACATGAGAACATATCGGAGCTCACGAACCCTTGCTAACCCGGTATGTCTCCGTATCGGGAGAGGAACAGGCGGCTAGTCGATGGCTCGGCGGCGGAAGCCGACGAGGCCGACAACGCCGAAAAGTACTAATGAGCCGATCAGCGCGAGAACGCAGACCCATCCCGGGATATGCGGGATGCCCGGCACCAGAGCTGCACGCATGCCCTCACTGACGTAGGTGATGGGGTTGGCGGCGGTCACGACCTGGAACCAACGCAGGTGGGTTAGTGACGGCCATGGGTACTGGGTGGCGCCGGTGAACAGCAGCGGAGTGAAGATCAACGAAAACGCCATGCTGATCTTGGTAGGGGGCACGAACGTGCCGATGGTCATGCCGATGCAAGCGCCGACCAGGCTGCCCAGCAAGCCGATGCCGATCAGCAAGCCCAGCCCTGCAGCCCGGTACGGGACCGAGCCGAGCACGCCGATACCGATCGGGAACATCACCGCTGAGGCGACCATGGCCCGCAGTGACGCGAAGAGCAGTTTTTCTACTGCTACTGCCCACAGTGGTAGCGGAGCCAGCAGCCGGTCTTCGATCTCCTTCGTCCATCCGAACTCGGCGACCAGCGGGAACGCCGTCGCCTGGATCGCGGTGACGGTGGCTGTCAGGGCGACCAAGCCGGGGAACAGCAGGCTGGGGTAGCTACTGCTGGTATAGCCAAGCCCGGTCAGCAGCTTGCCGAAGACGAAGAGAAAAAACACCGGCTGGAGCAGCACCTGGGCCGCAAAAGCGATCAGATCCTTGCCGGTAACCACGACGTCGCGGCGCAGCAGCGAGCCGAATGAGCGCACCGTCAGCGCCCAGGACGGTCCCTGCGCCACCTCGGCGGCACGCCCGACCCGTCCTGGAGTGGTGGTCGCGGTCACCGCAGCCCCCTCCCGGTCAGCTCGATGAAGACGTCCTCCAGGCTAGATTCCCTGATTTGCACCCCGATCAGCCTGCTGCCGACGTCTGCTATCGCCGCGACAACCCGAGCGACGAGCGCCCCTGCGTCCCCGGCGAGGTGCAACCGCAGAGTGCGGATCATCCCTGCGGTGTCGACCTGCTCACAACGCCGCACCCCGGGCAGGCCATCCAGCCGGGCCAGTAGCCGGGTCGCCCCGTGCTCGCCGACGGCCTCGACCGTGACCTGCAGCGTGGCCCCGCCGGCTAAACTCCGGACCAGGGCCGCCGGGCTGTCTAATGCCAGCAACCGGCCGGAATCGACGATGCCGACGCGATCGGCGAGCGTGGCCGCCTCGTCCATATCATGGGTGGTGAGCACGACTGTCACACCGGCATCGCGCAGTTCCCGGACGCGGTCCCACACGAACAACCGGGCGGCCGGGTCCAGCCCGGTAGTGGGTTCATCCAGGAACAGCACGGTCGGGTCGTGCATCAGCGCCCGGGCGATCATCATGCGTTGGTTCTGGCCACCGGAGAAGTACTCCGGCTTGTCATTGGCCCGCTCGGTCAACGAGAACTGCGCCAGCAACGCATCGGCCCGCGCGGTACG
This sequence comes from Actinomycetota bacterium, assembly GCA_021324675.1. GTDB lineage: Bacteria > Actinomycetota > Actinomycetes > Mycobacteriales > Pseudonocardiaceae. The sequence goes on from JAJPIR010000353.1 coordinate 16,085, forward strand.
GACGGCCTTGGGCACTCCGTGGTAGGCCGCGTGGAACAGCAGGTTCTGCCGGACCGACAGCGACCGGTCGAGGTTGTTACGTTGCGGGACCACACCCAACAAGCTGCGCACGGTGCGTGGCGCGGCCACCACGTCAACACCTGCGATCAACGCCTTCCCGGCAGTCGGCCGCACCCGGGTGGTCAACACTCCGATCGTGGTGGATTTGCCCGCCCCGTTCGGTCCGAGCAGCCCGAAGATCTCCCCGCGTACCACCGCGAAGCTGAGTCCGTCGACCGCGTTAGTCCGCGCCTTCGGGTAGCGCTTGACCAGGTCACTGACCTGCACCGCGTTCGCACTGATAACCGAGTCGACCATGTCCTCACTGAAATCGCAATCGGGACGCCTGTCGTTACCACCATATTACATTATCGCCATTTTTAGTCTTCCTATCGACAAATGAATTTACAGTTAATGCAATGCGGCACCGCGCGGAATTCACATCCAGAAATTTATTCTTCCATATCCGGGGCTACAGAGATGTATCCGGGCTTCGAACTGGCCAGCCAGATTATGGATCGACTGTACGGCGCCGGTCACAGTCCGCGACGAGGTACAGGGATTCACACATACTCGGATGTACGCGACTTGCTCGGATTCGTTGACGGGACGGGAAATGCTGCTCGGCCCCCGGCCAGCGCCGCGGGCCTGATCGGCGAGGAGGATCACACTTCGCCGGTGGACGCAATGATCACGCAAAAGTACCTGCACGATCTGCGCGCCTGGAATGCGCTGCCGGTCGGTGCGCAGCAGAAAGTGATCGGCCGTACCAAACTGTCCGACACTTTTGCACGCCGTGACCGTCACGCTGTTCTTCGTGCCTTGCACCGACTTCCTCGACGACCCTCCGATCCACCCGGTCCGGGCACTGCGGCCCGAAGACCACAGACCGAGACGCCGGAGCACCGCAGATCCAGGCACAGCTGGCGGTTCACCGGTCATCGGCGGATGAAACAACAGGCCACTTACCCATGGCGGGCAGTGCCGTTCGAAGACAGAATGGTCTGTGGTGGACACCCTGCTCCTGCGCGAGTTCCTCCGCAACCCTCTGGGGATCGCGGCAGTGACGTCCAGCTCCGTCGCGATGGCCACCCAGCTCAGCGTGGCGGTACCCGAAAGCGGAGAGCCGGTGGTGGTCGAGCTTGGCGCCGGGACCGGAGCGTGCACCGGCGTGATCCAGCATCGCCTCAACGGGCGAGGCCGGCATATCGCAGTAGAGATCAACCCGACCTTCGCGAAGCTGTTGACCGAGCGATACCCACGCGTGGAAGTCGTCTGCGGTGAAGCCAAGGACCTGCCCAGATTCTTGGCCGACCGGGGAGCTCGGGCCGCAGAGGTGATCATCAGCACCCTACCGTGGGAGCCATTTGCCCCGTCTCCTGCACAGCGGCCGCTGATCGAGACGCTGGTCGAGTCCCTAGACCGCAATGGCGCCTACACCCAGGCTGCCTACACGGTGACACGGTGGGCACCACCAGCCCGCCGCCAACTGCGGCAGCTGCAAGCCAGCTTCGAAGAGGTGGTGGTCAGCGAGACCATCTGGCGCAATGTGCCTCCTGCTCGCGTCTACATCGCCCGCCGTCCCAGGAACGGCCTCCCAACGGGGCGGCCTGGCTGACAGGTGCCTCGACACCGCCGGCTGGGCCACGCAGTTACAGCGAGGTGACGTGACGCGCGATCGCCACCGCATGGTCGGCGAAGCGCTCGTAATAGCGGCCGATCAGTGCGGCATCCACGGCCGGTTCCACACCGTGTGACCAGTCCTCGGACAGCAAGACCTGGAAGATTTGCCGGCGTAGCGCGTCCACCTCGTCGTCGATCTGGGCCAACCGGGCGGCGGACATGGGATCTCGACTCTCGATCGCTGCCGCAGCGTTTTCGGCCAAGCTGGACGCAAGCACGCCCATCCGCAGCGACACCGGACGGACGTCAGCGGGGATCGGCTCGATCGGATGCTTCAGTCGCGCGATTTCCGCGATGTGTTGGGCAAGGTTGCACATCCGCTGCAAGTCCTTCACCGCGTGCATGGCCGCAACCACCATGCGCAGGTCGGTGGTCACCGAACGCAACACAAGCAAGTTGCGGCAGCGCTCATCAGCATCCTCACACCGCACCTTGATCTCGTCGGCCTCAGAGATCACCAACTCAGCGAACTTCAAGTCGGCCTGGTGCAGCGCCACCGAGGCGTTGGTCATCAGCTGCCCGGCCAGCCGGACAATCGTGGCCAGATCGCCGATGAGGCTGTCCACTTCGGCGGGGCTGATCCGGTGTCTGCCCCGAGAGGCTTGGGTGAGCTGCTTCCAGGTCGCCCGGGCGATTCCCGCGATATCCACTCTGTGGTTGGACCGGAAGCTGCGGCCTGCGGCCATGCTGCCAGGATCACCCTCCCTAGCGGTGCTGTCCACGCGCTGTCACAGAATTCACCAGTAGTTCGCGTCTGCTTTCACGCGATCAACAACCGCCCGGATCAGCCGGCCGGAGATCACGTGGTTTTCGCACAGTTCATCCAGTTTTAGTCAGGTGTTGGCCCACCAGAGATCGTATGGGCAGGCATGTTGTCATGCATGGTGGTGTGCCCGCCGGGGGAAGTCCCGAACGTCGGTGTGCCCGCTCGCCTGTCGCGGGGGATGACCATCGCCGAGCAGCAGGAATGGTTGCAGGCCTTCCTGCGCGGCCGCCAGGTCAGCCGACGATCTGCGCTGAAGGGTGGCGCGCGCGTGCTAGCGGCACTAGGTCTGGCCGGCACTGGGTGGGACTTAGCGGGATGTGGCGCAGCCGGTCGGGCCCCAGCCACGCCGGCGCAGCTGGCGGTCGTGGGACGGCACCTGTCCTTCGGGCTGGACCCGGCCACGACCATGGCGATCGCCGGCGAGCTGACCGGTAAGCCCACCGGGAGGGTGCTCGTCGATCTGGGGACCGGGCGGGACTACGGGCACACGATCGAGGCAGAGGTACGGGAACTGGTCAGCCTGGTGCCGCAGGAGGACAGGAGTATCCGTGGTGCTGACCAGTTCTTCGTCCACGCGCTGGCGGCTGGGCTGCGTGCCGGGACCTCCTACCACTACCGGTTCCGGTTACCGGACGGTTCCACAACACCCGACGCGACGTTTCGCACCGCGCCGGCCAGCAGCAGTCTCGAGCCCTTCACCTTTACCGCGTTCGCCGATCAAGGCGTCAACACCGGACCGCCGGATGGCCAGGCGGGATTTGACGACAACTACTACAAGGCCGACGACACCCGGCGATCAGCCACACCGGCGGACTCCCTCGTGCAGTTGATCGCCGCGCAGCGGCCCGCTTTCCACTTGCTGGCCGGCGACATCTGCTACGCCGACCCCAGCGGCACCGGCCAGCCGGTCAAAAACAACGCACCGCGCAACGCGGACAGTGGGTTCAACAACTTCGATCCCACGCTGTGGACTACTTACTTCGCCACCATTGAAAAGAGCGCCGCATACACACCGTGGATGTTCGCCACCGGCAACCACGACATGGAGGCGCTCTACGACAACAACACCGCTCCCGGGGGCGCCAGCCACGGCTACGCCGGCCACGCCGCGCGGCTGGACCTGCCCGCGAACGGACCCAGCCGCTGCCCGTCGGTGTACTCGATGGTCTACGGCAACGTTGCGGTGATCAGCCTCGATGCCAACGACCTGTCTACCGAGATCCCCACCAACGCCGGCTACAGCGCCGGCCAGCAACTCAGCTGGCTGACCGACACGCTGACCAGGTTCCGAGCCGATCCCACCATCAACTTCATCGTTGCCTTCTTCCATCACTGTGCGTTCGCCACCAGCAGCACGCACGGCTCCGACGGTGGCGTGCGTACAGCGCTGGCGCCGCTGTTCGACCGGTTTTCCGTCGACCTGGTCGTGCAGGGCCATAACCACCAGTACGAGCGAACCAACCCGATCCGCGGCGGCAGATCGACCATGCAGGCACCCGACCAATCCACCATCTGGCCAGCTAAAGACGGCACCACCTACATCTGCGTCGGTTCTGGTGGCCGCCCGCGCTACGGCTGGCAACCCGGCGAAACTGACCGCTACCGCGGCGCCCCCGATCCCAACAGCGGCACGGTGGTGCACAGCTACATAGCTGATCCGGACGGGACCAAGACCCCGGAGACGGTGGACTGGTCACAAGCCCGATACCTGGACTACGCCTACCTCAGCATCGCGGTACGCCCGGCACCGCCGGGCGGCATCGCCTCCATGCAAGTCGTGGCACGCAGCGATCTTGGCCGGGAAATCGATCGGGTAGAACTGCTGCGCTTGCATACCTCCCAGCCACAGTAAGGATCAGCCTGCGTCGACCCCTCGCCCGGCAACTGGTGACCGCCGTACGACGTCGTAGGGACGCTGCTCGGCACGAGACACCACGGAGGACACCATGACGACCACGCCGAGTGACCCGGCCACCGCGCTGCCCGGCCGCCCACCCGTCGTTGACCTAGCCACCTGGCAGACCGCCCGTGACGAGCTCCTGGTCCGCGAGAAGGCCCACACCCGCGAGGGTGACGCCCTCGCCGCGGCCCGCCGCCGGCTGCCGATGGTGGAGCTCGACGGGACGGTCGAGGTCGTCGGACCCGACGGCCCGATCCCGTTCCTGGACCTGTTCCAGGGCCGCGACGAGCTCGTGGTCTACAAGCACATGTGGTACGACGGCGCGCCGCACCAGGGGCAGTGCGAGGGCTGCACCACCACGGCCTGGCACCTGAA
>JAJPIR010000034.1 GCA_021324675.1 Actinomycetota bacterium
AGTGGTGTTCAAGGGCTCGATTACGGCGTTGGTCACTCCGTTCGCGAACGATTCGGTGGACGAAAGCGGATTCCAGAGGTTTGTGGAGTGGCAGATCAGTGAGGGGACGGCGGGGCTGGTGCCGTGTGGGACGACGGGGGAAAGCCCGACGCTGTCTCACAAAGAGCACAAGCGGGTCGTGGAGCTGACGATCGAGGCGGCTCGCCGGCGAGTGCCGGTCATCGCGGGGGCGGGCTCGAACAACACGACGGAAGCCATCGATCTGGCTGTGCACGCGGAGCGGGCGGGGGCGGATGCGGTACTGATCGTGGCGCCCTACTACAACAAGCCTTCGCAGGAAGGGATCTACCAACACTTCAAGGCGGTGGATGCGGCCATCGGGATCCCGATCATCGTCTACAACATTCCACCGCGCAGTGTGGTCGACATCTCGGTGGAGACCCTGGCCCGGATTTTTCGGGATTGCCGCAACGTGGTGGGGGTCAAGGATGCGACGGGCAACCTGGTGCGGCCGTCGCTCGAGCGGGCGGCGTGCGGCCGGGAGTTCAACCTGCTCTCGGGTGAGGACATGACGGCCCTGGGCTACATGGCGCACGGGGGGCATGGATGCATTTCGGTCACGTCGAATGTCGCTCCGAAGTTGTGCGCGGAGTTTCAGGAGGCCTGCCTGCGGGGAGACTTCGCGACCGCGTTGAAATACCAGGACCGGCTGACAGCGCTGCATCGGGCTTTATTTCTGGAACCGAACCCGGCGGGGCCGAAGTATGCCTTGCACCTTCTGCAGCGTATGGCGCCGGATGTCCGGTTGCCACTGGTACGCGTGTCGGCGGGGGTGGCGGCCGAAATTGAAGGGGCGATGCGGCAGGCGGGGGTTCTGGGTTAAAACCTGCCGCTGACGCTCATCGCGGCGGACTTCATTTATACGGGCGACCGGGGTCGTCCATATCGCGGCAATCCCCAACGCCTCGACAATTGTTACAGCTACGGCAAGCCGGTTTATGCGCCGGGAGCGGGAACTTTGTGCTCATCGACCATGAGGGCCCAGGCCTGAAGTCAAGGCAGTCCCGATACTTTGTCGTGGTGATGGAACAGCATGAAACGGCGCCAGTGCTCACAGTGAAATTTTTGTGCGCGTCGGCTGCATCCGCCGCGAGCCGGCTTACGTATAGCTTGCGAGTAGGGCTCCTGCGGATGCTGAATGTTGCTGACAACACTCCTGAAATGGTTCGATACCCAGAGCGACGGTAAGGAAGGCGATCCGGAGCGCGCGGACCGGATCGACTGGCTGCGGGCCACGCCTTTCGTGCTTCTGCACCTGGCGTGTCTGGGGGTCATCTGGGTCGGGTTCTCCGCGGTCGCACTGGAGGTGGCGGCGGGTCTGTACGCGGTGCGGATGTTTGCCCTGACGGGGTTCTACCACCGGTATTTCTCTCACCGGACCTTCCGCACCTCGCGCGTGGTCCAATTTTTGTTTGCCTTGCTCGGGGCGAGCTGCGTGCAGCGGGGGCCTTTGTGGTGGGCGGCTCATCACCGGGCCCACCATCTCCACGCGGATACCGCGCTCGATCCGCACTCACCGACGCTGACCGGATTTCTGTGGAGCCATGCGGGGTGGTTCCTCACTCCGCGAGCCTTTCAAACGGATTGGGCGCGCATTCCGGATTTGCGCAGGTTCGCGGAGCTGCGCTGGCTCGATCGGTTCGACATTGCGGTGCCGGTGGCACTGGCGGCCGCTCTGTTTGGTCTGGGGATGTTGCTGGAGCATTGCGTGCCGTCGCTGGGCACGAGCGGCTGGCAGATGTTGGTCTGGGGGTTCTGCATCTCGACTGTGGTGTTGTTCCACGCCACGGTCACCATCAACTCGCTGGCGCACCGCTTCGGGCGGCGGCGGTTCGACACACGTGATGACAGTCGCAACAACCTGTGGCTCGCGCTCCTGACCTTCGGGGAGGGCTGGCACAACAACCATCACTTCTATCCCGGCTCGGTCCGGGAGGGGTTTCGCTGGTGGGAAATCGACCTGACCTGGTATGGGCTGCGCCTGCTGGCGGCATTCGGGTTGGTGTGGGGGCTACGCCCTGTGCCGGCTTGGGTGGCGGATCGGGTCCGGCGCTGACCGGCCTGTCACCCTCACAGGAGACCTGACGCATGCGCATCGCGATCATAGGCTCTGGAATAGCCGGACTGGCTGCCGCAAGACTGCTTTCGCGTGACCACGAGGTGACGCTGTTCGAGGCTAACGACTATCTCGGTGGGCATACGCACACGCACCTGGTGGAGCAGGACGGTCTGACCTACGCGGTGGACACGGGGTTCATCGTGTTCAACCCGGTGCATTATCCGCTGCTGACACGGATGTTGGCTGAGCTCGGAGTTGATTCGCGTGCCACCAACATGAGCTTTTCGGTTCACAATGAGTCGACCGGGCTGGAATATAACGCGACGCGGCTGGATAGTTTGTTCTGCCAGCGCCGTAACCTGGTGTCGCCGCGGTTTCTGGGGATGGTTCGTGACCTGTTGCGCTTCTATCGGGAGGCGCCCGCTCTGTTGAGTGCGCCAGGTCCTGGACCGACGCTGGGGGACTACCTGGCTGAGCGGGGCTACGGGGCGGCGTTTCGCGATGAGCACCTGGTTCCGATGGCCTCGGCGCTCTGGTCTGCGCCGTCGTCGCAGATCATGGCGTTTCCTGCCCGCTACCTGGTGCAGTTCATGGCCAATCACCAGATGCTGCAGGTCGCGGGGCGGCCGCAATGGCGGGTAGTGGAGGGTGGCTCGGATGCCTATGTTCGGGCGATGCGCTCGCGGTGGACCGTGGCCGAGCGTCTGAGATGTCCGGTGTTGGCGATCCGGCGGCATGTTCAGAGTGTTGAAGTGACGAGCGCGGCGGGCATCGAGCAGTTCGATCACGTGGTCATGGCCTGTCACAGCGATCAGGCCTTGCGGCTGTTGGCCGATCCCAGCGAGCCCGAGCGTGAGATCCTCGGCGCGATCCGTTACCAACCGAATGATACGGTGTTGCATACGGATGCCTCCGTGTTGCCGCGTCATCCCAAGGCCTGGGCGGCGTGGAACGTTCACATCCCGCGCCTTGCCGGCAGCGGCTGTACGGTCAGCTATTGCATGAACATCCTGCAGGGGCTGGTGTCGCGCGAGCCCTTCGTGGTGACGCTGAATCGCACGGATGAGATTGATCCGTCGCGCATTCTGCGCCGGATGCTCTATCACCACCCGGTCTATGACGCGGCGGCGGTGGCCGCTCAGAAGCGCAAGCACGAGATCCAGGGGAGGCGGGGTACCTGGTTCGCGGGGGCTTACTGGGGGTGGGGCTTTCACGAGGATGGCTTGCGGAGTGCGGTTGAGGTGGCGGAGGGGCTGCTACAGGGTGCTCTGGAGCAGAGGGGCGCGGGGGCACGAGATGCGCGAGCGGTCGCGTGATGTGGGGGAGCATCGTGCATGAGGGAGCGGTCACGTGATGCTGGCGAGTGCCGAGCATGAGGGAGAGGGCGCGTGATGTTGGCCAGCGCTGTGAATGGCAGAGTGGTGGGGTGATGTTGGCGACCACGGGGCATGAGGAAGAGACGGCGTGATGTTGGCTAGCGCTGTGTATGAGGGAGTGGTGCGGCACC
>JAJPIR010000122.1 GCA_021324675.1 Actinomycetota bacterium
CTCGGGGAGTAAGTTCGTGTATGCGGTGTGCGGCTGTTCGGCATCCAACTCGTCGACATCAGCAGGGAGGGTGACCGGTGGACCTGCCGAGCTGGGCATCGGACGACATCGACATCGAGCATGCCAGCCCGGCCCGCGTCTACGACTACTACCTCGGCGGCTCGCACAACTTCACGGTAGATCGGCAGATGGCTCGAAAGGCCATTGAGATGTGGCCGGAACTACCGCTGATCATGCAAGCTAACCGGGCTTTTCTCCGTCGCTCGGTGCGCTACCTGGTCAAACAGGGCATCACCCAATTTCTGGACATCGGTTCAGGTATTCCCACTGAGGGCAACGTGCACGAGGTTGCGCAGGCTGCCTCGCCCCAGTCCCGAGTCGTGTACGTGGATATTGACCCGGTGGCCGTCGCGCATAGCCGCGCGATACTGGCCGGAAATGCGTTCGCCGACATCGTCCAGGCTGACCTGCGGGATGTGGCCGCGATCTTTGACGACTCCCGGGCCCGGCGGTTGCTCGATTTCAGCAAGCCGATCGGCGTGCTCATGGTGGCGATGCTGCACTTTGTTCCAGATGAGGCGGATCCGGCCAACATCGTCGCTCAGTACCGCAAGATGATGCCGTCGGGTAGTTACCTCGCCGTCTCGCACGCCACTCACGAAGGGCGTCCTGACCAGGCTGGACCGCATACCGAGCTCTACCGGCGCGCCGGTGCGCCGCTGACCATGCGCTCGCGGCGAGAGATCGAGACGATGCTTGACGGATTCGAGCTGGTACCGCCTGGTGTGGTGTTCATGCCGCTGTGGCGGCCGGATTCGCCGGCCGACGTCGACGATCACCCAGAGCGGTTCACCGGCTACGCGGTAGTAGGCCGGCGACCATGACCGCGGCCGATCACGAGGCGTTCGCCCGGCGTTGGGCCGAGGCAATTGTCGGCACCAGTTACGTGTCGATGGGGCGCCGCGTGCTCGCCAAGCATCTGGTCGGACTTACCCAGCGCCTAGTCGATGCCACGTTGGCCGAGGAGTTCGATCCCTCGGCTGGTCGCCAGATCGGTATCGATATGGTCGCGGCGCATTTCACCGGCACGGAGACGCTCAGGGGCACCCTTGCCCTCATCTCGGAGGAGTTGCCCGGCCTGCTGGGCTCAAATCCGCACTGCACCGATGTCCCTCGCCGGGTTGCTCAGCTGGCCGCCAGCATGGCTGCCGGCTACGCCGGTGCGCTGCGCGAGCGCAGCCTCGATGAACAAGATGCCGTCTACCGAGCCGGGCTGCGCGCGCGTAGGCAGGCTGAACAGGCTCTCGCGGCGAGTGAGGCAAAGTTCCGCGCGATGTTCACTGAAGCAGCGATCGGGATCGGGATCGGCGATTTAGAAGGCAATATCACTGATGCCAATCCGGCACTGCAGCGCATGTTCGGCTACAGCCGGGAACAATTCACTCGTCTCAATGTCAGTGCGATGGTTCACCCTGAAGATGCTCCTAGCGTGTGGCAGACTTACGTGGAACTGATTCGCGGTGAGCGTGACCACTTCCGGATGGAGAAGCGTTTTTACCGAGCCGACGGTGATGAGGTTTGGACCAATTTGACCGTGTCGCTGGTGCGTGATGAGAACAACGAACCTGCATACCAGGTGGCGATGTTGGAGGACGTGTCTGAACGGCGCCATTTACAGGCCAAGCTGGAGCACCAAGCATACCACGACCCACTGACATTGCTGGCCAATCGTCAATTAGTGACCGAACGCCTGGCGCAGATATTCGCTGGGTCGGCCGGTGGGCACCGGGTGGGATTGTGTTTTTTGGACCTTGACGGGTTCAAAGTGGTTAATGACAGCTTGGGGCACCACGTCGGCGATCAATTGCTGAAAACTGTCGCGGCCCGGCTGACGCGCTGCTGCTGTGCAGGTGAGCTGGTGGCGCGAATGGGTGGCGACGAATTCGTGATCATCGTGGAGGGTACTGCCGGAGAGCAGGACGTGATCACGCTGGCCGATAGGGTACTGGCCGCCATGGCAGAGCCGATTCGAGTCGGTAAACACCAGTTGACGGTGACGGCGAGCATCGGTGTTGTGGAGCGGCCCGTGGTCGACACCAACCCAGAGGATCTGCTGCAGGCCGCCGACATCACCATGTACCGCGCGAAGGCAGACGGCAAAGCTCGCTATGCGATCTTCGACCGGATCCGCAACGACAGCGAGGTGGTTCGGTTCACCCTCTCTGCGACGATGCTTGCTGCGGTGGAGCGCGGCGAGTTCTTTGTCGAGTACCAACCGCTGTTCCGGCTCCAAGACCGGTCGTTGATCGCCGTGGAGGCGCTGGTGCGGTGGCGTCATCCGACGTTTGGCGTGCTCGGTCCCGAGCGCTTCATCGATCTCGCCGAGGAAAGCGGCTCGATCGTGCAGCTGGGACGGTGGGTACTCCGCCGGGCCTGCGAGCAGGCGCGAGCTTGGGCAGACAGCTTCGGTGCTGCTGCGCCGTTCGTCAGCGTCAATCTCGCGCCCCGGCAGCTTCACGAGCCGGCGCTGGTGGCCGACATCACCGAGATTCTGGCGGACAACCGCCTCGAGCCCGCCAGCCTGCAACTGGAGCTGACCGAGCAGGCTCTGTTGAGCGATGCGGACGGCCCGCTGACAGTACTGACGAAACTGCACGGTATGGGGGTCCGCATCGCTCTTGACGACTTTGGCACCGGCTACTGGAACATCCCCGACCTGCGCCGGCTGCCGCTCCATGAACTCAAACTGGCCGGTTCCTTCGCAGAGGGCTTGCAGTCTCCCTCTGCTCTGGTGGATCAACGGATTGTGGCGGCGTTGGTGGACCTCGCCCACGCCCTGGGCCTCACGGTCACGGCGGAGGGTATCGAGACACCAGAGCAGTTTGGGCGATTCCGCACCGCTGGGTGCGACACTGGCCAGGGCTCCTTGTTCGCCCCACCCGGCGCCCCTGATCAGATCGACCACCTCCTCCGGGAATGCCATCCGCTGTGCGACATCAGCAACGAGGCCTGATCACAGCGGTCGGAGATCGCAAGTCTGTTGCTGTGCGTAGTAGCGGCTCTCGCGATGGCGCCCACACGGGTATAGGCCGCTGGCGGCCTAGCCGCTGAGCCGAACGGCCCAATCACCTGTGTTGTCCCGGCGTGGGATGCAACCGATCCGACGCACAGGCGTCTCGATCTATAGCTGACGAGCCGGCCAACGAGCCCAGATGATTGCGGAGCGTTGACGTCCGTGCGCGCTACGTGTTCACTAATTACTGTGCGTTTCGGAGTACTGAACAGGGAGGGGCTCATGCCTCGACGGGGTTTGCTGACTGGGTTCCTCGTCGGCGGCCTGATCGCGGGAGGTTCGTTGGCTGCCATGCCGGCGAGCGCGGAACCGGCGCTGGTTCCGTTGTCACCGTCGCTGGCCAGTCAGTTGCTGTCAGGGGTAACCGGCCACATGCCCGTAATGGTGCATGGCGCTACTGTCGCGGACGCTCAACGGGCGGTCGCTGCCACCGGGATGCGTCAGGTCGCCACCTTCCGCAAGATCGGGGTGGTGGTCGCTTCGGGGACCAAGCAACAGATCGAGGCCGCCCGCACCCAACCTGGCGTCACCTACCTCGAAGGTGATCAGCCACTCGCGCCCTACGCGACGGACACAGTCCCCACCCAGAAGGCCATCCGCTCCACGTCTTTGCTGGCAACCCGTGGCTTGGAGGCTCAGCAGACACTGACCGGCGCAAACGGTGCTGCATTGGATGGCGCTGGAGTCAGTGTTGCGATCATCGATTCCGGGATCGACCCCACCCATCCCGCGTTCGCTGGGGACAAGGTCGTGCGGAGCCTGAAAAGCGTGTGCCTCGACGAGTCCAACCCGGATACGAACTGCATCATGGACATGCCTAGGAGCGTCGACACCGACACGTTGTCCCTTGGCGGTCACGGCAGCCATGTCTCCAGCATCGCCGCGGGTCGTCTCGTCGCGCTCAATGATGGCACCAAGGTTTCCGGGGCAGCTCCAGGCGCCAGTATCGTCTCCTTGTCCACCGGCTCAGCGGTGGTAATTCTCAGTGCCGATTCGGCGTTGAACTGGGTGCTGGAGCACCACGCCAAGCCATGTGGCGATGCAGTACCGCTTTCCCTATGCCCACCCATCAGGGTGGTCAATAACTCCTACGGTCCGCAGGGCGGGGGCAAGTTCGATCCGAATTCGGCGACCGTCAAGCTTCAGCGCCAATTGGTCAAAGAAGGCGTGGTCATGGTATGGGCTGCGGGCAATGACGGCGGAGATGGCTCGAAAAGCCTCACGAACCCACCGGCCCAGGACCCGACCGGCGGAATCATCTCGGTGGCCTCCTACAACGACGAAGGTACCGGCACACGCATGGGTCCGGTGTCGAAGTTCTCTTCTCGCGGCGCGAAGACCGATCCCTCGACCTGGCCAGACATCTCCGCGCCAGGCGAGAACATCGTCGGTGCTTGCCGGGCTTACCTACCGATCTGCTCCACCGGGCTCAAGCCGCAAAGCGGCCCTGGGATCCTCGACGTAGGTAGTTACAACACACTCAGCGGGACATCGATGGCAGCACCACAGATCACCGGTATCGTGGCGTTGCTGTTCCAGGCCGATCCCACCGCGACACCTGCCCAGATTGAAAAGGTGCTGAAGTCGACCGCCCTGCACTATACGAACGGTGCGCCGTACCAGCAGGTGGGTGGCTATACGACGTCGTTCGACAAGGGCACCGGGTTGGTTGACACGGTGCGTGCTTCGGAAGCGTTGGGGGCCCATAGCCACTAAACCTCTCCGCGCGACACACGCTTCCTCGCTGGCGCACCGGCAGTGGGGCAGGCACAATGTGTAACGGTGCGTGGCCGATGGTCATGAGGACGTAGGGGAAGACGCTCCTCGTCGATCAGCGGAGGCACCACATGAGCACTAGTGGCATCATCTATGTCCACTCGTCGCCACCTGCGGTCTGCCCGCATGTCGAGTGGGCAGTGGCAGGCGTCTTGCAAGCCAAGCTGGAATTTCTCTGGACTGCGCAGGCAGCGGCGCCGGGGCAGCTGCGGGCGGAATCTGCCTGGGCTGGCAAGCCCGGTACTGCGGCGGCTTTGGTCACCGCATTGCGGGCATGGCCGATGCTGCGGTTCGAGGTGACCGAGGAAGCCAGCCCCGGGGTGGATGGAGAGCGGTTCTGCTTCGTGCCGGGGCTTGGCCTGTGGCGCTCCCGTACCAGTGCCAACGGTGACATCGTGGTCGGCGAAGACCAGCTGCGGTCGCTTGCCGCTACAGCTCGCGACGCTCAGTCCTTCGCTCACCAGCTCGACCAGCTGCTCGGTGCAGCGTGGGACGACGCGCTGGAGCCCTTCCGCCGCGCCGCCGACGGAGCACCCGTCACCTGGCTCCACCGGGTCGGCTAACCCTCCGCAGCCCCGGGCCTGTCTCCATGCCAGGGACCGTGGGGTGGCGCGTAGGCTGCCCGGGTGGCACGCCCGGTCGCTCCACGCTGGTGGACCCCTGTCCTGGTGACCATCGTGGTGCTGGTCAGCGCAGCCGGGGTCGGGTTCCTGCTGCGCGGGCAGCACCCGGTTGCCGATGTAAGTAATACCGGCTCACGTGGTGGCTCGATCGAGACGAAGGCTCCACCTCGACCACCAGCGCCAGGACCGCCCACGGTGATGCTTGCCGAAGACGTGGCGCTGCATCCCGACGCGGACCGGATCCGGAAAGTTCTCCAGACGTATTTTGACGCGATCAACGCCGGCAACTACAACTTATGGCGCAGTGCCGTCATCCCGCAGTGGGCCCGTGACATGGGAGAGACGGCTTGGCGGGCCCAATACCGCTCCACGCTGGATGGCAGCATGGTGGTGCATCGCCTGGAGCCGCGGATCGGCGGCGGGCTCGTCGCCTTGATGTCGTTCACCAGCTTGCAGAATCCGGCTGACGCACCGCCTGGGCTGCCGGTGAAATGCCTGCACTGGTGGGTCTCCTACCCCCTGCTCGGGCAAGGTGAGACTCTGCGGCTGGGACCGAGCTCACCGGCTGCCAACCTGCTCGTGGCCTGCTGATGTTGGTCGACAGCAGCGACCAACATCAGCGACCAACTACAGCGGGATATTGCCGTGCGCGCCGCGGCCCGCTGGCGCGGCGGCCAGTGCTTCGGCCAGGCGCCGGCGGGTCTCCGTCGGCTTGATCACCTCGTCCACCACTCCGATCGCCACGGCACGGTCAACCCCACCGGCGATCTGTTCGTGGTGCTTGGCGAGCTTGGCGTGCAGCGCCTCGCGTTCCTCTTCGGCCGCCGCGGCCAAGGCCCTGCGGTGCAGGATGCTCACTGCGGCTTTGGCACCCATGACGGCCACCTCCGCATCAGGCCACGCGAACACCTGCGTGGCACCCAGCGACCGGGAGTTCATCGCGATGTAGGCACCGCCAAAGGCCTTGCGGGTCACCAGGGTGATCCGCGGAACGATCGCCTCAGCGAAAGCGTGCAGCAGTTTGGCGCCGCGACGTACCACGCCGTCCCACTCCTGACCCACGCCCGGCAGGTACCCAGGGACGTCGACCAGGACAAGCAGGGGCACGCCGAACGCGTCGCACATCCGCACAAAGCGTGATGCCTTCTCGGCTGACGCGGAGTCGAGGCACCCCCCCAGCCGCAGCGGGTTGTTCGCGATCACGCCGACGGTCCGGCCCGCCAGCCTGCCCAGGCCTATGACGATGTTGGGCGCCCATTTGGGCTGCAGCTCGACGAACCCGCCAGACGCAGCGGGGCCACCAGGCGGATCGGCCCGGTCAGCATGGGCGCCATCCAGTACCGCGCGAAGCAAGGGCCGGACGTCATAGGCACGTTGACGCTCTGCGGGCAGGTACTCCGAGAGGTCGACCTCCTCACCAAACGAGTGCAGGTCGAACATTCCAGGGCGGGCGAACAGCCCGGCGATATGGCGGGCCCTCAGCAACGCGTCGGGTTCTGAGGTGGCCACCACGTGCGCCACACCGGACTTCTTACCGTGCGCGTCCGGACCGCCCAGCGCCTCCATGTCGATCTGCTCGCCGGTGACACTGCGCACGACGTCCGGGCCGGTCACGAAAATCCGCCCTTCCGGAGCCATGATCACGACATCGGTAAGCGCGGGACCGTAAGCTGCTCCGCCCGCGGCAGCACCGAGCACGACGGAAATCTGCGGCACCCGTCCGGACGCGCGGACCATTGCGGCGAAAACCTGCCCGACGCCGTCGAGCGCCTCCGCCCCCTCCGCGATCCGGGCCCCACCGGAGTGCCACAACCCGATCACCGGTGACCGTTCCCGGATCGCAATGTCGATGGCCTCCACGATATGCCGGCAACCTTCGGAGCCCATCGCGCCGCCCATCGTGGTGGCGTCGGTACAGTAGGCGATCACCTTCGCCCCGTCGATGCGGCCGCGGGCGGCAAAGGCTCCACTGCAGTCACGAGGATGCAACGCCACCAGCGTGGCTGGGTCAAAAAGGCACGTCAGCCGCCGTTCCGGGTCCCGCGGATCTACGGCCTGCCCATCGCTGGACTGGCCGTTCGCCGACTGGGTCGCTGCGTGGGAACGATCGACCAGGGCTGTCATCGGATGATCTCCTTGAGAGCAGTGCCTATTTTGCGCGGCCGGTCACGCCGAGGTGAAGGCGAGTGCCACGTTGTGCCCGCCGAATCCGAAGGAGTCGTTGACCGCGGCGGTCAGCTTCACCTCGCGGGCCGATCCGGTCGCCACGTCGAGCTGTACGCCCGGATCAGCATCCTCGAGGTTCAAGGTCGGGGGTACGACACCGTCTCGGAGCGAGAGCACGCAAGCCAGGCCTTCCACCGCACCGGCAGCACCGAGGAGGTGTCCCAATGCGCCCTTGGGCGCGGTGACCACCGGGTGATCGCCGATCGCCGTCCGGATCGCAGCCGCCTCGGCCACGTCACCGACTGGGGTTGCGGTGGCGTGCGCGTTGACGTGCCCGACATCAGTTTTGGCCAGCCCCGCGGTGCGTAGCGCGGCAGAAATCGCCCTGGCGGCGCCAATGCCCTCGGGTTCAGGTGCGGTGATGTGGTGGCCGTCGGAGCTCGTGCCCACCCCGGCGAGCCGAGCATGCTGGGTTGCTCCCCGGGCTGCGGCGAAATTTGCTCGTTCCATCACCATCACTCCGGCGCCCTCGCCGAGCACGAACCCGTCCCGGGCCATGTCGAACGGTCGAGAGGCCCGTTCGGGTTCGTTGTTGCGGGTGCTCATCGCCCGCATCTGGGCAAATCCCGCCAAGGTGATAGGAGTGATGCACGCCTCGGCTCCGCCGGCCACGACCACGTCGACCTCACCTGCGCGCAGCATCCGCCAAGCGATGGCCAACGCTTCGGCGCCTGATGCACAAGCGGCGACGGGCGCGTGCACCCCCCCGCGGGCACCGAGGTCCAGCCCCACATGCGCGGCCGGCCAGTTGGGCATGAGCATGGGGATGGTCAGCGGCGAGACCTTGCGCATTCCCGCGCTCTCGAGCATGTCGTCCTGCCCCAGCAGGGTGATCGCGCCACCGATCCCGGTGCCGATCACTACGGCGAGCCGCTCCGGCTCGACCTCGGGTGCGCCCGCGTGCTGCCAGGCTTCCCGCGCAGCGATCACCGCGACCTGCTCGCACCGGTCCCAGCGGCGGGCCTGTACCCGTGGAAGTGAGTCGCTGGGATCCACTGCCAGCTTCGCGGCGATCCGCACCGGCAGGCCATAGCGATCGACCCAGTCTTCGGTCAGTGCGACAACGCCGCTCTTGCCAGATCGCAGGGCGTCCCAAGTGGACGTAACATCACCACCGAGCGGGGTCGTGGCTCCGAGCCCAGTGATGACAACCTCAGTGGTCATGTTCATCTCCGCCGGAATGAGGGCACGGCGTCATGTGGTGGTAGTGGTGGTTTTGGCGACGTAGTCCACTGCGTCGCCGACCGTCTTCAAGTTGGCCAGTACCTCGTCGGGCACCTTGACTCCGAAGCGGTCCTCCACCTGTACCGCGATTTCCACCATGGACAGCGAGTCGATGTCCAATTCATCCACAAAAGACTTTTCTGGGGTGATCTCACTGGTTTCGACGCCTGCTACCTCATTCACGATGTCGGCGATGCCCTTGAGGATCTCCTCGTTCGTCACTGGCGTATGTCCCTTCCGTCGATGTCGGTGATCGGGGCACAGCGTCCCCCGCGGCGATGCATTGTCCAGCTGCGCAGCATGCGCTTCACGGCAGGACCACCACCTGGCTTGCATAGGACAGTCCGGCTCCGAACCCGACCAGCAGCGCTAGGTCCCCGGAACGGACCCGGCCTTCGGCTCGCATGTGGTCGAGCGCGAGAGGTATTGATGCCGAGGACGTGTTTCCCGAGTGGATGATGTCGTCGGCGACCACCATATCCTCGGGTGCTCCGGCGGCCCGGATGCGCTTGGCGATGGCCTCGACGATGCGCAGGTTGGCCTGGTGCGGCACCAGCACGTCGACATCCGCCGGGGCGACCCGGGCCAGCTCCAACGCCCGTAGAGCCACCGGTGCGATCTTGGTGATCGCCCACCGGTACACCTCCCGGCCGTCTTGGCGGATGAAGGAGTTGCGGTCGGAGACCACGATGGTGTCGACCAGGTCTCCGGCGCTTCCGGCGGCGATCGGACCGATGCCGGGACGATCACCGTCGCCGACCGGGCCGACCACTGCGGCGCCTGCGCCGTCGGCAAAGATGATGCAAGTGGATCGGTCCATCGGATCGACCCAGTCGGACAGCTTTTCCGCGCCGATCACCAGCACGTGGCGCGCGGAGCCGGCGCGGATCATGTCGGATGCGGTACCCAACCCGTAGCAGAAACCGGCGCATGCGGCGTTGATGTCGAAGGCGGCGGCGGCGTGCACTCCAATGCGGTCCGCGGTCTGCCCGGCGGCATTGGGAATGAACGACGGCATCGTGCAGGTGGCAACGAGTACCGCGTCGATATCCGAGGGCGCCAGCCCGGCATCGGCCAGCGCCTTGGAACCGGCATCGGCGGCCATGTCGACGACTGACTCGTCAGCGCGGGCAAAGCGGCGTCGCTCAATTCCCACCCGGGCGCGGATCCACTCGTCAGTGGTGTCCACACCGCGAGCGGCAATGTCGGCATTGGTCACGACCTGCTCAGGTTGCCTGCTGCCCAATCCGAGGATGCGCGCGCCAGCGGTCGGGGTGAGCTGCCGGAGGACGGGGCTCACGGGTGAAGTCCTCAACACCGGTCCCCGTTCACCACGCTGGCATGATCACTGATCAGGCCAGCAACCTTGTCGAGATCCTCGGGTGCCTTCAGCGCTAGCGTGACGGTGCCCGCCAAGTCTCTTCTGACCAGGCCGGACAGCGTGCCGGCGGGCGGGAGTTCAATCGTTGCGCTCACGCCCAGGGCGCGCAGTGTAGCCATGCAGCAGTCCCAGCGCACAGGCTTCGACACCTGCGCGACCAGCCGATCCAAGAACTCGGCTCCCTCGGAGACCGCCTGCCCGTCGGTGTTGGACAGCAGTGTCCGGGTCGGATTTTTGGCGCCGATCTGTGCTGTGTAACCGGCTAGGATGCGCTCGGCCGGGGCCATGAACCGCGTATGAAACGCCCCGGCTACCGGCAGCGGACGGATCCGCGTCCCGGCCGGCTTGTGCGTGGCCAGTGCCGCCAGCGCCTCGAGCGGGCCAGCGGCGACGATCTGCCCGGCGCCGTTGTGGTTGGCGATGTCCAGCTTCCATTGCGCCAGCGCCGCGATGACCTCCTGCGGATCACCACCGAGTACCGCTGACATCCCGGTGGTCGCAAGCCCGCATGCGGCAGCCATTTCCCTGCCCCGAACGGCAGCGAGCGCGACGGCCTCGTCGGCGGTGAACACACCGGCTATCGCCGCCGCAGTCAGCTCGCCGACCGAGTGCCCGGCAACCGGGGCATCGGCCGGCAGGTCCAGCCGGCGGAGTAGTTGCTCGGCGGCCAGCAGCGACAGCGCCACGATCAGTGGCTGCGTCACCGCAGTATCCTTGATCTCTTCAGCATCCGCTGTGATGCCGAGGCGGCGAAGATCTAGCCCGGCGCTGCGTGACCAGTCCGCGATCCGATCCTCCGCGCCCTCCAGCTCCAGCCAGGGCGCGAGCATGCCGGGGGCCTGGGCGCCTTGTCCGGGAGCGAGCAGTGCGATCATCGGTGTCCACTGAACACCCTGGCTGGCCGTGGCGGTGATGCCGCCGGTCACGAAGTCCACCGCGCCATTCTTGTGGAGTGTCTACAAGGACCTCGGTAACAGCCTCTGCTGTCGGCATGCCGTGCGGACGAGCTGTGGACTAACCCGCGGCTACCACAGGCCCCGAGAGCGGGCCAGCCGGCCGACTGCCAGGCCTATGCGCAGCACGAGACCGTCTCGTGGGTCGCTCGGCACTCGTCCGGTGATTTCGGCGATGCGACGTAGGCGGTAGCGCACCGTGTTCGGATGCACGAATAACCGCCGGGCACAGGCTTCCAGCACACCGCTGGCGTCGAAATACGCGTCCAGCGTTTCGACAAGGCCGCCGCTTGCTGTCGTGAGGGGTCGCATCACCTGGTCTACCAGCAGCCGTTCCGCCTCCGGATCTCCGGCCAGCGCGCGTTCGGGTAGCAGCTCAGATGCCGGTACCGGGCGTGGTGCCCCGGGCCAGGCGGCGGCAGCACGTAGTGCGGACAGGGCATCGGCGGCACTGCGGTGTGCTTCGGCAAGCGAAGGCACCGTTGGCCCGACGACTACCGGGCCGGCCCCGAATGCGTCGATCATCCACTGCGAGTCCTCTGGCAGAGCTGGGCAGCCGCTCACGATCAGGACCAGCCGGGAGCCCTGCACCCCGACGAGTACTCCACGCCCGGTGCGGGCAGCGGTACCTCTGATATCAGCGAGCAGTTCCGGTGCACCTTCCGGCGGTGGATTGCCCACGAATACTGTCGCCGGTCCTGCCGGTTCCAAGCCCAGTGCCGCCGCATGCGACAGCAGCGCCTCCTCACCGTCGCCGCGCATGATCCCGTCCACCACCAGCGCTTCCAACCGGGCGTCCCAGGCTCCGCGGGCCTCGGCGGCACCGGCGTAGGCGCTGGCTGCGGCGAAGGCGACTTCACGGCTATAGCGCAGGGAGGCCTCGGTAAGGAATGCGCGCTCAGCGTCGTCAGCGGCGAGCTCGGGAAGTTGTTTCTCAAACACCGAGGTAGCGATGCGGACCAGATCGACGGTCTGGCGCAGGCTGACCCAGCGGCTCAGATCGCGCGGAGCGGTGCGGAACGCCCCAGACGACAGCTTGATGGAATGCTGCGGATCGTTCAGCCACTCGACGAAGTTCGCCAGGCTGGTCTGGGTAACGAGCAGGATTTCGGCTCGCTGGTCGGCCGGCAGCCGCCGGAACCAGGGGTAGCGCAGCTCCATCTCGGCCACGCTGGCGGTAGCCAGCCCACCAGTAGCCAGGGCCAGCTTGCGTAGTGTGCTGGCGGAAAGCAAGTGCGTACCCGTCTGGACGGTCATAGCGCCCAGCATCGCACGGCGACGTTAAGTGGAACTGCCGGACAACAGCGCGACAACGCGAAGCCAACGGGGAATGGCTTCGCGCGATAGTGTTTGGTTAAGCCAAGAGACTGGCAGGACCAAGAGATTGTTAGCACACGGTCGAGGAGAGGCGCATGGTCAGCTCGCCACCGAAGCTCACGCCCCAGGTCGACGTGCGTCGAGCGGGGGACCGTAAGCACACCGCGCTCGGCTGGCTGGACTCGCGGCACAGTTTTTCGTTCGGTCGGCACTTTGATCCGGCGAATACTCACTTCGGGCTGCTGCTGGTTAACAACGATGACATTGTGGAGCCTGGCTTGGGATTCGAGACCCATCCGCATCGCGATATGGAGATCGTCACGTGGGTGCTGGATGGATCGCTGGTGCACGAAGATTCCGATGGCAACTGCGGGGTGATCTACCCGGGACTGGCCCAGCGGATGAGCGCGGGCACCGGGATCAGGCACTCGGAGAAGAATGACTCCTGGCGGTTGGATGGCGAGCCGCACGACGAGAATGTGCACTTCGTACAAATGTGGGTTCCGCCGGATACCCGCTCGGTCGAACCTAGCTACCAGCAGCTGGACATCAATGATCAGCTAGGTTCGGTAGCGGCGGGATCGGGCGACCTGGTGGTGGTCGCCTCTGGAATGGATGCTCACCGCGACCGCCGGGCGATTTCCATCCGGCAGCAGCATGCGGCCCTCTACGCGGCACGGCTGCAACCTGGAGCCGGCGTCGAACTACCAGCTGCGGCGTTCGTCCACCTGTTTGTCGCCCGAGGCACGGTGGATCTGGAAGACACCGGCCACCTCAACACTGGTGACGCGGCACGCATGACCGCCGCCGGTGGCCAGCGGGTCACCGCCGGCACCACCGGCGCCGAGATCCTCGTCTGGGAGATGGCTGCCCGGCTTCTACACGGTTAGCCCCTGCGCCTTCCTGCTCGACATGTTATCCGGGTGATCGAACGTCCCTTGATCCCGGCATCGCTCCATGCCGGGATCAAGGGGATCGGTTGCTGGATCGCTAGGCGACGCCTGGGTCGGAGGTCTGGGGACCGGCGGCCTGGGGATCGTCGATGCGGTAGTGGCGCGCTGCCTCGATGACCACGGATCGGTCCACCTCGCCGCGGCGGGATAGAGCCGCGAGCGCGGCTACCGTGATGGACTCGGCGTCCACCAGGAAATGACGCCGCGCCGCTGGCCGCGTGTCAGAAAAGCCGAAACCATCCGTGCCGAGTGTGACAAGTTCGGTAGGCACCCAGGGACGGATAAGGTCCGACACTGCCCGCATCCAGTCCGATACGGCGACCAGTGGCCCCGGCGCGTCTTGCAATACCCGCGTCACGTGGGGCAGTCGCGGTTCGTCCGCTGGATGCAGCAGGTTGTGCCGGTCGACCTCAACGGCTTCGCGGCGCAGCTCTGTCCACGACGTCGCAGACCACACATCGGCCTGCACGCCCCACTCCTGAGCCAGTAGCTCCTGTGCTCGTAGTGCCCAGGGAAGTGCCACGCCCGACGCGGCCAGTTGGACACGGGGTCCCGAAGCGGTTGGTGCCGGGGCCGGTGCGTACCGGTACAGGCCGCGCAGCAGGGCTTCGACATCGAGGTCCTGTGGCTCTGCTGGCTGCTGGTAGGGCTCGTTGTACACGGTGAGGTAGTAAAGGACATTCGGATCTCGCCCATCATCGCCGTACATCCGCCGCAGCCCATCACGGACGATGTGCGCGATCTCGTAGCTCCACGCCGGGTCGTAGGCCACAACCGCCGGGTTCGACGCGGCCAGCAGCACGGAGTGTCCGTCGTTGTGTTGCAAACCCTCTCCGACCAACGTGGTGCGCCCCGCCGTGGCGCCGAGCAGGAAACCGCGGGCCATCTGGTCGCCGGCTGCCCACAGGCCATCGCCGGTGCGCTGGAAACCGAACATGGAGTAGAAGATGTAGATCGGGATCAGCGGCTCGTTGTGCGTGGCGTACGAGGTGCCCGCCGCCGTGAATGATGCCGTGGATCCGGCTTCGTTGATGCCCTCATGCAGGATCTGACCGTGCTCGTTTTCCCGGTAGGCCAGCATGAGTTCGGCGTCGACGGAGGTGTAGAGCTGACCGTGCGGGTTGTAGATCTTCTGCGTGGGGAACATCGAGTCCATACCGAAGGTGCGTGCCTCATCCGGGATGATTGGCACGAACCGGGGGCCGATTTCGGGATCTTTGATCAGTTCTCGAAGCAGCCGGACAAAGGCCATTGTGGTGGCGACCTCCTGCTTGCCCGACCCGCGGCGCAGCACGTCGTAGACCTTGTCGCCGGGTAGCACCAGAGTCCTGGACTTGGTCCGGCGCTCGGGCACGAATCCACCCAAAGCCCGGCGGCGCTCACACATGTACCGGATCTCGGGGGCGTCTGGACCGGGGTGGTAGTAGGGGGGCAGCGTGGGATCCTGCTCAAGCTGGTCGTCGGTGATGGGGATGCGCTGTATGTCCCGGAAGATCTTGAGGTCTCCCAGGCTGAGTTTTTTCATCTGGTGGGTGGCATTGCGAGCAGCGAAGTGCGGACCCAGGCCGTAGCCCTTGATGGTCTTGGCCAGGATCACCGTGGGCTGACCATGGTGCTGGATGGCGGCCTGGTAGGCGGCGTAGACCTTGCGGTAGTCGTGCCCACCCCGCTTGAGGTTCCACAGGTCTGTGTCGGACAGGTTCTTGACTAGCTCCTTGGTGCGCGGATCGCGGCCGAAGAAGTGCTCGCGAACGTAAGCGCCGTCTTTGGCTTTGTATGTCTGGTAGTCCCCGTCGGCTGTGACGTTCATCAAGTTCACCAGCGCGCCTTGGCGGTCGGCGTGCAGCAGGGCATCCCACTCGCGGCCCCAGATCACCTTGATGACATTCCATCCCGCGCCGCGGAAGAACGACTCCAGCTCCTGGATGATCTTTCCGTTGCCCCGGACCGGGCCGTCCAGGCGCTGCAGGTTGCAGTTCACCACAAAGGTGAGGTTGTCCAAGCCTTCGATGGCCGCCACCTGAATCTGGCCGCGCGACTCCGGCTCGTCCATCTCGCCGTCGCCGAGGAAGGCCCACACATGCTGATCGGAGGTGTCCTTGAAGCCGCGGGCATGCAGGTACCGGTTGAGCCGGGCTTGAAAGATCGCATTGATCGGTCCCAGCCCCATCGAGACCGTGGGGAATTCCCAGAAGTCGGGCATCAACCTCGGATGCGGGTAGGACGGGAGGCCACCGCCGGGTCCGGCATGGGACAGCTCCTGGCGGAACCCGTCGAGTTGGTGGGCGGACAGCCGTCCTTCCAGGAACGCTCGGGCGTAGATGCCCGGAGACGCGTGGCCCTGGATGAATACCTGGTCGCCACCACCAGGATGATCCTTGCCGCGGAAGAAGTGGTTGAAACCCACCTCGTAAAGTGCGGCAGAGGAGGCGTAGGTGGAGATGTGGCCACCAACGCCCACGCCGGGACGCTGCGCTCGGTGCACCATAATCGCCGCGTTCCACCGGATCCACGCGCGGTAGCGTCGCTCAGTCTCCTCGTCACCGGGGAACCACGGCTCATTCTCGGTGGGAATGGTGTTCACATAATCGGTACTGGTCAGCGCGGGCACCCCGACGCCGGTCTCACGGGCGCGTTCGAGCAGCCGCAGCATGAGGTAGCGGGCGCGCTGCTTGCCTCCGGACAGCACGGCTGAGTCGAAGGCTTCCAACCATTCCGCGGTTTCTTCGGGATCGATGTCCGGTAGGTGAGCCGCCACCCCGTCCCGGATGACGCGCACTCTCGGCGGCCTGCGATCGTTCTGGGTGGCCAAGGGATCTCCCTGCCTCAATCCGTATCTGTGCTGATACACCCTGTTCTACGGGTCACTGCGCAGTACGGCACCGTGTTGTGGCGCACTGCCTTATCGAGTAGCCACCGGCCTTGAACTGGCCTGAGACCGGTCGCTTGCAAGCCATCGTGCCGCATGATTATCGGGCAGGCGATCGGTGTTCACCGTTAGCGTGGATCGACCGGGTGGGAGCGACTCAGCAATCCCCGATCGGCGTGTCTTGCTGCTGGCAGTTGCGCTATAGCCGGACCGCAGTGTTCGCTTGGACGCCATCGAGTAATACCACGCCGGGCGGGCGCCGCCAGGCTTGACATGTGTGGAGGGGTGAACACCGTGGTCGCCGCCGCGGC
>JAJPIR010000307.1 GCA_021324675.1 Actinomycetota bacterium
GTACCGAAGAACCGCTTGCGGGTTCGAGCATCGGTACCGAAGAACCGCTTGCGGGTTCGAGCATCGGTACCGAAGAACCGCTTGCGGGTTCGAGCACCACTGTTGACGATGCGGAGCAACGATGACCACACTGCCCTACCTGGTGGCCGGCTGGCTATTTCTCGTGGGCTGCTACGGCCTGGTAACCAGCCATAACCTCGTGCACACAGTGGCGTGCCTCACCGTTGCCCAGTCCGCCACCTACGTCTTGTTGCTGGCCGTCGGCTTCCGCGCCGGTGCCACCGCACCAGTGTTCGCGGATGTTCCGGTCGGCACCCGGGTCGTCGATCCGGTGGTGCAGGCGTTGAGCCTGACCGACATCGTCGTCGCCGCGACGGTTACTGCGGTCCTGCTCGCGCTGACGATCCAGATTTACAAGAGGCACGGGACCGTGAACCCCGACGAGTTGCGTACGCTGCAGGACTGACGGGTGCCGCCAACCGTGCAGGCGCTGCCGCCGCTGCTGGTGGCGGTGCCGCTGGTGGTGGCGGCGGTGCTGGCTGCCAGCGGCCGGGTGCTGCCCCGGCTGGTGATCGATGCGGCATCGATGCTCAGCTGTCTGCTAGTGCTCGGCAGCTCCGTGGTGCTGCTCGCTGCCACCGGTTCTAGGCGCGTGGTCAGCTGGCTTGGCGGCTACTCACCGGTAGACGGGTCGAGCGTTGGAGTGGTCTTTGTTGTCGACCGGATTGGCGCGGGTCTGGCTACCTTGATCGCGGCGCTGGTCGCCGCAGCGCTGACGTACACCTGGCGTTACTTCGACGAAGTCGAAAGCTATTTCCACGTCCTGGTCTTGCTCTTCTTAGCTGGCATGGTTGGTTTCGCCCTCACCGGTGACCTGTTCAACGCGTTCGTGTTCTTCGAACTGATGGGGGCAGTGGCCTATGCGCTGACCGGCTACAAGATCGAGGAGGCCAAACCACTACAGGGTGCGCTCAACTTTGCGGTGATCAACTCACTGGGTGCGTACTGCTCGTTGCTAGGCATTGGGTTGATCTATGGGCGCACCGGCGAACTGGGTTTCGCTCAGATCCAACGTGCTCTGATAGGGCAGAGCACCGACTGGCTGGTGCTGGTCGGGATCGCGCTGGTATTCACCGGGTTTCTGGTCAAGGGCGCTGCGGTGCCGCTGCATTTCTGGTTGGCCGACGCGCACGCCGTCGCACCCTCGCCGGTGTGCGTGCTGTTTTCCGGAGTGATGGTCGAACTGGGACTTTACGGCGTTGCCCGAACCTGGTCCGCGGCATTTTGGCCGGTGCTGCCGGCCGAACGGTTGCGGCCGGTGCTGATGGCTGCCGGCGTGGTGACGGCGGTGGTTGGCGCCGCAATGTGCCTGGCCCAATCCCACCTCAAAAGGTTGCTTGCCTTCTCCACAGTTGGCCACGTCGGCATGTTTCTCATCGCGCTCGGTGCGCTGGAGCCTGCGGCGATCGGTGGCTTGTCGATCTACGTCGTCGGGCATGCCGCGGTGAAGGGCGCGTTGTTCCTGTGCTCCGGGGTCGTGCTCAATGCTCGAGGCAGCGTCGACGAGGCCGAGTTGCATGGCCAGTGCCGTAACCTGCCGGTCACCCGAATCTGTTTCCTCCTCGGCGGCCTGGCGCTGGCCGCACTTCCCCCCTTCGGCACCTGGCTCGGCAAAACGTTAGCCGAGGATGGCCTGTCCCATGGCGGGTTCGACTGGGCTGAGTACCTGCTGATAGGGGTTTCGGCAATCACCGGCGGTGCCGTGCTGCGGGCTGGAGCACGGATTTTCCTGGGTGCGGGAACCCCCCCGGACACCGAAGGCGACACCCGAGGCTCCGAGGAGCAGCCCGAGACCACCTACCACCTCGGCAAGATTCCCGTCACCATGCTTGTCCCGGTAGTGGCCCTGCTCGCCGGCGGGCTGACGCTCGGCCTGGTGCCGGGGCTACCCACACTTGCTCATGACGCCGCTTCCCAACTGCTCGACCATACCGGCTATGCGGCCGCTGCCCTGGATGGAGTCAGCGCCGTGCCATCACCTGCGCCGACTGAAAGCTGGACGTTGTCCGGACTCCTGCTAGGCGTGCTGTCGGTGCTGCTGGCCCTGGTCGTGGCAGCCACCGGGCTGTACCTCCACCGGTTCCGACGACTGTTCAGCCAGGTCCCGCCCGTTGTTACCCTGCCGTTTCGCGCACTGCGCACCGCACACTCAGGTCACCTTGGTGACTACGTCGTCTGGCTCCTCATTGGTATGACCCTGCTCACGATCGGGCTCGCCATCACCTAACCCCGCGCGCCCTATACCCCGGCATGTCTCCATGTTGGGGCGCTCTGGCACCGCGCTTGGCCGCGTGGGCGCTGGGTACCTAGAGAACGACGATTGAGTAGGAGGTAGTCCGTGATTGCAAGCACATGGCGACCGCGGCTCGCGGTAAACACCGTCCCCCCAGAGCCGGAGCCCATACCGGATCCGGAACCGGTACCGCCCCCGCCCCCAGATCCCGTCCATCCGGAGCCGGAACCCTTCCCAGTGCCACCTTTGGAACCTCCGCCACCGCCACAACTTGATCTTTCGGCGCAGCGGTTGTAGCGCTCAAGGTTGGGGTACACGCGGGTCGCGCGAGTCCGGTGGGGACCGTGCGGCACCTCTGCGGCCGACAGACGCCGGCAAGCTCACCGCGACGTCGGCGCCAGCACCGGACCAACCGACGCCGACCGCATCACTGACTTCGCTGATTTTCACCGTCGCGGGCGGTTTGGAGAGCGGCGGTTTCCTGTGGAGGGTCGGGCCGGTAGAGCGACCCGGGGATAGGGTGGCCGGCAGCGCCGAGTTGGTTCATGCGGTGGGGGACTGGGGCGCCTTCGTAGGGCAGAGGCGCGGGATGTCCGTGATCGTCGACAGCGCCGAGAGGTTGGTGGACTTCGATGAATTCGCCGTGGGGTAGCCGGCGGATGATGCCGGTCTCGATCCCGTGGTCAAGTATTTCCCGGTCGTGGCGTTGCAGGCCCAGGCAGACGCGGTAGGTGAGGTAGTAGGCCGCCGGGGGCAGCAGGAGCAAGGCGATGCGGGCAACCCAGATAAAGGTGTTGATGTCCAAACTAAGCGTGTAAGCGATGACGTCGTTGGCCCCGGAGATGAGCAGCACCAGGAAAAAAGTGATCGCCATCATGCCCAGTGCAGTGCGCACGGGAGCGTCGCGGGGTCGTTGCAGGAGATTGTGTACTGCATCGTGGCCGGTGAGTTTGCGTTCCAGGGAGGGATATACGAGCAGCAGCGTGGTCATGATGCCGGGAATCACCACCACGGCCCAAAACACCGGGGGGATGTCGTAACGGCCGAACAAAAAGATCTCCCACGGAGGGAACAGGCGCAGCAGACCTTCGGTGAAACCCATGTACCAGTCTGGTTGAGATCCGGCCGAGACCTGCGCGGGAACGTATGGGCCGTAGTTCCAGATCGGGTTGATCTGAAACAGCCCGGCCATGATGGCCAGCACACCGACATTAGTGATGAAGAATCCGGTGGATTTCAGCGCGAAGATGGGCAGGATGCGAACTCCGACGACGTTGCGCTCGGTCTTGCCGGGGCCAGGGAACTGCGTGTGTTTTTGGTACCACACCAGGCCCAGGTGCACGGCGATCAGCGCGGCCAGTATCCCGGGGATGAGGAGAACGTGAGCGATGTAGAGGCGCGGGTTGATCACGCCGGAGCCGGGATACTCGCCGCCCCACAACATCCATTGCAACCAGGTGCCGATCACGGGAATGGACATCACGATGCCCGATCCGATCCGCAGGCCGGTACCTGATAGCAGATCATCGGGCAGGGAATAGCCGATGAAGCCTTCCACGATGCCCAACATCAGCAGTCCCACGCCGAGTGCCCAGATGGTCTCCCGGGGCTTGCGGAACGCACCGGTGAAAAACGTGCGGAACATGTGCACCGTCATCGCCGCGACGAACACCAGCGCCGCCCAGTGATGGATCTGGCGCAAAAACAGGCCTCCGCGCACGTCGAACGACAGCTCGAGCGTGCTCTCATACGCCTTGGACATCTCGATATCCCGTAAGGGCACGTACGAGCCGTGATACCGCACCTCCGCCAGTGACGGATCGAAGTACAACGCCAGGTAGGTGCCCGACAGCAGCAGGACAACAAAGCTGTACAAAGCGATCTCCCCGAGCATGAACGACCAGTGGTTCGGGAAGACCTTGTTGATCTGCCGCCGCAGCCCCGCTGCCAGATGAAACCGCTGATCCAGCTCGTCGCCGGCCTCGGTCACCCGCGCCTGCAGGCGTGACGTACCCATGATCTCTCCATAGCGGCATCACCGTTGGCCGCATGCCCACCGACCGGGTAGTTGCCAGCGCGCGCTACGGCCCAAACGCAGCAGGTATGCCCCGCACAGGCCCGTTCAATCCTGCTGAATCGGCGTGCGTACCTACCTGCTTGGCGGGACCGTCTCAGACCAGGGTGACGGTGGTCACTGCGTGCTGCCGCCGCCGCGGTCCACGGTAGGGGCGCGGGTGTTGAGCTCAGGGTCGTCGTCGGCGGGCGGCTCGGGATCCTTCCACTCCTCGGCGTGGGTGGGGCCAGTACCGCGGATCATGCCCTCGACGTCGCGTGCCAGCGCGTCGTCTTGGCGCGGGCCGTGCTTGTCGCTGCCTCGCTGCACTGGATGCTCCTTTCAGTCGGGAGTTATGCCGGACTGGTAAACCGCAGCAGCGCTCCTATCCCGTCAGTAAGTGGTGGCTGCCCGTTGGGCGGTGGCGCACCGCCGGCCGCGCTGCCCGTCCGGTTCGGCGCGGTGTCCGAGGTGGGATCCGGTAGGAGCACCAACTCGGCGCCGCTGCCCGCGACAGCGCGGACGAGCGCGGCATCGGCCCGGTCCAGCCCGACCACCGGCGCGTCGATCTCACGCAACCCGTCCTCGGTCAATGCGAGCTGTGCCGGCTCGGGACCGATCCAGATCTGCAGCTCGGAGGACGGATCATCGCGTAGTAGCACCGCGCTGGCTTGGTTGAGTTGTAGCGCCCGGATCACTGGTTCCAAGCCTTCCACGGCCAGGCCTGCTGTCCGCCCGCGTTCCTGCTCGAATTGGGTCAGGACGTCCCGGGTTCGCTTGGCGGCACGCTCGGTTGCGATGCGGCGCACCTCCTCGTCGATAGAGTGATCTGTGGTGTGGTCGTCTGGAGTTGGGCCTGGAATTTCTGTGGTGATGGTGCGGCTGCGTGCCCCGAGCGCATCACGCAGCAGGCTGCGGGCCCGGGCGTCGCCAGTCAGCACGATGAGTTCGGCGCGCAGGGACTCGACTGCACGGTCGACTTCCGCGGCGAAGGCACGGGCGTTGCGTGCCCACACTTCCTCGGTGTGGTGCTGCATGGTGTAATGCGCGGCGCCACCGCCGCCGGTTTTGTGCACCGGATGGTGGGCGCCTTCGGCGGTCTCGCCGTGCACTTGCTCACCGGTGCGGTCGAAAGCGGTGATAGTCGCCGCGGTGCGGCCCACCCGAACTACCAAGTGCGGCACGTACTCGGGCATCTGTGCGAGCAGCGGCAACAGATGCGGTAATGCCGCCCACCGGGCCAGCTCGCGCCGCGGTGGGCCGGGCAGGTCGGCCTGGTAGAGCACCCTGCCGTCGCCGGCAAAAATAGCCCGCCCCGTGGGCCCTGGTTGGGCATGGGGTTGCATCGCCGCTTCCCCCACCGCGTCGACGGCCTTGTCATCTGCTCCCTGCTGGCGTAGCTGCTCGGCCAGAGCCTCCCATCGCAGGCGGACTTCATGCGGCGCGTCGCCGCGATCGCGGCTGACGTCCAAGTAGACCGAGGCCACCCAACCATGGTGGGTAGCCACTTCACGTGGAATCTCCGGTATCACGATATGGGGTTACCCGAGATCGGGCTGGCCTATCCGGCGATCTCGGCGTGTGAAACCGGCAGCGGAGAGATCCCCGGGCCACCCGGCCAACTGGTGGCCCGGCACCGGCGGTGGGCCGCCGGTGCGGGATTCAATGCCGTGCTGATCGGTCAGACCGGACGGGTCATCATGCGGCCCAGCGCGATGCCCGCCAGCGCCGTGATCACTGCTCCGAGCCCGTAGAAGTACCCCAGTTGCTCGAGTACCTGCAGTTCTCGCGCGCCGGCCGGCGGGCCGATTGGTGCGCCCAAGCCGCCGGCTTGCCACAGTTGGCTGATCACCGGTCCGACGATGAACCAGATCCCGCCAATCAGAGCCAGCCACGCGCCGAAGCCGCCACTGGCGCGGTTGGCGGTGGGGCCGAGAATCAGGCCTCCGAGGAACACGGCGATACCGGGCAGGACGCTAAGCCATAACCGGTCGTAAGTGAAAAACCACGGAGTCGTCACACCAAAGGAGTAACCGAAGTAAGGCCCGATGAAGGGGATGATGGCTCCCCAAATACCGAGCAGTACTAGTAACAAGCCGATGGTCGCGCCACGGCTACGCTGCATTGCCAGGGCGGACCCATCACGGGCGTATGCTCCACTAGTTGTCGTCGACATGGCACTCTCCTCGTCAGGCCTTGGAGAGAAACGATTTGGTGAGTTCCTTCCGCCGGCCCGCTTCGTTTCCGCAGCAACAAGTATCGAGTGCTTACCCGGACGTTTGCGAGCCAAACTCACTAATATCACCAGGTCGGTAGCTGGCACACCTCCCCGACTTGCTACGCTCCGGCGATGACGACCACCGCATCGCGCTCGTTGACCCGGAAGCTGAAGCTTTCTTCTAGATAAAGTGTCACGAGCTCGGCATCGTGTCGGCTATACCCGATCGAAAAATCTTGCCCGACGTCGAGAACGAAGTCGCCGCCACGCTTGCTAACCACCAGGGCACCGTCGAGTCCCGGAGCCCAGACGATGTCGCCGCCGAGGATGCTGCTCAGGTGCTGCTGGAGTGGATAACCTCCGCTCTCGGTCGTCTCGATGATGCGGGTGTACCCCTCCGGGCTGATAGCCAGTGAGTATGGGCCTTCGATTCCGGCCTGGCGAAGCACATCGATTGCTTTGGCGACAGCATGCGGGTAGGCACTGACGTCCTGCCCCAGCGTTATCGAGGGATGCGCGCTCGACTCGGTCAAGCCGCTGATGCCCGCGTCCGGCCAGCCGTGGAATACGGCCCGATTTTCGATCAACGCGGCGTCGTAGGCCGCGCGGTCGAGATCGGAGTAGTCAACGTCGGTAGCGCCACGTTCGGCGTCTTGCAGCGCGGTCCAATCAACGGTGAAGCTCACCCGGAACTCACAGAGCGGGAGTACGCGCCGCTGGCCGGCGGTAGCTGTTTCGGACTTGGTCCCTGGGGGTGTGGTCTCCAACGGAGAGGTGCGACCGAGGTTGGTGGCGGAATGCCTCCAGCCGCGCGGCCCGGACCAGTCAACGACCCGCCGCGCCGCAAGCCTGGATGTCAGGCGAGATTTCGCTTCGTCGTCAATTTGCTGCCATCCAGCGCTCGGGATCGGCGCATATGCACGCAGTAGGTGATCCGTCATCGTCAATGCCCCTTCATACTGCCGATACCCAGCGCGCCGAATATGCTCCGGAATCTTTACCTGCACTGAGCTGACGTATGCTTCTAGATGCTTCCGTGGGGGCTTTGCCCTGGGCACCGGCCTGGGTTGGTCTTGAAGTTGGTCAATCGGCGCCCTCGCTTCCGCACGCCAGCGTTGTGTTCTGCCGGAGATAAGCGAGGGCCCGTCGTTCTGCTAGCCTTCCTTACCAGGTCTTACCTGGTGGATCCGCCGAGGGCGTTGACCTCGCTGAGGCTGTGCATGACCGCGTTGGGTCCGTCGAAGGAGTCCTTGGGCAAGTTTCGCAACGCTTCCACCAGATCATTGCTCGCCCCGCTCTTTTTGGCGTGGCGAGCCAGATCCTCCGGTGTCCCTGGATAGTCGAACCCCTTGAGCGCCTTCTGCACGTCGGTAACTTGAAATCCCATTCGTGAAGTCCCTTCCCTCGTCGTTGTTCCCCCGATATGCAGACATATCGCACCAGCGCCGCTCATCCAGTGCCCGATCTGTCTCCACGTCGGGACAAGCGGTTGCGACGATGGGGGCTACCCAAGGTGGATGGGTGGGAAACGCGGTTGCCCGATGCTGGATCGGGGTAGTCAGCCGCCATGCAGCGGATTGCAGCGCAGGCACTGATCGAACGGCTGGCCGCCTGGGGCGTTGACACGATCTTCGGGCTCCCCGGCGATGGCATCAACGGGATCATGGAGGGATTACGACGGTGCCAGGAACGGGTGCGGTTTTTCCTCGTGCATCATGAAGAAGCCGCCGCGTTCATGGCCACCGGCTTCGCCAAGGCCACCGGCCGGCTCGGAGTCTGCCTTGCGACCTCCGGCCCAGGCGGGATCCACCTTCTCAATGGCTTGTACGACGCCAAACTGGATCACGCGCCGGTGCTCGCGATCACCGGCATGCAGGAAACCAGCGTGCTGGGCACCGGGTACCAGCAGGAGGTCAACCTTCCGGCGCTCTACACCGACCTTGCCGAGTACAACCAGATGGTGGTCAACCCGCAGCAAGTGCTCGGGTTGGTCGACATAGCGGTGCGCACCGCTATGACCCGCCGCAGCGTGGTGCACCTGTGCATGCCCAACGACATCCAGATCGCGGACGCCGACGAAGATCCGTACGCGCACCCGGCACCGGCGCTGCCCCAGCACGGTTCCACGGTGTTGCCGCGGCATTTCGGTGTGCCGGACCCTGACCAGCTGGCTGCCGCGGCCGAGGTGCTCAACGCCGCGCAACGGCCGGCGATCCTGGCTGGGGCCGGAGCGCTGGGCGCCCGGTATGAGGTCGCCGCGGTCGCTCACCGGCTCGCCGCACCGGTGATCAAGACACTGCCCGGCAAGGCGGTGATCCCGGATGATTCCGCGCTGTCCGTCGGCGGCATCGGGCTGCTGGGCACCCGTCCGGCCGAGGAACTGGTGGACGATTGTGACGTGCTGCTCATGGTGGGCACCAATTTCCCGTACACCAAACATTTGCCCAAGCCGGGCGCTGTACGCGTGGTGCAGATCGACACCGAGCCGGTTCGCCTAGGTGTGCGGTTACCGGTGGAGGCGCCAGTGGTCGGTGACGCGGCCGAGTCGCTGATGGGTCTGCTGCCCTTGCTTGCCCAGCACGATGATGCGCATCTGAAGCGCTACCAGTCGAAGATGACCCGGTGGCGCAAGGAGATGGAGGCGCTGGAAAACCCCCACCGGTCACCCATCGCTCCACAGTACGTTGTCGGGCTCATCGACGAGTCAGCCTCCGATGACGCCATCCTCACGTGCGACTCGGGCACGATCGCTACCTGGGCGGCCCGGCACTGGACGATCCGTGGAGATCGTCAGTTCTACCTGTCCGGGAACCTGGCCACCATGGCCCCCGGCCTGCTGTATGCCATCGCCATGCAGTACGCCTTTCCTGAACGGCAGGTGATCGCCTACATCGGCGATGGGGGATTCGCGATGTTGATGGCCGAGTTCCTGACCGCAGTCCATTACCAGTTGCCGATCACGGTCGTCGTCAACAACAACAACTCGCTAGGGCAGATCCTGTGGGAACAGATGGTGCTGGGGTATCCCGAGCACGGCGTGCGCTACGGCAAACCGGTACCGGACTTTGCCGCATGGGCTACCGCGTGCGGCGGTTACGGCGCCAAGGTACGCGAACCGTCCGACCTCCCTGCTGCGCTGCGCACCGCACTGGCCCACCCCGGGCCGGCGTTGGTTGATGTCGACGTGAACCCTAACGAGCCGCCACTGCCCGGCAAGGTCGCTTACGAGCAGGCCAAGGGCTTCGCGGAATCCTGGCTGCGCGGTCAACCGCACAAAGCCGCTATCGCCAGCACCATGTTCAAAGACCGCATCTCGCAACTGCGCTCTTAGACCTGCCTGCTCAAGCGCCCCGCTCGATCACCGACACAGAGAGGGGCCGCAGCGGGCCATCACCCCGATCTGCCTCCATGACGGGGAAGGGAGTGCACCTTTGCACTTGCAGCGATGGCCGGGATCTGATCAACCAGCGGGGTCGGTATGGGGGATATGGTCAACGTGTTGAGTGGAGTCGGCGTGCTGACCAGAACCAGCGCGCCGCGACCTCCCTGCTGCGCCACGGCTACCGGCGATAGAGCATCGGCACAGCGAGCAGGAGCCAGCAATGACACCATTGGTACACGCGATCAGGCATGGCTGGGTGGTCACGGACCGGGTGCCCGGACCGGACGTCGATGAGTTCGCCGACACTGCCGAGGTGATCGCGGCGCTGGCCCAATCATCGTGTGACGTTGACACGCTGCTCGCTGTGCAGCACCCCCATCGCACCCCCGCGGCGCTGGCCGAGCGATTGTCGTTGGTCGATGCCCTGCCCGCGGCTCGCCAAGCTCTGGACCGGTTGCGCGCCTGCGCCTACTGCCCAGTAGTAAACGTGATGGCGCCATACCGGGTGGATGGCCCGGATGGTAGGGCAGTCGGAGTGCTGTGTCTGGTCGATTCGGCGGCCGTGGAATCCCGCGGGGTGCCTTTCGTCCGGCACAGCGAAGAGGTCTACCCGCAGGTAGTCGCCGAACGTGCCGCGGTGCTCGCCGGACTCGGCTGCGCGACCAGCGCGGCGATGCTGGTCCCGGTCAGCGCTGGCGAACGGTTAACCGCAGCTGTGCTGGGCAGTATCAAGGCACTCGGAGCACCAGCGGTGTCGACAACCGACTCCGGTGGGCGGACCCATCAATTGTGGTTGCTCGGGCCCGGAGCTGCGCAGGACGCGGTGCGTGCGGCGGCAGCGTGCAGCCCGTTGCTGGTCGCCGACGGCAACCATCGGCTGGCCGCCGCGGCAACCAGTGGGCAGTCCCTGCTCGCCTTGGTGACCGCCGGACCGGAGCTACACATTGGCTCGATTCACCGGGCGCTGGTCGGTACCGGCTTGCGCCGGGATGATCTGGCCAGCGCGTGGCGCCGGGTCGGGTTGGCAGTGCAGGAGGTCGATGACGTCAGCGCGCCGGCCCAGCCCGGTACGGTGGTGGCACGGGCCAGCAATGGAGACCTGCTCGTCACCTTGCCCGATCCCGCCCCTGGCGAACCTTTGCCCAGAATTGATCACGCGCTGGTAGAACGGTTGCTCATCGCCGATGCGTTGGGTATCGACCCGGAGGGTCCTGCGGTGCATGCCCTCCCGGCAGGGCGTCCGGTGGGCCCGGGCGTCGATGTCGTGCTGCAGGTAGCTGCGGTGCCCTTCACCGATGTGCTTGCCGTTCACGCGCAAGGACGGCGGATGCCGCGCAAGAGCACCTACTTCACGCCCAAGCCGCGCAGTGGTTTGCTGATGGCCGATCTCACCGGCTGACTATTGCGGTGCTTTAGACCACGCCAACGCGGTGCAGCTGCACCTGATGGATGCGGCCGCCATTGATCTCCGCGGTCATCCAACTGCAGGTCGGCTGGCGCCGCCGGTCGGTTGGCGATCCAGGGTTCAGCAGCCGCAACCCGGTGGGCGCCACGGTGTCCCAAGGGATGTGGCTGTGTCCAAAAACCAGCACGTCGGTGTCGGGAAACTGGGCGGCGCAGCGCTGCTCGCGCCCGCGGGCCGACCCGGTGGCGTGCACAACCGCCAGCCGGACGCCGCCCAGCTCGACGGTCGCGACCTCCGGCAACCGGGCCCGCAATGGTGGGCCGTCGTTGTTGCCCACCACCCCGACCAGCTGGTGCGATCGAGCCAGCAGGGCATCCAGCAGCTCAACGCACACCCAGTCCCCGGCGTGCACCACGACGTCTGCCCCCTCGACGGCTCGCCACAGCCGCTCGGGCAGATCTTGCGCGCGACGTGGAATGTGGGTGTCGGCCATGAGCACGAGCCTCATATGCGCCTATCCAACCGTGGCCGGACCAGCCGCGCACCGAGTGGACGTAGCGGGCCGAGCTGGCTCACCGGCAGATCCGGAGTAAGGACCTCGACGTCACTGGCGGTCGAGGCATGATCGGGTGGTGCCAACTATTGCCGGGGTGGACGGTGCTGGTGACAGGTGGGTGATCGCCGTGTTGCGCTGCGACGCGGTTTCGTGGGCGGTAGCTCAGCACGCCGCGGCGGTGCTTCAGGAGGTGGCTGGCTGCGCCGCAGTCGGGGTGGACGTGCCGATCGGCCTGCCTGAACAAGGACTGCGGCGCTGCGATCTGGAGGCCCGGCGACGCTTGGGGCGGGCCGCAGCCTCGATCTTCCCCGCTCCGATCCGTGCGGTGCTCGACGCGGCCAGTCACCGGGAGGCTTGCGCGGCATTGCGGCAGCGCGGCGAAGCGGGCATGACCATCTATACCTGGGGCATTGTGCCGAAGATCCGGCAGTGGGATGAACTGCCGCTTCCGTCGCACATCGTCGAGGTGCACCCGGAGCTGTCCTTCCGGGCGATGGCGCCCGGAATCGTTTTCACCCGCAAGAAGAGTGCGCCGGGTGCCTGGCAGCGGATCACCGCGCTATCGAGCATGGTCGACATCGATGCGGCGCTCGCCGCGGCGCCCGAACAGGTTGCCCTCGATGATGCCCTCGACGCGCTGGCCGCCGCATGGTCTGCCCGGCGATGGGCGGCGGGACGTGCCGAGACATTGGGTGGCGAGCTTGATTGCCACGATCGGCTGATGCGGATCGTCGTGTGACACTGCCCGCTGCAGACACGTGCGGACACTTGTGGACTACCCAGTCAAATCAGCCTCGTTCGTCCGGTAACCGGCCCTGAAGGTAGGCCTCGTAAGCCGACAGGTCGAGCAGACCGTGGCCGCAGTAGTTGAACAGGATGACCGTCTCCTCGCCGGTCTCCTTGGCGGCGAGCGCCTCGTCGACGACGGCGCGGATCGCGTGCGCGGCTTCGGGGGCTGCCACCTTTCCCTCGATGCGGGCGAATTGCAGGGCTGCGTCGAACACCTTTCCCTGCGGGTAGGCCACCGCCTCCATCCGGCCGTCGCGCACCAGTGCCGAAATCAGCGGGCTGTCACCGTGGTAGCGCAGGCCACCGGCGTGGATGCTCGGCGGCACAAAGTCATGGCCGAGCGTGTACATCGGTAGCAGTGGTGTGTAACCGGCGGCGTCGCCGAAGTCATAGTCGAACCGGCCCTTGGTCAGGGTGGGGCACGACAGCGGCTCCACGGCGACTAGGCGAACTCCGGTGTCGGGTACGAACGGCAACGAGAGGCCACCGAGATTGGATCCACCACCGCATGGTGCGATGACCACGTCGGGCAATGTCTCCCCGGCCAGCGTGAGCTGTTCTCTGGCTTCAAGCCCGATCAGCGTCTGATGCAGCAATACGTGGTTGAGCACCGAACCAAGGGAGTAATGCGTATCCCCGCGACCGGCCGCGTCACGCACCGCGTCGGAGATCGCGGTGCCCAGCGAGCCAGGATGGTCAGGTTGGCCGACCGGGGACGGCACCACCGAGGCGCCCCAGGTCTCCATCAGGACCCTCCGGTACGGCTTCTGTTCGAAGCTGGCCCGGACCATGTAGACCATGCACTCCAGGTCGAACTGGGCGCAGGCGAATGCCAATGCGGCTCCCCACTGACCAGCGCCGGTCTCCGTGGTCAGCCGGTGTACTCCTTCCTGGGCGTTGTAGAACGCCTGGGCCACAGCAGTGTTGGGCTTGTGGCTGCCCGCCGGGGAGCCTGATTCATCCTTGTAGTAGATCCTGGCAGGGGTGCCCAGCGCTTGCTCCAGGCGAGTCGCACGCACCAACGGGGTGGGCCGCCACAGCCGTAACACGTCGAGCACCTCGCCCGGCACGTCGACCCACGGTGCCTCGGTCATCTCTTGCTCGATGAGTGCGGCGGGGAACAGCGGCGCCAGGTCGTTCGGGGCTAGCGGCTCTCGGGTCACTGGATGCAACGGAGGCTGCAGCGGGCTGGACAGGTGCGGGGCGATGTTGAACCACGCCGCGGGGATGTCCCCCGGTGGTAGCGTCCAGCGGGTCATCCTCTCGCACTCCTCGGTTGGCACAGACAAGAAGTGCAGAGACTAACAGCCGCTGATGCACGTTGCGCTTTCCAGCGTGGGGTCGATCTCGCTAGCCGATCGAACGCGGCTACCAAATGAGTGGTGCGCGGGTGCATTGGTTCGTCAGTGGGTACTCCCTATGCA
>JAJPIR010000170.1 GCA_021324675.1 Actinomycetota bacterium
CAATGTGGGAATCAGCCTGGCCAGCCGCAGTCGCCAGCTGGTGATGATCTGGTGAACCTGGTGCACCCGCTGGTGGACGACCTCGGGCGCCAGGCGATCGCCAAGCGACTTGGGGGTCAGCGAACACCAGGCCCGCCAGGCGCTCCAGGTGGTGAACGCGGAGAAACCCGCACTTCACGCCATAGGAGGCGCCCGTTGATCCGCTGTCTGTGGCCAACGCCTTCCTGGGCACGGGGGCGCGACACACGGGGCACGGGGGCGCGACACACGGGCACGGGGGCGCGACACACGGGACGCGGGGGAATGGGTCGCCGAGCTCACGGTCTCACGCTGGGCCGCGATACGCCCCGGAGCGTGTCGAGACGTTGCCGGTATTCCTGCTCATCTATCTCGCCTCGGGCAAACCGCTCGGCCAGCACCTGCTCAGGTGCAGACCGAGACGCGGTCGGCCGATCACCGCGATTCAGGTAGCGGAACAGGGCGACCACTCCGAGAATGATCAGGATTCAGAACAGCACCGTGGTAACGGTCATGAAAAGGGCGCCCCAACCGACCATCGGGCTGCCGTACCACCACATCATCTCGCTTCCCCTTCCGTGGATTCATGGGAGGCATCAGCCGCGGTTACCGCCGAGCTGCGGGGGGCGCAGCTGCTGACCGGGTCGTAGCCAGTCGTATTCATCATGACTCGGTACGGATACCCAGAAAGGAGTCCAACGGCCCGGTCCGGATGGTCCTTCGGCACTGCCGGGAACTGGCGCAGGCGATCAGTCTGAACAGCATGGTGACTGTGGCAAGTTCCGAGACCAAGGAACAGCAGGCGGACGACCAGCAGGGTGATCCAGCTGACCTCGCGGCCAGCTCGATGATGACCAACCGGGTAGTCGCCGTCTTGCCTGGCACGAGGCTGATCGAGGCCTTGCGAGTGATGGACGCGGCCGGAGTGCATCACCTGCCGGTCGTTGAAGGCAACCGCTGCGTTGGCCTGCTCGCCGAGACCGACATGCTGCGCCAGCTGATCGCGCAGGGCCTGCTGAGGCCACGATCTGCGATGCGGCTCACCGCCGGGGACGTGTGTCGCCGACCCGCGCCCATGGTGTCGAGGCAAAGCACCCGGGCTGCCGCGGCGGAAATCATGCTGGCCGCAGGCAGCGACGCGGTCGTCGTGCTGGATGACGAGCGGTTGCTTGGCATTGTCACCGCCTCAGACCTCGCGGCGTCGCTGGCCTGATCCACGCCGGGACCCGCGACCGCCTCGATGAGTCGCAGGAACGGATGGTCATCGGTAGCCGTGGCCGCGGAGGGATCTTCGGCATGCCGCTGGGCTCGACCAGTCGTGCTCTGATCCACCATGCACCGCGCCCACTTCTCGTCGGTCGCCCGGTCAGTGCATGCTGACCGGATAGGAGCGCGGACCCGAGTAGCATGGCGGCCAGAATCGATGACTTCCAGAGTCCACACGCCTGGTCCCGAGGCCGAAGTTGACTCGTCGGCACACAGTGCCGGCGGGCATTTGCCCGCCGATCTCGCCGAGTTGACTGCCCTGTATTACCGGCATGCGCCGGCTGACGAGTTGGTCACCGCCGGGTCGGGCGAAGTGGCTGCGGCAGTCCGGTCGCACCTGATCCTCGCCAGCAACCGGGTGCCGGGACGCCCGCTTGTCCGGTTGATCAATCCAACCGCCGCCGAGCATGGCTGGCGCTGTCCGGACACGGTCGTTCAGATCGTCACCGATGACATGCCCTACTTGGTGGAGTCGGTGGTTGCCGAGCTTGCGCGGATGAACATCTCGGTGCAGCGCCTGGTGCATCCCCGGGTTGTCGTGCGCCGCGATCTGACCGGAGCGCTGCAGCAGGTACTGACGCAGGCCAGCGCTGATGACCTGCCTGCTGGTGCGCTGGTCGAGTCCTGGATGAACGTCAACGTTCGTCGCATCACCGACCCCGACGTGGCCCGGCACGTCGAGCAACGGCTGCTTGCCGTGCTCACCGACGTCCGGGAAGTGGGCGAGGACACCCCTCGGATGATCAATACCGCCACAGACCTTGCGGGCCGATTAGAGGGTGCACCGCCCCCGCTCCCGGCGGACGAAGTGGCGGAAGGGGTGGCGCTGCTGCGCTGGCTCGCCAACGGGCACTTCATTTTTCTTGGCTACCGCCGCTATGAACTGGTACGGGGATCGATCAATGGCGCGGGCGGTGGCACGGCACCCGCGTTGCGCGCGGCTCTCGGGTCCGGGCTGGGTGTGCTGCGCCGCGACAGCGTGGTCGCCAAGGTCTTGCGCACCGGGCCGGAGGTAGGGGATCCACTGGCCCGGGAACTGCTGGTGCTCAGCCAGGCCAGTGCTCCCGCCACGGTGTACCGGCCGGTTTACCCGCACTACTTCGGAGTCAAGATCTTTGATGGCCACGGGAGGGTCATTGGTGAACACCGTTTCCTCGGCGTGCTCTCGATCACTGCACTGCACGAGGACGTCCTGCGCATCCCGGTGATCAGTCGCCGGGTCCGTGAGGTCATGCACCGCGCCGGTGTCACCCCCGATTGCTATTCAGGGCAGCGAATGCTGGAGGTAATGCAGACCTATCCCCGGGTGGAGCTGTTCTGCACGGACTCCGACTTTCTGTACCAGACGGTGACCGGGGTGCTGTCGCTGGCGCAGCGCCGCAGGCTCCGGATGTTTTGCCGCCGCGATCCCTACGGCCGCTTCTTTTCCTGCCTGGTGTACCTGCCACGCGATCGGTACACCACCGCCGCCCGCCTGGCCATGCAAGACGTGCTGCTGAGCAGCTTGCACGGCACGAGCATCGAGTACAGTGCCCAGGTCGGCGAGGCCGTCCACGCGCGGGTGCACTTCACCGTGCACACCGACCCGGGCGATCCCGCAGTGCCCACCGCGCCGGACATCCCCTCGATCACCGCGCGGCTCGAGCAAGCCGTATGCACCTGGGATGACCGGCTGCTCGACGCCGCGTACGCCACCAGCCCGGACAGCGGTGCAGCCATCGCCGATCTCGCGCAGCGCTACGCGGCAACCTTCCCCCAGGCCTACAAGGAAGACTTCGACGCTGCTGTCGCGCTGGCCGACATCCACCGGCTGGAGGCGCTGGCCCCGCACGGCGGGCTGGATATGTGCCTCGGGCTGCCCGCGAGCGCAGAGCCTGGTGAATGGCGGTTCAAGCTGTACCTGGCGGCACAACGGATCACTCTGTCTCAGGTGCTGCCGGTCCTGCAGCAGATGGGTGTCGAAGTCGTCGACGAGCGGCCCTACGAAGTAGTCCGCAGCGATGGGGTCGCCTGCTGGATCTATGACATCGGGTTACGGCTGAACACGGCACTGCTGCCGCAGTTGGCCAGCGAGAACGTTGCGGACGTGCAGCAGAGGTTCTGCGATGCGTTCGCCGCCACCTGGCGCGGCGCTTGCGAGCTCGACCATCTCAACGCCCTGGTATTGCGGGCCGGCCTGGCCTGGCGGCAAGTGTCAGTACTGCGTAGCTACGTCCACTACCTCCAGCAGCTGCGCAGCCCTTACAGCCAGCACTACATCGGGGAAATACTGGTGGCGCACAGCGATATCGCCGCTGCGCTCGTCACGCTTTTCGAGACTCGCTTTGATCCGGAGCTCGACGAAGCCATCCGAGGTAGTAAGCAGGATGGTCTCGCGGCCCAGCTCACGACCATGATCGATAATGTGCCGAGTCTGGACGCCGATCGCATCCTGCGAAGCCTGCTCGCTGTCCTCTGCGCCACATCCCGCACGAACTATTACGTGCGCGACCGCACCGAGAGACGCGGCAGCGGCGAAGGCGCTGGTGAGTTCCGGCCTTACCTGGCGTTCAAATTCGATCCGCAGGTGGTGCCGCAGCTGCCCGAGCCACGACCGGCATTCGAGATCTTCGTCTGCTCACCGCGGCTGGAAGCCGTGCATCTGCGCTTCGGGCTCGTCACCCGGGGCGGCCTGCGCTGGTCGGACCGCCGGGAAGATTTCCGCACCGAAGTGCTCGGCCTGGCCAAGGCGCAAGAGGTCAAAAACGCCGTGATTGTGCCTGCCGGGGCCAAGGGCGCGTTCGTGGTGAAATGCCCGCCTGCGCCTACCGGTGACCCTAAGCATGATCGAG
This sequence comes from Actinomycetota bacterium, assembly GCA_021324675.1. Lineage (GTDB taxonomy): Bacteria > Actinomycetota > Actinomycetes > Mycobacteriales > Pseudonocardiaceae. Next base: position 4,116 of record JAJPIR010000170.1, read on the forward strand.
AAGCCATCCAGGCCGAAGGCGTTGCCTGCTACCGGATGTTCGTCTCCGGGCTTCTCGACCTCACCGACAACGTGGTTGGTGGCAACAATCAGCATCCCGACCAGGTGGTATGCCACGACGGCGATGACAATTATCTCGTGGTCGCCGCGGATAAGGGCACTGCCACCTTTTCCGACATCGCTAACGAGATCGCCGCGACATACGGATTCTGGCTCGGTGACGCGTTCGCCTCCGGCGGCTCGGCGGGCTATGACCACAAGGCTATGGGCATCACCGCTCGCGGTACGTGGGAAAGCGTCAAGCATCATTTCCATGCCCTGGGTATCGACACCCAGGCGCAGGATTTCACCGTGATCGGGATCGGGGACATGTCCGGTGACGTGTTCGGCAACGGGATGCTGTGCTCGCAGCACATCAGGCTGCTCGCGGCATTCGATCACCGGCACATCTTTGTCGATCCCGATCCGGATCCGGCCAGCTCCTATGTTGAGCGGCGCCGGTTGTTCGAGCTGCCGCGTTCCTCCTGGGACGACTATGACCGCTCGCTGATCAGCGCCGGAGGCGGAGTGTGGCCCCGCAGCGCCAAACGAATCGCAGTGAGCGGGCCGATGCGCCGGGCATTGGGCATCTCCGAAGCCACGATCGAGTTATCTCCGCAGGAACTGATCCGCGCGATTTTGCTCAGCCCGGCGCAACTGCTGTTCAACGGCGGCATCGGCACCTTTGTCAAGGCGTCTACGGAAACCCACGCTGAGGTGGCCGACAAAACCAACGACGCAATCCGGGTGAATGGTGCGCAACTACGGGTGCGCGTGATCGCCGAGGGCGGCAACCTTGGCCTGACCCAGCGCGGACGCATCGAGTTCGCCCGGGCCGGGGGCTTGGTCAACACTGACGCCATCGACAATTCGGCGGGCGTGGACTGTTCCGACCACGAAGTCAACCTCAAAATCTTGCTGGACCGGCTCGTTGCCAGCGGGATGCTCAGCAAAGCCGATCGTCGCGCGTTGCTGATCGGGATGACCGACGAGGTCGCCGCTCTGGTGCTGGCCCATAACACGGCCCAGAACATCCAGCTGGGCGTCAGCCGGAGGCATGCAGCGTCGATGGTGTCGGTGCATGCCCGGCTGGTGGCCTACCTGCAACAGCGCCACGGGCTCGATCCCGAGCAGGCAGGCCTGCCGGCCACCCGGGAGCAGTGGCAGGAGCGGCAGTCCGCTGGTGAGGGTTTGACCTCCCCCGAGCTGTCCATCTTGATGGCTCACGTCAAGCTGGCCCTGACCAGCGAACTGCTGGCCACCGACGTGCCTGATTCCGAGGTGTTCTGCGCAAGGCTCGCGGAATACTTTCCCGCTGCCCTGCGCGGGAGGTTCGCCGCGGCGATCCAGAACCATCCGCTGCGCAGGCAGATCATCACCACGTTGCTGGTCAACGAAGTTGTCGACCAAGGCGGGATGACCTATGCCTACCGGTTGGCCGAAGAGCTGTCCGTTTCTGCTCCTGACGCGGTGCGCGCCTACTCGGTGGCTGCTGCCGTGTTCGGCTTGCCAGGCAGCTGGCAGGCGATCAGCGACCTCGGCAGTGACGTACCGCTTGAGGTCGCTGATGCGATGAGGCTGACGCTGCGCAGGTTGCTGGACCGGGCCAGCCGATGGTTGCTGCTCAACCGGGCGCAACCGTTGGCCGTCGACGCCGAAATCAACCGGTTTCGCCCGGTCGTGCAGGCCCTGACCCCGCGGCTGCCGGACTGGCTGAGTGGTCAAGAGGCCGCCAAGGTCGCAGCCGCCACTCGCCAGCTCACTGAGCATCGGGTACCCGATGCGCTGGCGCGGCGGGTGGGCACCGGATTGGCCAGCTTCGGGCTGCTCGACGTGGTCGAGGTCACCAAGCTGATCGATCAAGACGCCGAGCAGGTCGCTCAGCTGTACTACACGTTGTCGGCGCACCTGGACATCGACCGGATGCTGGACTTGGTCAGTGACCTAGACCGTGCAGACCGCTGGCATGCACTTGCCCGCCTTGCACTGCGCGACGATCTGTACGCGGTTCTCAGAAAGGTCACCCTCGACGCTGGGCACGCTGCAGACGGCAAAGCCAGTCCGATGGCGACGATCACGCGCTGGGAGGAACAAAACTCCCTGCGGCTGTCTCGCGCCAGGACGATCCTTACCGAGATTTCCCATGCTGGTGACTTGGACCTGGCGACCTTGTCAGTCGCAGTTCGCGCGCTGGCGCGCTTGTGATTCTGGCAAGGACCACAGGCTGAGATCTTTTCGCCGGGTGCTAAGGACTTATGACCCTGCTGACTCATCCGGCAAATGCCGGACGTTTGACGTTCTGGTTGCCAGGATCGGAGATGGAATGCTCGACGCGGCAGGACTGGAAGTCCTCGACACGGCGGAATGTTTAGACCTGCTGGCCAGCGTCTCGATCGGGCGCGTCATCTTCACTGCGCGGGCATTGCCGGATGTCGTCC
>JAJPIR010000133.1 GCA_021324675.1 Actinomycetota bacterium
GAGGGACAAAGTCGCCGCCCTCGTCAACTTACGCGTCGTGCCGTGCGCCATGTGGTTACTCCTCGTAATTTTTGACCCCGTTTGGTCACCGCGGTTGATATCATGGGCCCTGCACGACCTTTTTTCCGGGGTGTCTCAGAACTGGCGCAACCGGTCATAAAGCTGACGAAACCGCTGGCTGGCGGTCTTCTACGCAGTCGACGATCTTCACGACATGAGCGCGGCTCGCACCCGGCTGCACGGCGAACGGTCGCCGATCAAACCGAATAGGCCCAGAGGACCGCACCCTTCAGCACTCTAGCCCCTGCGCCCTCCCCGGGTCGGGAGCGTCCCCTTCCCCGCCTTCTGGATGCAGACTGCGGTTTTTCGAGCCGGTTTACCCCGATCTGCATCCAGATTGCGGTTGTTGGGGAGGTTGTCGGGCAGCGAGCTCCGGGAAGTGGCAGGCGACGTGGTAGCCGGGGGTTAGTTCGGTGAGGCAAGGCGCTTGGGTTTGACAGATCGGCTGGGCTTTCCAGCAGCGGGTGTGGAACCGGCAGCCGGCAGGCGGCTTCTGCGGGCTGGGAACGTCACCGGTAAGCCGGATGCGGCAGCTACTGCTGCGCCGCGCCGGGTCAGGCACCGGTACCGCCGACAGCAGCGCCACCGTGTAGGGGTGCCGCGGCCGCGAGTACACGGCATCGCGCTGACCCAGCTCGACAATCTTGCCCAGGTACATGACGGCGACGCGGTCGGACACGTGCCGCACCACCGACAGGTCATGTGCGATGAGCAGATAGGTCAGGTTCAGCTCATCCTGCAGGTCCTCCAGGAGATTGATCACCTGGGCCTGGATCGAGACGTCCAGCGCCGATACCGGCTCGTCGGCCACGATCAGCTTTGGCCGCAGCGCCAGGGTTCGTGCGATGCCGATGCGCTGGCGCTGGCCGCCAGAGAACTCGTGCGGATAGCGGTTGTAATGCTCCGGGTTCAGGCCGACGAGTTCTAAAAGCTGCTGCACGGCTCGGCGCTGCCCTCCGGGCGGATCGATGCCCTGAATGCGAAACGGGGCAGCGACGATGGTGCCGATGGTGTGCCGCGGGTTCAACGACGAGTACGGATCCTGGAAGACCATCTGAATGTCCCGGCGTAGCGGGCGCATCCGGCGCGCGGGCAGGTGGGTGATGTCGCGCCCGTCGAAGACGATCGACCCGGCATCCGGCTCGAGCAGCCGGGTGAGCAGCCGCCCGGTGGTGGTCTTGCCGCAGCCTGACTCGCCCACCAGGGCCAGCGTCTCCCCGCGCATGACGTTGAAGTCGAGTCCATCGACGGCCCGGACTGCACCGCGCTGGCGGCGGAACGGACCTTGCCGGATCGGGAAATGCTTACGCAGCCCGCAGACCTGTAGCAGTGCTGTCACAGCTACTCTCTATGCATCACCTGTCTGTTGTCACATCGGCCACCACAGTAGCGATCGGGCCTCACGCGCGAACGGGAGTTGGGTCCCCGCCGGAGGCGGTGGGCATGCCCGCCGATTCCCGGATGATCAGTAAGTCGGCTCGGGTTCGGCGTGATCGTGTGGTGGGGTCGCCGCTTGGGTGCCCAGCATGGCAACGAGGCGATCAATAGTGTTTCGTGCATCGTGCAACGCTTTCTGTGTCGCGCAGGAGCAGTGGGCAGAAAACGGTTTATTTTTCGTGCGCCATAGGCTGACGTAATGTTCGGCTGCGGTGAGCGCGGCTTGGGCGTTATGGAGCTCGCCTAAAAGCCCCTCGGGTGAGAGCTCGAAACGGGGCAAGCGGGACGGGTCATCGCGGTGATCGAGGAGAAACATCGTCTGTCCACCTTGTGACGAGCTATGGCGGCGGGTAGCCCGGATCACGGGCGAATCGCCGACCTGCGGGCACGAGCGGCCATGGATGGCCTAACTATTTCTCGGGTGCCGCCAGTGGTGATGACACCGGGGGCGCTGCAGATAATGCGTGCCGCTGAGCACGCCGACGAACCCGACCAACACCGCGAAGGTACTGAAAATCAGCAGCGCGCATGCCAATCCCACCGCCACCAACCACAAGACCGTTCCCATCCCCGACCGCCTCCACCACTGATGTGTACTAGTACTCATAGTACCCCTCGTGTACATGTACACAACCGGGTAGGCTGCCTCGATGGCCACGCCGAACCACCGGCCCGCCCAGCGCAGCCCCGACCCGAGGCCGGCTCGTCGCCGGGCACGATGGGGAACGATCTCCCGAGAACTGGTGATCGACACGGCGACGACGCTGGTCACCGAACGCGGCTTCGAGCAGGCGACAATCCGCAACCTGGCACGCGAACTGGGTGTCGCCCCGATGACGCTGTACCGGCACGTCCGCGACAAGACCGATTTACTCGACGCGGTCGTCGACCGGCTGCTGGCACCGGTCTGGAAACCCCACAGCAGTGAGCAAGACTGGCGCGTTTGGATCGGCGAAGCGGCGGACAACCTGCGCCGTTTCCTGGTCGAACAACCCGCCGCGTTACACGTCTATCTCAGTCACCCCGTGGTCTCCGCCACGGCGGTCAGCCGGATGGACGCGTTCTTGCACGTGCTGCGCAACGTCGTCGGCGATGAACAGCGCGCCAGGCAGGCGTACGCCGCGATCCAGACCTACACCATCGGTTTCGCAGCCCTGGAAGCCTCACGCGCGGCCTGGCACCCCGAAGGCAGGCAATCCGTCGACGAGCTGTCCCTTCAGCTTGCCGCGTACACCACACCCGAGCAGTTCGCTGCCGGCCTGACGTACCTGCTCAACGGACTCGGCTGATCCGCGCCGCGCGGTCCAGCGGTTACGCGCGGGGTGGTGGCACGACACGTAGGCCTCCGCCGCGCTCAGCAAGCGGCTGATGCGTCCACCTGATGCCGCGTCAACGGTGCTCTCGAGCGCGCCCTGTACGAGCAAGCTGCCGTCGTGTTCGTAACGCGCAGCGAGGCTGTGCGCATCATCGAGCAGATCGTTGGCGGTGCGCAGTTTCGTTCAATTGCACGGGTCGTCTGTTTTCTGGTGTTAGCTGGTGGATGGGTTGAGGATGGCGTCAACCTGCTGATCCGATAGGTCGTATGAGTAGAATTGATGATAAAAATTCTTGACTTCGCTGGTCATATCTATGTCAGGAAACAGGTCGGGATGGAACGTTTTTGCGGCCCACAGGGGTTGTAAGGCGGATTCGGCGCTGCGAACGCTCCACACGTACACGCCCTGCGGGTTGACGTAGACGCGATGGTTGCGGACCGCTGCGATGTTGCTCCATCGTGGGTCTGAAAGGATTTGCGGTTTGGTTGCCGCGTCACGGCA
>JAJPIR010000284.1 GCA_021324675.1 Actinomycetota bacterium
ATCGCCGGCAAGAGCGGCACCGCGCAGCAGGTCAATCCGGGCTGCGGCTGCTACAGCAACTCCAACTACTGGATCACCTTCGCCGGGATCCTGCCTGCCGACTCACCCCGCTTCGTGGTGGGGATCATGCTTGATGACCCTGCGGTTGGTAGCGCCGCGCCACTGTTTCACGAGATCGCCTCCTACCTGGCGGGCCGCTACCAGGTCCCGCTGTCTCCCGCGCCCAGTCCACCGGCCATCCTGACCCTGCCGTAGCGGGTTGGCGGCCGGCGGGTCGCGATACCGGGCCCGCCCCGATCAGCAACTGCGGCGCCGGTAGCCTTCGTGCGCGCTGGGCCTCCAACCTCGACGCGTACCCGACCCCGGATCGTGACTGCTCTTGTGACTCGCTCGTTGGCCGAGACGCCGCTGCGGCCGTCGCGCACCGCGCCGACCCCGCTGGCCGTCCTCGCTGCGCTCGCCGGCGCCACCGGCTCGAGCAGCGACCCAACCGCCGACCAGACCGTCGACCGAGTCCTTGTCAACGGGATCACGTTGCGCGCCCAACGGGCATTGCCTGGCGACCTGTTCGTAGCGCTACCCAGCCTGACCCCGGGGCGCCCGCACGGAGCCGACTTCGCCGGCATCGCGGTGCGCGCGGGGGCCGCCGCGGTGCTCACCGACCCACCGGGAGCGCACCGGCTCACGTGCGGGTCCGTGCCGGTGCTGGTGCACCCGGATCCCCGGTCGGTGGTCGGCACGCTGTCCTCGCGCATCTACGGTGACCCCTCCACCCGGTTGGCGGTGATCGGGATCACCGGCACCGCTGGCAAGACGACCACGGCGCATTTCCTGGAGGCGGGGTTACGCGCGGCCGGTGGGCAGACCGGACTGCTGGGCACGGTGCAGGTGCGCATCGGCGAGGTGTTGCTGCCGACCGAGTTCACCACGCCGGAAGCCCCGGATCTGCAGGCGTTGCTGGCCCTCATGCACCAGCGTGGGGTCACCCACGTGCCCATCGAGGTCTCCAGCCACTCGCTGGCGCTGGGCCGGGTGACCGGCACGGCCTTCGCGGTCGGCGCCTTCACCAACCTGTCCCAAGACCATCTGGATTTCCACGCTGACCTCGAGGATTACTTCGCTGCCAAAGCGCTGCTGTTCGACGGCCGGGCCGCGGCCGAGGTGGTCTGTGTGGACGACGCTTGGGGCCGCCGGTTGGTCACGAGCTCGACCTGCACCGTATCCCTGAGCGGGAAGGCAACCTGGCACGCCGAGGACGTCCACGCTCAGCAGTCCGGTAGCCAGACCTTCCGCGCCGTGGGTCCTGCCGGGCTGAACGTGGCGGTGACCGTGCGTTTGCCCGGCGCGTTCAACGTGACCAATGCGCTGCTCGCGCTGGCCGCCGGCCACGCCGCCGGGGCCGATCCAGTGCTGCTCGCCCGGGGTATCGGGACCGCCGAGGTGCCCGGCCGGATGCAGCGGGTGCGCCGCGGCCAGGACTTCCTCGCCCTGGTGGACTACGCGCACAAGCCCGCCGCGGTGTCCGCGCTGCTCGACGCGGTGCGGGCCCAAGTTCCCGGAAGACTGCTGGTGGTATTGGGTTGCGGCGGGGACCGGGACGCCGGCAAGCGTCCACTGATGGGGGCGCAAGCAGCCGCCCGGGCCGATCTGCTGGTGGTCACCGACGACAACCCGCGAACTGAAGATCCCGCCGCCATCCGCGCGGCCATGCTTGCCGGCGCGCACCGCGGTACCGCTGAGGTGGTCGAGATTCCTGATCGCGCGGCAGCAATCGCTTACGCCGTGGCCCATGCCCGCAGCGGCGATGCGGTCATCGTCGCCGGCAAGGGCCACGAGACCGGGCAGGAGGTGCGCGGCGTCAAGCATCCGTTCTCAGACGCTGACGTGCTCACCGGTTTGCTCGAGGAGCGGCTGGGGGGTAGCCATGATTGAGCTCAGCATGGCCGAAGTGGCTGACGTGGTGGGCGGCGTCCTGCACAGCTGCTCGGGAACCGAGATGATCACCGGTGGGGTGGAGTTCGACTCCCGCCGCGTTCAGCCCGGCGGATTGTTCGTCGCGTTGCCGGGCGAGCGCGTCGACGGGCATGACTTCGCCGCCGCGGCAATGGCCGCGGGCGCAGCTGGGGTACTCGCCGGCCGCACCGTCGATGCCGCCGCGGTCCTTGCCCCACGGGTCACCGGCCCTCGAGCTGGGCTGCGAACCGGCGCCTATGCGCTGGCCGCAGACACCGACGGCGCGGGTGCCGCGGTGCTGGCCGCGCTGGCCGTGCTGGCGCGGTCGGTGGTGCACACGCTGCGCCAAGCCGGCCTGCAGGTGGTGGCACTGACCGGTTCGTCGGGCAAGACGTCGACCAAGGACATGGTGGCGGCGTTGCTCGCGCCGTTGGGTGCCACCGTGGCCCCTCCCGGGTCGTTCAACAACGAGATCGGCCACCCATGGACCGCGCTGCGGGCCGACCGGGCCACCCGGCACCTAGTCCTGGAACTGTCCGCCCGGGGACTGGGGCAGATTCGCGCCCTGTGCCACGTGGCGCCGCCGTCGATTGGGGTGGTGCTCAACGTCGGCTCGGCGCACCTGGCCGAATTCGGCTCCCGGGAGGCGATCGCTACCGCCAAGGGTGAGCTTGTCGAGGCCTTACCGGCCACGGGGATCGCGGTACTGAATGCCGACGATGCCGCCGTGTCGGCGATGGAGCGGCGCACCGTGGCCCGGGTGGTGCGCTTCGGACGGTCTGCCACGGCCCAGGTCCGCGCGGTCGATGTCACCCTGGACGACCGTGGCTGCCCGGCGTTCCGGTTACTGAGCCCGGCTGGGGAGGCGCCGGTACGGCTGGCCGTCGCTGGTGAGCACCAGGTGTCCAACGCATTGGCCGCCGCGGCGGTCGCACTCGAGCTGGGTGCCACCCCGGGTGGCGTTGCCGCCACGCTGTCGGGCTACCGCCCGGCCTCGCGGTGGCGGATGGAAGTCACCGACCGATCCGACGGCGTGACCGTGGTCAACGATGCCTACAACGCCAATCCCGAGTCGGTTGCCGCCGCGTTACGCACGCTGGCCGTGCTGGCCGGTGCTCACCGGCGCAGCTGGGCGGTCCTGGGCCCGCTCGCTGAGCTCGGCGGTGCCTCGGCGCAGGCCTATCGCGAGATCGGGAAGCTCGTTGCTCGCCTGGGTATCGACCGGTTGATCGTGGTGGGGGAGCAGGCCCGGCAGCTGCACTGCGCCGTGCCAGGCTCCGTGCTCGTGGCCGACATTCCCGCGGCGCTGGAGCTGCTGCACGGCGAGCTCGCTGCCGGCGACGTCGTGCTGATCAAGGCATCCCGGTCGTTCGGTTTGGAACGCATCGCCGCGGCGCTGCTGGGCGGGGGCAGCGGGTGAGCACCATCCTGGTCGCCTCCGGGGTTGCGCTGCTCGCGTCGATCCTGTTCACCCCATACCTGATCCGGCTGTTCACCCGGCAAGGCTTCGGGCAGGAGATCCGGCAGGAAGGTCCGCAGACCCACCAGAGCAAGCGGGGCACGCCCACCATGGGCGGGGTAGCCATCCTGCTGGCGACCTGGAGCGGTTATCTGGTCGCTCACCTCACCGTTACCCGGCACGGCATCACCGCCTCGGCCCTGCTGGTGTTGCTGCTCACCTCGGTGCTGGGCATAGTCGGCTTCCTGGACGACCTGATCAAGATCCGCCGCCAGCGCAACCTGGGATTGAACAAGACCGCCAAGCTGGTCGGGCAGCTGGTGGCCGCGGTGATGTTCGGCATCCTGGCGATGAACTTCCGGGACGGTGATGGCATCTCGCCGGCATCGGTCCACCTGTCGTTTGTCCGCGATGTGGCCGTCGTGTCTTTTGGCGTCGCCGGTTTTGTCCTGTTCAGCTACCTGCTGGTGTCGGCCTGGTCCAACGCAGTGAACCTGGCCGATGGCTTGGATGGACTGGCTGCCGGCGCCGCGGCGATGGTGTTGATGACCTATGTGATCGTGTCGTTCTGGCAATACACCCAGGACTGCACCATCCAGGCGGTCCCGGGGTGCTACACCGTGCGCGATCCCCTCGATGTCGCCGTGGTGGCCGCCGCAGCGGTCGGTGCGTGCACCGGTTTCCTCTGGTGGAACGCGCCGCCGGCGAAGATCTTCATGGGGGACACCGGGTCACTGGCGCTCGGCGGCCTGCTGGCGGGTCTGTCTGTAGTCACCCGCACCGAACTGCTCCTCGTCGTCATCGGCGGGCTATTCGTGGTCGAGGCGCTGTCCGTGGTGATCCAGGTCGCGGTGTTCCGGACGACCCGGCGGCGGCCGTTCCGGATGGCGCCGTTTCACCACCACTTCGAGCTCGCGGGATGGCCGGAAACCACCGTCATCATCCGCTTCTGGCTGCTCGCCGCCATCTGCTGCGCGCTGGGCGCCGGGGTGTTCTACAGCGAGTGGCTGACCGCGGCCGGCGGGTAGCAGCGGATGAGACGGTTGCAAGGGGTTTCCGACCTGGTGGGTGCCCGTGTGCTGGTGGCCGGTGCGCGGGTCACCGGCCTGTCCGCAGCCAGATTCCTGGCTGACCTGGGGGCCCAGGTGACCGTCACCGATTCGTCGACCAGCCAGCTTCAGACCGTGGCGGCAACGCCGCTGAACCATGCGGTGCAGCTGGTCCACGGCCTGCAGGCCCCACCGCCGGGTACCGATCTGGTAGTGACCAGCCCTGGCCTGCGGCCAGACACGCCAGTGCTGGTCGCCGCGAAACGCGCAGGCGTGCCGGTGATCGGCGATGTGATGCTGGCCCGCTGGGTGGATTGCGCCCGGTCGGGGCTGCGGCCTGGCCCTGGACAGACGCCTGCGGAGTGGCTGGTAGTTACCGGGACCAACGGCAAGACGACCACCGTGGGCATGCTCGAATCGATTTTGCGAGCTGCCGGGCTTGACGCGGTCGCCTGCGGCAACATCGGGCTACCGGTGCTGGATGCGGTCCGCGCCGGCCACCGGGTGCTGGCGGTCGAGCTGTCCTCGTTCCAGCTGCACCACTCGCCGGGGCTGACCCCGCGGGCGGCCGTGGTGCTCAACGTCTCCGCCGATCACCTGGACTGGCACGGCAGCCTGGAACGGTATGCCGCGGCCAAGGGCAGCGTCTACGCCGAAGGCACCATGGCAGTGATCAACGCTGACGACGAGTGGTCGACGCGGTTGGCTGCTGGGCACCACGGAGTCGGCTTTACCACCGCCGAACCGGCGGTGGGGCAGCTGGGCCTGGAGGGCGAGCAGATCGTCGACCGGGCCTTCGGCGCGGATGTCACGGCCGGCACGGTGCTCGCCTCCACCTGCCACATCCGCCCGGCCGGGCGGCACAATGTCAGCAACGCGCTGGCCGCGGCGGCGCTGGCGCGCTGCATCGGGGTGGCGCCTGAGGCGATTGCCCGAGGGCTGAGTGCCTTCACCCCCGGCGGACATCGCGGTGCACCGGTCGGGGAGCACGCCGGAGTCTGCTACCTCGACGATTCCAAAGCCACCAATCCGCATGCGGCGCGCGCCGCGTTGCTGTCCCAGCGGCGGGTGGTGTGGGTGGCGGGTGGCCTGCTCAAGGGCGTCGACGTGGATGACCTGGTGATCGATACCCGAGAGCGGCTCGTCGGCGCGGTGCTGCTCGGCGCGGACCGTGCGGTGATCGCCGCCGCGCTGGCGCGACACGCGCCCAACCTCCCGGTTCGGGTGGTGGATTCGGGAGACGATGGTGCCATGAGTGAGGTGGTTGCCGCCGCAGCGGAGCTGGCCTGCCCGGGCGACGTCGTGCTGCTCGCTCCGGCGGCAGCTTCGATGGACATGTTCACCAACTACGCACACCGTGGTCGGGCATTCGCCGCAGCAGTCGCCGCATTGGGCTCGACCAGGTGAGAAGCTCGGCCCGGCCCGGTACCGCGACGAGCCGGCCGGCTGGCGGCCACCAGCCTCGCCATTCCCCTGGGCAGCCGCGGGTCAGAAAGCGCGCCGGCGGTCCGGCGGCGTGGAGTGCTGCCCGGGCCCAGCTCACCGCGTGGCTGGCCCGGCCGCTGACCTCACTGCACCTGGTTGCCGGGGTCTTCGGCTTGCTGACCCTGTTCGGTCTGGTGATGGTGCTGTCTGCGTCCAATGTGGAGTCCTACACCAAGGACGGCTCGTCCTACGCGGTGTTCCTCCAGCAGCTGAGCTTTTGCGGGCTCGGGTTGGTGCTGTTCTGGCTGGGCATGCGGATCCCGGTGCGGATGCTGCGCGGCACCAGCGGGTTGTTCCTGCTGGTATGCGTTGCCTTGCTGGTCGTGGTGCTCAGCCCGCTGGGCGCTCAGATCAACGGCGCGCAGAAGTGGCTGCGGTTGGGTCCGCTGTCCCTGCAACCGTCCGAACCCGCGAAGCTGGCTCTGGCCCTGTGGGGCGCCCACGTGTTGGTCACCAAGCAGGCGTTGCTGCACCAGTGGCGACACCTGCTGGTGCCGCTGGTGCCGATGGCCGTCACGATCTTCGCGCTGGTGATGCTGCAGCCCGATCTGGGCACCACGATCACGCTGGCCATCGTGTTGCTCGCATTGCTGTGGTTCGGTGGTGCGCCGGGTGAGTTATTCGGTGCGATCGCGATCACGGCGGTGGCCGGGGCGGTCGCCATGGCCGGCCTCGCCGGCTACCGGTCGGCCCGGATCCAGTCTTTCCTGCACCCGTTGGCCGATCCGCAGGGCGCGGCATACCAAGCCCGCCAAGCCATGTACTCGCTCGCTGACGGCGGCTTGTGGGGAGTAGGGCTCGGGCAGGGTAGCGCCAAATGGGACTACCTACCCAACGCGCACAACGACTTCATCTTCGCCATCGTCGGAGAAGAACTGGGCTTTGTCGGTTGCCTGGTGGTGTTGTTGCTGTTCGGCACGCTCGCCTACGTGGGGACCCGGATCGCCGCCCGGAATACCGACCCGTGGATCAAGCTGGTCTCCGCCACCGTGACCACCTGGCTGGTCGGCCAGGCCGCGATCAACATCGGGTACGTGGTCGGCTTGCTGCCGGTCACGGGAATCCCGTTGCCGCTGATCTCCTCCGGCGGCACGTCCATTGCCCTGACGATGCTCGTGTTCGGGTTGCTCGCGAACTTTGCCCGACATGAACCGCAGGCAGTGGCTGCGCTGCGCCAGGATTCGGTCACTTCTGAGCGCCGGCATGGCCTGCTCCGGCTGCTGCGCCTGCGTCCCCCAGTGCCCTACGGCGCGGCCGCAGCCATCCCGCGATCGAGGGTCGCGGATCTCGGCACCGGGGGACGACGGGAATGAGCGCGTTGGAAGCTACCGCGCGGCCTCCCGCGCTCCCACCGCAGCTGGCCCGCACCCACTTCATCGGGATCGGGGGTGCCGGGATGAGCGGCGTGGCCCGGATCATGCTGGCCCGCGGCGGTGCGGTATCCGGCTCGGACGCCAAGGATTCGCCTACGCTGCGCGCGTTGCGCGCGCTGGGCGCCAAGGTGGCCGTCGGTCACGCCGCTGCTCACCTCGATCAACTCGGTGCCGACCCCACCGCGATCATCAGCACCAAGGCGGTGCACCAGACCGATCCGGACAACCCGGAGCTGGTCGAAGGTGCCCGGCGCGGCATCCCGGTGATCCACCGCTCACAGGCACTCGCGGCCCTGATGGCCGGATACCGGGTGGCCTGCATCACCGGTACCGCTGGCAAGACGTCGACCACCTCCATGCTCACCGTTGCGGTGCAGCGCTGCGGTGGCGATCCATCCTTCCTCATCGGGGGCGAGCTGGCGGCTACCGGATCCGGTGCGCACCACGGCAGCGGCGACATCTTCGTAGCCGAAGCCGACGAGAGTGACGGCACGTTCCTCGCTTACTCGCCCGATGTGGTGGTGGTTACCAATATCGAGGCCGATCATCTCGATCATCACGGCACCGTCGAGGCATATACCGCGACTTTCGACGCTTTCGTGGCCCGGCTCCGTCCCGGTGGAGTCTTGATCGCTAACGCGGACGATCCCGGCTCGGCCGCGCTGGCTGGTCGCGCCGCTGCTGGTGGCATCCGGGTCCGTCGTTACGGTGCGCTTGTCACCGCTGCGGCCGGTGCGCAGCTGCTGGCCTACACCCCTGATGGGGGCCACGGTGTCGCCACGGTGGCGGTGACCGATCCCGCGGGGACAGCGCACCGCGTCCAGCTCAAGGTCGCGCTGCCCGGCGAGCACATGGCGTTCAACGCGGTTGCCGCCTTGCTGGCCGGCCTTGAGCTGGGCTTGCCGCTGCGCGGCCTGCTGGCCGGCCTGGCCAGCTTCGAAGGAGTCCGCCGCCGGTTCGAGTTCAGGGGTCAGGTGGCCGGGACACGGATCTATGACGACTATGCGCACCACCCGACAAAGGTGGCGGCCGCGCTGCGCGGGGCCCGCCAGCTCGTTGGGCCAGCACGGTTGGTGGTCGCGTTCCAGCCGCACCTGTACTCGCGTACCCGGGACTTCGCCGCTGAGTTCGGCGCCGCGCTGGCCGTGGCCGATGTGGTCTTGCTGCTCGATGTCTACGGGGCCCGGGAAGACCCCCTGCCTGGTGTCAGCGGAGCTCTCATCGCGCAAGCGGTGCCGTTGCCCGCGGCTTGCGTGCACTACGAGCCTTGCTGGGCCGATGTCCCCACCCGGTTGGCTGACCTGGTCCAGCCCGGTGACGTGGTCATCACCATGGGCGCGGGCGACGTGACTGCGCTCGGCCCGCCGCTGCTGGCCGAGCTGGAACGTCGCTGGTCCGGCGCCGCCAGTTGCACCGCGCGTACCTCGGGATCGCCGTGAGCGCCCCTGGTCCCCGCACCCCTGGATCCGGCTCCGCTGCCCGGCACCGACATCGCCCGGACAGTCCGCGCCCGGCGGCGCGTACCCGGCGCGGGGCTCGCGCACACAGCACTTTGCATGATCGCCATCTCGGCCGGATGAGCCGCGCCGACCGCACCGGCCGCCTGCCCTGCGATGAACAACAAGGATGGGACGCGCAGCGAGCCACGGCTGGCAGCGACGGGGCGGCCGCCGGACGTCATGTGGCCAGGCCAGCAACACCCCGGCCGAGCTGGCGCTGGCTGCCCTGGTTCGCGGGCGGCCTGACAGTGCTGGCTTTGGTAGGCGGCCTTGCCTGGGTATTGCTGGCCAGCTCCCTGTTCGATGCGCGGGCGGTGCAGGTGGTGGGTGTTCAAGAACTACCCACCGACGTGGTGCGGACGGTGGCGGCGGTACCGCTGGGCACTCCGATGCTGCGGCTAGATACCGGCGCGATCGAGGCCCGGGTGGCCGCGCTCCCCCGGGTAGCCAGCGCGCAGGTGCGGTGCAGCCTGGACGGCACCGTGCAGATTGCGGTCACCGAACGGACACCGGTCGCGGTCGTCCGCCGCGGTAGCGCCGTGCACTTGATCGACGCCACCGGAACCGACTACGCGGATGTGTCCAACGCGCCGCCTGGACTGCCCGAGCTGCAGGTACCTAAGGTCGGCCCTCGGGACGCCCGCACGGTGGCCGCTCTGAGGGTGTTGACCGGCCTGCCGGGCTGGCTTCGGGTCCAGGTCCGCTCGATCACCGCGACGTCGCCAGCCGATGTGGTGCTGCAGCTGGACAATGGGCGGGCTGGGAGGGCCAGAGAAGTGCGCTGGGGCGATACCGGGCAGGCTGACCGCAAGGCGGCGGTGCTCGGTCCGTTGCTGACCCAACCCGGGAGGATTTATGACGTTTCGAGTCCCGCGCTGCCCACCATCGCCTGACTGCTGGTGCCATTGCGTCTCGATGGATGCTTAAGCACCTATCGAAGTCGAGGCGCCACACCGGTTAGCAGATCGCCAATCCCTGCGGCGTGCCTGCTGGACCCATCCATCAGGGGTGCCTACCTTCGCCGAAGGAATCCAGCTGACGTGACTCTAATCCTTCAGGTGAGGTTGAGGGTTTTGCCACGCCGACTGCGGGTCGTCTGCGTCGGCAGCCTGGCGGGAGCTGGCAGCGACGAGGAAGGCCGCACTGGGATGAACAGCGAAGGCACGCCCACATGACGCCCGGGCACAACTACCTCGCCGTGATCAAGGTCGCCGGGATCGGTGGCGGTGGGGTCAACGCGGTCAACCGCATGATCGAAGTCGGCCTCAACGGCGTTGAGTTCATCGCGGTCAACACCGATGCGCAGGCGCTGCTGATGTCGGACGCTGACGTCAAGCTTGACATCGGGCGTGAGCTCACCCGCGGGCTCGGCGCGGGAGCGAACCCGGAAGTCGGCCGCAAAGCCGCTGAGGATCACCGTGCGGAGATCGAAGAGGTGCTCAAAGGGGCCGACATGGTGTTCGTCACCGCCGGTGAAGGTGGTGGCACCGGCACCGGCGGCGCCCCGGTGGTGGCCAACATCGCGCGCAAGCAGGGTGCGCTGACCATTGGCGTGGTCACCCGACCCTTCACCTTCGAGGGCAAGCGTCGCGCCAATCAAGCCGAGGAAGGCATCGCCGAGCTGCGTAATGAATGCGACACGCTGATCGTGATTCCCAATGACCGGCTGCTGCAGCTCGGTGACGTCAACGTCAGCTTGATGGATGCCTTCCGTTCCGCTGACGAGGTTCTTCTG
Organism: Actinomycetota bacterium; assembly: GCA_021324675.1. Classification (GTDB taxonomy): domain Bacteria; phylum Actinomycetota; class Actinomycetes; order Mycobacteriales; family Pseudonocardiaceae. The sequence goes on from JAJPIR010000284.1 coordinate 10,554, forward strand.
TCCGGGGTCCAGGGCATCACCGATCTCATCACCACGCCTGGCCTGATCAACCTGGACTTCGCCGACGTGAAGAGCGTGATGGCCGGGGCAGGAAGCGCCTTGATGGGCATCGGCTCGGCCCGGGGAGAGGGCAGGGCGGTGCAGGCGGCCGAGAAGGCTATCAACTCGCCGTTGCTGGAAGCATCGATGGAGGGAGCGCATGGTGTCCTCCTGTCCATTGCGGGCGGCTCGGACCTCGGCCTGTTTGAGATCAATGAAGCTGCGTCCCTGGTGCAGGAATCCGCGCATCCGGACGCCAACATCATCTTTGGTACCGTGATCGACGACTCACTGGGTGATGAGGTGCGCATCACGGTGATCGCTGCCGGCTTTGACTCCGGTATGCCGTCACACAAGAGGTTGGATCCTAGGAAGCTGGAGCCACGATCGACCTCGCGGACTGTAATCAGTGGGCAGGCGGGGCAGGTTTCCCGGCCGCCCCCGGTGCCGTCCGCGTCCACGCCCGGGTCGACGTCTGGGCCAGCGTCCGGGCCGAAAACCACCCCGCCACCAACCCGCCCCGCTGTTGCGGCGTCCAATCCATCCACCTGGCCGCCAGCCACCGGTGGGTGGAAGCCAAGCCGCGCGGTACCCGTGACCGACGATTTCGACGACGATGATGAGGTGGACGTTCCGCCATTCATGAAGCGGTGAGCACGGTTCGCGTCCGGCGGGTGGTGACCACGAGGCAGGGCGGCGTATCTGCGCCGCCCTATGCCTCATTCAACCTCGGTGACCACGTTGGTGATTGTCTGGAAGCGGTCGCTGCCAATCGGGAGCGGCTGGCTCGCGGGCTGGGGCTGCCGGTGCAGCGCTTGATCTGGATGGAGCAGGTGCATGGCCGGACTGTCACGGTGGTCGACGGCCCACAACGGCAGCCGGTGCCGGCCAGCGACGCCGTGGTCACCGCCCAGCCCTGGCTTGCCGTAGCAGCACTGGTAGCCGACTGCGTGCCGGTGCTGCTTGCCGATCCGGTGGGCAAGGTTGTCGCTGCGGTGCACGCGGGAAGGGTGGGAGCTCGGGCTGGAGTGCTGCCCGCCACCCTGCAGGCGATGCGCGGCCTCGGCGCACGCATCGACAAACTGGAGGCGTTGCTGGGACCCTCGGCGTGCGGGCAGTGCTACGAGGTACCCATCCAGATGCAGGCCGACGTGGAAGCACACCTGCCCGGCAGCGCCTGCCGTACCCGGCAGGGCACCGCGGGTCTGGATCTGCGAGCCGGGCTGTGGCGTCAGCTCGCCTCCGCCGGCGTTGCCCGGATCGGCGTTGATCCACGGTGCACGATGGAAGATTCCACGCTGTACAGCTACCGCCGCGACGGCATCACTGGCCGGCTTGCCGCAGTAACCTGGTTCGAGGAGTGACAGGATTACCAGACGAGCAAGCCGGGGGAGCCGCCCGCAGTCACTGCGACGCGGCCCGCCGCAGTGAGTTGGCCGCGGCGTTGGCATGCCTTCGCCAGCGCATCGCCGCGGCGTGTTGTGCTGCCGGTCGCGATCCCGCGGAGGTGCGCCTGCTTCCGGTCACTAAGACCTTCCCCGCCCGTGACGTGGTATTGCTCACCGATCTCGGCCTGCTCGACGCCGCCGAGGCTCGCGATTCCGAGGCCGCCGCCAAGGTAGCCGAGGTCAATGCGTTGCGCCCGGCGGTGCCGGTGCGGTGGCACATGGTTGGCCGGCTACAACGCAACAAGGCCCGGTCGGTGGCCCGGTGGGCGGTGCAGGTGCAGTCAGTCGATTCGCCCCGGTTGGTCCAGGCGCTAGATCGGGCTGCCGGCCTCGCCCGTGAAGCCGGCGACCGCCAGGCGCCCCTGAGCGTGTTGGTCCAAGCCAGCCTGGACGGCGATCCCAGGCGCGGGGGTTGTCCGCTAGCTGAACTTGATGCGCTGGCTGACCAGGTGGCAGTGGCGCCGTCGTTGCAGTTGCAGGGAGTGATGGCGGTTGCCCCGCTGGGTTGCCCGCCCGAGGCAGCCTTCGCCAGGCTCAGCCAGGCCGTGGCGCGGCTAAGAAATGCGCATCCCAGCGCCGTTGAGCTCTCCGCCGGAATGAGTGGTGATCTTGAACAGGCCATCGAGTGCGGCTCGACGTGTGTGCGTGTCGGAACCGCTCTCCTGGGCAGTAGGCCGTTAACCTCAAATTGACCATGGCCGACAGTCTGCGCGGCAGAGCGAGCCGGGCTCGGCGGGCGGTGCGTCTGGTTTGGGACAGGGGGGCAAGACGATGAGCGCGCTGCGCAGGCTGAAGGCGTATTTCGGCATGGTTCCCGCCGACGAGTTCGAGGCAGCGGCGTTTGGCGCAGCCAGATATGACCCAACTGAATACCCGGCCGAATACAAGGCAGGCGAGCACGGCGCTGCTCAATACGAAGCAGAATACGACGAGTACCACCCGCGTTTCTCCGACTCCCGTCACAGCTTGGGCCATGGACAGCAGAGCCGTCGCGCTGGTTACGAATATCACCAGGCCGCTCGCCGTCCGCCCCGGGCCGGGATCGACGACTACGACAGCGGATTTTCGACGCCGACGCATCACGCGGCGTCCCGGGTGCATCCCGCCCGTTCTCCTTCCTGTTCCGCGGACCCCCGCATCCTTATCCCCCCGGCTGCTGCGTCGGCTGAGTCAAGGGCCGGCGAGTCCCGGGGCGCGGATCCCGAAGTGCGCGGCTCGTTGGCCATCGACACCGCAACCTCTGAGGCTGTGCGGGCCGACGGCAAGCCCAGCGGGCGCCAACGGTTCCCATCCCAACCCTTCACCCATCCAGCCCGGAGTGACTCCTTCACCCACGACGAGCTTCATCCACTGGCCCGCATCGTCACGTTGCATCCGCACAGCTACAACGAGGCCCGGCCGATCGGGGAACGCTACCGCGAAGGCAATCCGGTGATCATGAACCTGACTGCGATGGAGGACCGGGACGCCAAGCGGCTTGTTGACTTTGCGGCTGGGTTGGCCTTCGCGCTGCGGGGATCCATCGACAAGGTCACCAGCAAGGTATTCCTTCTCTCGCCGCCGGATATCGAGGTATCTGCCGAGGACCGGCGCCGGATCGCCGAAGGGCGCTTGTTCGACTAGTGCGGTCAGGGGCCCCGCCTCGCCATCCGCTAGTCACCGATGGCAAAGTGTCTGAAGTGGATGTGGTCCGGTACGTCGTGTACTACATGTTGTTCTTCTTCTGGCTGCTGCTCACGGCGCGTATCGTGGTCGAACTCGTTCGCTCCTTCGCGCGTAGCTGGCAACCGGTCGGGGGGGTGGCGATTGCCTTGGAGTCGGTCTATACCATGACCGACCCACCGGTCCGAGCGCTTCGCCGGGTGGTTAAACCCATCCGGATCGGGGGCGTAGGGCTGGACCTGTCCATTATGGTTCTGTTGCTCGTGGTGTTCATACTCATGCGAGTGGTGGATCCGAGATAGCGACCGCCAGCCGTGGCCGGTACCCACGGCTGGTACCGGCAGTGATGCAGGACCAGATCGTGTGCCCAGCACGTGCATAGTCGTCGAGGAGTGCGTGAGGTGATCCGATGCCGTTGACCCCCGCCGACGTTCACAACGTCGCGTTCAGTAAGCCGCCGATCGGCAAGCGGGG
>JAJPIR010000029.1 GCA_021324675.1 Actinomycetota bacterium
CGTCGCGGCCGACCGCTTGGTCGGTCGTCATCAGCCGGCTGGCGTGCCGCAGCCGGGCCCGCTCGATCGCATTGCGCACGCTGCGAGCGTTGGCGAACCGCGGCTGGGCCTTGCGGTGCTCCAGGTACTCGCGGAAGGTGTCCTTGGCTTCCGGGGTGAGGGTGTAGCCCTCCGCGCGAAGCAGGAGCTTTCCGATGTCCTGCAGTTCGTCCAGGGCGTAGTCGGGAAAATCGATGTGGTGGGCGATGCGGGAGCTCATTCCGGGGTTGGATGCGAAGAAGGAGTCCATCCGGTCTTTGTAGCCGGCGAGGATCACCACAAGGTCCTCGCGGTGGTTTTCCATCACCTGAAGAAGGATCTCGATGGTTTCTTGCCCGTAATCGCGCTCGTTGTCCTCGCGGTACAGATAATAGGCCTCGTCGATGAACAGGACACCGCCCATCGCGCGCTTGAGGACTTCCTTGGTCTTGGGCGCGGTGTGACCGACGTACTGACCGACGAGGTCGTCGCGGGTCGCAGAGATGAGGTGGCCGCGGCGCAGGTAGCCCAGCCGGTACAGCAAGTCCGCCATCCGCAGCGCCACGGTGGTCTTACCGGTGCCCGGACTTCCAGTGAAACACATGTGCAGACTGGGCCGCGAGGTCGACAGGCCGAACCGGGCGCGGGCCCGATCCACCAGCAACAGCGCGGCGATCTCGCGGATTTTGGTCTTGACCTGGGTAAGACCGACCAGGTCGGCGTCCAGTGCGCTGAAGACATCATCGATCCCGGTTTCCGCGCGCTCCGTGGCGAGATCGATCTTGGCATCCGGCGGTAGCGTCTCTTTCTCTTCGTCGTCGGGTGCCTCCGGCCCAGCGGAATTACCGCCGGGCCGGGACATCCCGAAATTCATGCAAGACGCGGGTATTTTGCTACCCGGTAATCGATCGGGAGGTGTCATTTGTGCCCGTTGTACCGTTCGCCGTGCGGCTGGTCAGCCACGTAAGGGTGCAATGTGTAGCGGATGGTGCGGTCATGCCATTCCTGGCGATCCAACCGGAAGCCAGGTTCCTCCGAAGGCCGCTGCACGATAAACGACAGCGCGGTGGTCTGTTTGCCGTAGCTCGCGTTGTAGGCATTGAGCCTGATGTAATGCTCCGGTTTCGCCTTGCGACACGCGTTGACCTCGGCGAGCACGCCAGCGGCGTCTTCGAGGTCGAACATCGGCAGCCCCCACATCTCCCAGTAGACGTTGCGGGGATGCGGGTCGTCGGTGAACTCCACCGAGCATGGCCACCCGTTGTCCAGCGCGTACTGGATCTGTTTGCGGATTTCGTCGTCGGTTAACTCGGGGAGATAGGAAAAGGTCCCCTGGGTAATATGCATTGTGGATACTCCAATCAGAACACCCAGTTAGACGGAGGTCGGCGTCTCGACTACGTCAGGCGTGTCTGTCGACTCGTAGTTGAATGTGATGTCACCCCAGGTGTCCAGCGCGACTTGCAATTCACGGCTGTGCTTGGCGGCCGCCTTGAGGATGTCATCGCCCTCCTTGCGGTAGTCGCGGCCCTCGTTGCGCGCTTTGATCATCGCCTCCAGTGCGACGCGGTTGGCGGTCGCGCCCGCAGCGATGCCCATCGGGTGGCCGATCGTGCCCCCGCCGAACTGCAGCACCACGTCCTCGCCCAGGTAGTGCAGCAGGTCGTGCATCTGGCCAGCGTGGATACCTCCCGATGCCACCGGCATCACGCCCGGCATCGATCCCCAGTCCTGGTCGAAGTAGATGCCCAGCCGGGGGTTCTTTTCCACCTTCATCAGCCGGAGGGTGTCGTAGTAGCCGCGGATCATGTTCGGGTCGCCCTCTAGCTTGCCGACCACGGTGCCGGAGTGGATGTGGTCCACCCCCGCCAGCCGCATCCACTTGGCGAGCACCCGGAAGTTCACCCCATGGTTTTTCTGCCGCGCGTAGGTCGCGTACTCGGCGCGGTGCAAATGCAGGATCATGCTGTTGGCCCGCGCCCACTTGGCCATTGACTGGATCGCGGTGAAGCCAATGGTCAGGTCGATCATGATGATGACGCTGCCGACCTCCTTGGCGAACTGCGCTCGCTCGTACATGTCCTCCATGGTGGCCGCGGTGACATTGAGGTAGTGGCCCTTGATCTCGCCGGTGGCCTCCATGGCGCGGTTGACGCCTTCCATGGAGTACAGGTACCGGTCGCGCCAGCGCATGAAGGGCTGGGAGTTGATGTTCTCGTCGTCCTTGGTGAAGTCCAGGCCCCCGCGTAGCGCCTCGTAGACAACCCGGCCGTAGTTGCGGGCGGACAGGCCCAGCTTTGGCTTGGTGGTCGCACCAAGCAGCGGCCGGCCGTATTTGTTCAAATGCTCGCGCTCCATGATGATGCCATGGGCGGGACCCTGGAAGGTCTTGATGTAATGCAGGGGGATCCGCATGTCTTCCAGGCGCAGTGCCTTGAGTGCCTTGAACCCGAAGACGTTGCCGATGATCGACGACGTCATGTTGGCGATCGACCCTTCCTCGAACAGGTCAATCGCGTAGGCGATGTAGGCGATGTACTGGTTCTCCGCGTTGGGAACCTGCTCTACCTTGAAAGCCTTGGCTTGGTAGGTCTCATAGTTGGTGAGCCGGTCAGTCCACACCACCGTCCAGGTCGCCGTTGAGGACTCACCGGCGACCGCGGCGGCGGCCTCCTCCGGGGGCACCCCAGGCTGCGGAGTGATCCGAAACGCACAGATCGTGTCAGTGTCCTTGGGCTGGTAGTCCGGCATCCAGTAGCCCATCTCCGCATACGGGATAACTCCGGCAGACCAGCGATCTGACTTCTTTCTCGATCCGTTGGCTTTGCCGTCAGCCTTGGCTTTGGTGTCGGTCACTCTTGCCTCCTCTGGTCTCTACCGAGACTGCCGGGAGATAATCAGCCTGTCTATCAAGTCTTTGGCCGCCACTGTGCAGTTGTCATTCAGCAGTAGGTCTCACTCATGGGTAGGTGGGCTGTGACGACCGAAGCCCGGTTGCGCACCCTTGTTGCGCTGGCCGCCACCGGGTCGGTCCGGGGCGCCGCAAGCCGCCTGATGGTCACCGAGTCCGCAGTGTCGGCTTCGATCGGAGCGCTGGCCCGAGAACTCGGCGTGCCGCTGGTGGAGCCGGTCGGCCGTGGGCTGCGGCTGACCGCGTCCGGCACCGTCTAAAGCAGGGCCAGTTTTTCCGCTCCGCGGTCCAGATCGGCATCACCACCACCGCTGCCCGCAGCGACACAGCGATGAAAAAGCACAACGCGCTCGCCCGCAGGCTAGCCGACCGGCAAGACGACTACCTCCGCTTCACCACCGACTGGTGGATACCACCCGACAACAACGGCTCCGAACGCGACATCCGGATGATCAAGTTGCGGCAGAAGGTCTCCGGCTGCCTGCGCACCCTCACCGGAGCATGCTCACCGAGGGCCGCCCCTGGCTGCCTGCGCATTCGTAATCACGCCAGGACAACCTGACCAGTTACCTGGACATCGCTGCTAACTGTCCTTACGGGCAAGCACCCGGTAGTCATCGTGGTGGGCGTTGCCGCCGTGGGTGCGGCGTATCACGCTGTGAAGCAGGTTACCGAGGATGTACGCACCCGCTAGCAACGGTATGCCGGCGGCCCACGCTGCGATGTGCCGAAAGCGCCGCCAACCGGTCGGCGCGGCCGGTAGCCACGGCAGTCTCGGGTCGGGTATCGAGGCGTTAAGCGCTAGCACCAAACTACCGATCAGATCGAGACCGAGCGGGGCTTCCACGTGCTGTACCGCCACCACCGATAACCCGCGGTCGGCCAGGGCAGCTATAAGATTGTCCAGCGGCATCATGTGCAGGTGTTGCGGCTGAAACCAGCCCATCCAGAATCGCCCGAAGACTCGGCCGAACCAGAACTCGGGATCGGGAACCTCGATGAGCAGATAGCCGCCTAGCGGAAGAACCTTGGCGGCAGTGTCCAATTCGTCGAATGGTTCTCGGGTGTGTTCAAGGTAGTGATGCATGCTGATCACGTCATACTGGCCTGTCACCTCGTCGGCGAGCCCGACGAACTTGCCCCGGTAGCCGCGGTGTACCCAGCCGCGTCGCTGCGCGTGCTCGACGCTGACACTCTTATCTAACCCGTCGAAGACGGTCTCCGGCCAGATCTTCCGCACGACACGGCAGAAGTGACCATGCCCGGCGCCGACATCCAGCCATGCCAGGGGGACGGTGAACGGTCTGAGCATCTCGGCCCGCGCGCGATAGGACGATGCTTGCATCCTGAATACCCACTCCGTCAGCTGCTCGCCAAGGCCGTCGTAAAAGTCGCGGTAGTAAAAGTCCAGCCCGGCCGGGCTGAGGCGAGGATTCTGAAAGATATGCCGGCAGGTGCGGCACTGCTCCAAAGTGAACCGGCCCGGTTTGTTCTGGAGGAGATCAGGGGTCCGCAGCCGGATTGATAAGTCGACGGATCCACACCATGGATAGCTGGTCCGCCGTGGTTCGAAGAACCGCTCGACGCCAGCGGCCAGCTCCGCCTGGTAGTACGGCCGGGCAGCCTTATACGGATCGATGATGTTAGTCCCCAGGTCGTCGGCCGCGGAGCACCATGCATCGTAGTGACAAACGAGATCTATGCGTCGCACGTCCCCCTGTGCGTTGTGAGCCCGTTTTTAGCCATCATCCGCTTCCGGCTGGTGATCGCATCAACACGCAGCCTAGCAGGTGAATTGACGCGCAGGACACTGCGGTGGAGCCGAACCGGAAGCGGAAATATCACCACTGATCAGACCAAGGTTGTTGCGGGCGGAGGGCACACAAGCACACCCGTAATCGTTACGCAGCAAGGTAATCAAGACGGCACTAACGCAGTAAGGGGTACGACCTCCTCGCCATGCCCCAAGTGGGAAGACAGGCCCCTCCGATTCCTTGCGGAACCGCCGCAACCGGACATCCAAGGGCGTCGAGGGGTGGCAGAGTGCGAGATGGCAAAATCGAACCTCCGAGGTACAACGGTCGAATGAATTTCCGTTCGACTGTTCCATGCAATCTGGGGAGGTCTTTCCGCGGCATCTTTTCGTTGGTGCTACGGCGACTTCGGACCTCTCGACGGCCCGCTCCGGCGCCGAATGGATTGGTGTTGTGGGATTCGACGAGGAAGAGGAATCGAGGCACTACGGTTGCACCTTGGGCGAGGCGTATGGGGACCTTCGCTGGGCAAGGGTCAACGGTGGTTCGCCAATCGGTCGTGCGATGCTCGCGGCTGCTTGGTAGCCGGAGAGGCTGAAGGCATGCCGGTCGATCTCGTAGGTGCACTGGTCGGTTGGCGGGTGTCCCTAGTCGGAGACGCCGGGATCCGGTTGGTCCGTAGATCCTCGGACGAGCGGGCCTTGAGGCAAGCGATCACGCTCGCGATCGACAAGGTAGTCAAGCAGGCTGATCCGTCCTCTTCAGAACTGCTATATCTGGGGCTTCGGGAGTGTTTCTCAGGGCCGCCCCAGCTTGGGCTACGAATCCTCGAGATGCTTAACGTGAATTAGCGAGCCGACCCTATGGGGCAAGTCGGAGGACTTAAAGCCGGAAGGATGCTGTTCTGTATAGAGGAACTTGCGATCCATGCAGAGCAAATCGGGCGACTGTCCAGTCGCCCACGCATTACGTCTGAGGAACAACCCCGGCTGATCACGAGCAAATAGCCGTGGCCGTGGGCAATGTAGTCTCGTAACCCGTGTCAGGGATCAACGTCCCGCGAGTTGCCTGCCCCCGGGGTTTATGCGACTCAATCAGGTGACGAATTCCCGGTAGCGGCCGGCTACCGGGTCAGAATCTCCCGGGCGTCCTCGCCGTACACGGCGAGCTGCTCCAGGTCGGCAAATAGGTCGAGGTAGGCGTCCACGTCAGCACGAACGGTGAGAACGGTAGTTCCGGTCATGCTGCCGGTGATGACAGCGCGTTCGTCGTAAATCTCCCAGGAGTGCAGCGGCAGCACCGGCGAAACCCGGCCCCACGGGATGATCCCAATGCGAATGTTGCGGCGCTTGCTGACTGCCGCGATGTGCTCAACCTGTTCGGCCATGCCTGCAGGCGAGAGTAGCGCCCAACCGAGCGACCCCTCCGGCATCAGCGTCACGAACCGGCGGGTGGTGTCATCGGTGAGCACGGCCTGGTTAGCAATACGCTGCTCGGCGCCGGCCTGGTCCTCCGGTGTCACCTCGCCGCCCGTGGTGAACAAGGCCTTGACGTAGTTCGTGGTCTGAAGTAGGCCAGGGATACCGATGGGGGGAAAGGTGCGCACTAGCGCGGAACTCTCGACCACCCGCCGGATCTGGCTCTGAATCGCGGCGTACTGACGGCGTACGACCACCCGCCGGGTGACTTCGCGTAGGTCTTCGGCCAACTGGATCAGTTCGCGACGCTCCCGGTCAGAGGCGCGGTAGGCCCTGCACAGAGCCTCCACCTGGTCCAGGCGGGGGACCTGGCGGCCGGTCTCGAACTTCGCAATGAGGGACTGACTGATTCCGCCCTGTTTGGCGGCGTCGACCTGCCGGAGCCCGGCGGCTTCACGTAGCTCCCGTAGCTTCCGCGACAGCACGTCGCCGCCAGTGCTCCGGTTGGGCATCGGTCCCCTTGCGTCAGGCAGCCTGTGAGGCGCGCGGTATTGCGGGTGGGCGGC
>JAJPIR010000045.1 GCA_021324675.1 Actinomycetota bacterium
TCCACAGCTGTGGATGACAGTGGTCCCCGTGCTCCCCGGGTCCCCGACATACAGCTCGTCCCGCGGCTACCCACCCGGCTGCCGGCCCTGCCAGCCGCCGTCAGGCGCCACACGCGACCAAACGTGGGGTGCTGCCACAAGAACCCCGTGTAAGCAAGCACCACCGATGTAACGGCGTGTCGCCCGGACAGTAACGCCAGACACCGGTTTTGACGGCGCGGCTACTCGCCGCATAGGCTCTGGTGGTCTCCCGTCTACCGGCGGGCATTCTTGCGCGCCCTCGCCCATGGCAGACGCGGTCTGCTTACCGGGTGAGATGCGCTCGCGACGGTGCCGCTCGTGCTGGCAGGAGACGACCCGACGACTGCGCAGTCCCGACGGCTGCGACCCCGCAATGAGAACCGAGCACCGGGAGAACGGACAGCCGTGACCAAAGGCAAGCGTACGTTCCAGCCGAACAACCGTCGCCGCGCGAAGACCCACGGCTTCCGGTTGCGCATGCGCACCCGCGCGGGTCGCGCCATCATCGCGGCCCGGCGGCGCAAGGGCCGGACTGAACTGTCGGCCTGACGCTAGAGACGTTCGGGGATCTCTCACGTTGCTGCCCGCTGCTGCCCGTCTGACCCGTCGCGAGGACTTCGCGGCGGCGATGCAGCGGGGACGCCGAGCCGGCCGGGGTTCGGTCGTGGTGCACCTTGGCCGGGGCACCGCGGTGAACCCGAAGGTAGGTTTTGTGGTCGGTCGCACTGTTGGCGGCTCGGTGGTGCGGCACCGGGTGCAGCGGCGGCTACGGCATCTGATGCGCTCGCGGTTGGCCGCTTTGCCTGCCGGTGCGCTGGTCGTGGTGCGTGCGTTGCCGGCGGCAGCTGATGCGAGTAGCGCTGCCCTGAGTGATGACCTCGATGCGGCGCTGCGGCGGTTGCTCGGGACCGCGGCCGGCCGAGCCAAGGTTTCCGGCACGGCACCGGTTCTCCCCGCGGTCGACTCCACCGCAGCCGGCCGGGCCGCAACGAGCTCTGGTAGCCGGTCATGACAGTTGGGCCGCGTGTCACGGCTCCGGCTCGATCAACCGGTCCGGTGGTACGGGTGTTGGTGGCGGCTTTGGGGTTCTACCGCCGGTGGATTTCTCCCGCCATCCCGCCTAGCTGCCGGTTCTGCCCTAGCTGCAGCGCTTACGCGATCGAGGCGCTGACCGTCCACGGGGTACTGCGCGGATCATGGTTGACCATGAGGCGGCTATTGCGCTGCGGACCCTGGCACCCTGGTGGCATGGACCCGGTGCCCCCCGCAAGATCTGCCCGCTCCCAGGCCGAGAGTGAGTCGTTGTGCTGAACTTCATCTACTACCCGGTGTCGGGCATCTTGTGGTTCTGGCACAAGGTGTTCGGTTATGTGTTCGGCCCGGGTAATGGCTTCGCATGGGCGCTGGCGGTGGTGTTTCTGGTCTTCACCCTGCGTGCGGTGCTGTTCAAGCCGTTCGTCAGCCAGGTCCGCTCGATGCGCAAGATGCAGGAGTTCGCGCCGGAAATCCAGAAGCTGAAAAAGAAGTACGGGGACGACCGCCAGAAGATGGCGGTCGAAATGCAGAAGCTGCAGACCGAGCACGGCGTCAATCCGCTCGGCGGCTGCCTGCCGGTGCTGGTGCAGATACCGGTGTTCATCGGTCTGTTCCATGTGCTGCGCTCGTTCAACCGGCCGTTCCTGTCCGCCGACGCGAACCGTCAGATCGGCAACTACGTGTTCAGCGCGGCCGACGTGCGGTCATTCCTCGACGCGCACGTGTTCGGCGTGCCGCTGTCGGCGTACATCACCGAGCCGGCTGACCTGCTGGCCCGCTACGGGGACATTTCCCGGTGGCACATCGCTGCGGTAGCCATCCCGCTGACCATCGTGGCTGGCATCCTCACCCATCTCACCGCTAAGCACTCGGTGGCGAGGCAGAATCCCGCGCAAATCGCCGCCAACCCGCAGGCAGCCATGATGAACAGGCTCATGGTGTACCTGTTCCCGCTGGGTGTGGTGGCCGGTGGCCCGTTCTTCCCGCTGGCGATCCTGCTGTACTGGCTGTCCAACAACTTGTGGACGCTGGCCCAGCAACGGGTCGTCTACCAGTGGATCGATGCCGAGGACGAAGAAAAGAAACAGGCCGCAATTGCGTCGCGGCAGTCGTTGGCGCCCCGCCCCGGGCAAAAGCCCAGCCGTCCCAGGAAGGACGCAGCGTCGGGCCCCGTTGATCTGACTGATAGTGATGAATCGGACAGCACGACTGGATCGGCCGGCTCCGCGGGCTCCGGAGCGGACGATGCCAGCAGGAGATCGAACATTGACTCGCCTGACAGCGGTGGCTCGATGGCCGGCTCAGCCGATAGCGTCGCGCCGTCCACGAATGGCCAGGGCTCGGCTCGCGTGGACCGCCCGGCGCCACCTGGCATGATTCAACAGCGGCCGCGGCCGCGAAAGAAGCCCAACCGGAAGCGTCGCTGAGCACGCGATCGCCGGAGAGGAGACAGTTGTGGCGGACACGCTGGCGACTGATTCAGCAGTGACCCAGAGGACGTCGTCGACCAACGATGGTGGTACCGCGGATGCCGCCCGTCCGGCCAGCGAAGCGCCGGTCGTGAACGAGGAACTTCTCGTTCAGGAAGGCGACGTCGCGGGTGACTACCTCGAACGATTGCTCGATCTCGTGGACTATGACGGCGACATCGACCTCGATGTCGAGGCGGGCCGTGCCATGGTCAGTATCGACGGCGGTGATGATCTGGCGAAGCTGGTGGGTCCCCGGGGTGTGGTACTCGAGGCGCTCCAAGAACTCACCCGGCTTGCGGTGCAGCAGCAGACCGGTGCGCGCAGCCGGCTGATGCTCGATATCGCACAATGGCGATCCTCCCGGCGAAGTGATCTCAGCGCGCTGGGCCGGACCACCGCGCAGCGGGTTCTGGAAAGTGGCCAGCCGATCCGGCTGCAACCGATGACGCCTTTCGAGCGGAAGATCGTGCATGACGCGGTGGCCATGGTGGACGGTGTACGCAGCGAAAGTGAGGGCGAAGAGCCACAGCGCCGCGTCGTGGTGTTCCCCTCTGAGTGAGCCGTTCCGGCTGTAGTTTCACGTGAAACATCCGGTCACAGGAGCGGCGCCCGCGCTATTCGGTGACCGGACCCCGGTTGCCGAGCGATACGCCGAGATGCTTGCCGGTCCCGGGATCGAAAGAGGAGTCATCGGTCCCCGCGAAGCGGGCCGGTTGTGGGACCGTCACTTGCTCAATTCCGCGGTACTCGGCGAACTCGTCGCCGCCGGCAGCCGGGTGCTCGACCTCGGCTCCGGTGCGGGTTTGCCAGGAATACCGCTGGCGATCGCTCGTCCGGACTTGACCATGGTCCTGCTGGAATCGATGGCCCGGCGGGTTGCCTGGTTGCAGGAAGTGGTCGCCGAACTAGGTCTGGCTGTCTCTGTGTGTCACGGCCGTGCGGAGGATCCGGCTGTTCGGGCGGAGCTTGGCGATCAGGACGTTGTCACGGCGCGGGCTGTTGCCCCGCTCGACCGGTTGGCGAGGTGGGCGCTGCCATTGCTGGCGCCCAACGGGCGGCTCCTGGCCGTCAAGGGCGCTACCGCCGAGCAGGAACTCGCTCGGGACATCGAGTCGGTGCGCGCCGCGGGAGGGGCGGCGGTAGACATCGTGCAGTGCGGTGTCACGATTGTGCACCCGCCGCTGAGGGTCATCGTGGTGACTCGCGCGGCTCAGCGTGTCATGCGGTCCGCGAAGGCACGAAAGAGGAAGGATCGGTGAGCGTGAGCACCCCGAGGTGGTCTGAGAGGGCGTCACGGCTGGACGACGCCGCTTCGCGCAGTCTCACCCCCCACGTGCCCAACCCGGCGACCGTGTCGCGAGTCGGTGTTTCACGTGAAACCACGCCGCGGCACGCACGTGTTCGGCCCCTGCAGCCGAGTACCCCGAGCCCGGGTTCCGGGGTGGGCAACACTGCTGGCATCGATCCGCTCATCGGTGCCGGCAGTTCGAGTGGGATGCCGTCCCCCGCTGTGTCCGCGTGGACCCCGATCGCGGAGGAGGCAGAGCGAGCGACCCGGGTGAAACACCCGACCGACCAGTTACCGCGTCCGTCCCGGCGCCGGGTGCTTGCAGTGGCCAATCAGAAAGGTGGCGTGGGGAAGACCACCAGCACGGTCAACCTGGCTGCCGGGCTGGCGTTGCAGGGTCTGCGCACGCTCGTGGTCGACCTCGATCCGCAAGGTAATGCATCGACGGCACTGGGAGTCGAGCACCGCTCCGGCACCCGGTCGGTCTACGAAGTGCTGCTTGGCGAGCTCGAGATCACGGAGGTCGTCACGGCCAGCCCGCAGTCGCCGAATTTGCTGTGCGTACCTGCCACCATCGATCTCGCGGGTTCCGAGATCGAGTTGGTGTCGATGGTGGCTCGGGAATCACGGTTACGCCGGGCGCTATCCGGCGTTGCCCTGGACGAGCTGGGTGTCGACTACGTCTTCATCGACTGCCCGCCCTCGCTGGGCCTGCTCACGGTGAATGCCTTGGTCGCCGCGTTCGAAGTGTTGATCCCCATCCAATGCGAGTACTACGCGTTGGAGGGCCTCGGGCAGCTGCTGCGAAACATCGAGTTGGTCCAGGCCCATCTCAATCCCGCCCTGTCGGTGTCCACGATCCTGCTGACCATGTATGACGGGCGGACCAAGCTGGCTGACCAGGTCACCGCCGAAGTACGCAACCACTTCGGCGACCAGGTCCTGCGGACAGTGATCCCGCGCAGCGTCAAAGTGTCCGAAGCTCCGGGTTTCGGGCAGACCGTACTCGTCTACGACCCCGGCTCCCGCGGGGCTTTGAGCTACGTGGACGCCGCCCGGGAGATCGCGCTCGATCGCCGCTACCTCAACCCGAAGAGTCATCTCGATCCGGCTCAGAGGCATCCGAACGCTGACCCTTCCCATGCCCGTGAAGGGAACCGCTGATGTCCACCAGTAGCGCGCTGTCACAAAGCCCGGGTACCCAGCGCAAAGGCGGCCTCGGCCGCGGCCTGGCCGCGTTGATCCCCACCGCACCAGCGGACAACCGGGCCGATGACTCGGTTCCCGCACCGGATGCGCTGGCTCATCGAGTTGTCGGCGCGGCCTACCAGGAAGTGCCGATCACGGCCATCATGCCCAATCCTCGCCAGCCCCGGCAGGTGTTCGACGAGGACGCGCTGGCCGAACTCGCCCATTCGATCCGTGAATTCGGGCTGCTACAGCCGATCGTGGTTCGTCCGTTGGGTAATGGTCGCTACGAGCTGATCATGGGTGAGCGGCGGTGGCGGGCGGCGCAGCAGGCCGAGTTGGATCGCATACCCGCCATCGTGCGCAGTACTGCGGATGACGCGATGCTGCGCGATGCGCTGCTGGAGAATATTCACCGAGTCCAGCTGAACCCGCTGGAAGAGGCGGCCGCATACCAGCAATTGCTGGACGATTTCGGGGTGACCCACGAGCAGTTGGCGGCCCGTATCGGACGCAGCCGCCCAGTCATCACCAACACCATCAGGCTGCTCAAGTTACCGGTGACGGTGCAGCGGCGAGTGGCGGTCGGGGTGCTGTCCGCCGGGCATGCCCGCGCGCTACTCAGTCTCGAGGACCCGAACGCCCAGGAAGACCTGGCGGCGCGGATCATCGCTGAAGGATTGTCGGTGCGGGCCACCGAGGAAGCGGTGACGCTCAGCCGCACTGAGCCGGTCAAGGTACCGGTGAAGCCGGCCGCATCGCGCCCGATGCGAGCGCCCGGCGTCCAACACCTTGCGGAGCGGTTGTCCGACACATTCGATACCCGGGTGAAGGTGGAGCTGGGCCGTCGCAAAGGCCGCATCGTCGTCGAATTCGGCTCCCTTGACGACCTTGACCGGATTGTCGCCCTCATGACGCAGCCTTAGCTCGCGGCCGGTACCTAGCCTCGCAGTCCGCATCCAGACTGCCATTGGCGGCTTACTGCACTCGTGCGTGCAGCAGGACCGTGCGGTAGCGATACTGCAGCTGACCGCCCCCTGCGCGGGTAATGGCGTCGCGGACGGCCTGGACGAGGCACTCACGCTGCGGCGCCGGCAACAGCAGGTGGTCGGAGTGGGTTTGTACCAAGCAGCCATAGCTGCCTGCGTCGTAGCTGGCTGTCCAGTCGTAGGTGCGGACGGACCACGGCGCAAAGCCCACCGCGGGCTCGACTTCGTTGTCTCGCTGAGGTTGCTGGCGAAGTTGGGTACGGTGGTCCAGCTCGGGCGCGTGTTCGGCGTAGGCGGCGTGGATCGCGTCCCACACCGGGCCGGCAAGCTCGCGCGGCCGGTTCCACCAGACACATAGGGCACCATTTGGGCGCAGCGCGCGGGCCGCGATGGCCGCGCCACGCTCAGGGTCGACCCAGTGCCACGCTTGCGCGGAAACCACGAGATCGAATGAACCAGCTTCGACGGTACAGTCCTCGAATGTCGACTCGTGCACCTCGACTGCCACGTTCCGGGTGCGCTGTCGGGCGACGGTGGCCATCGCCGGGTCCGGCTCCACCGCCACAATTGATGCGCCCCGTCGAGCGAGTGCCAGTGACGCCCTACCGGTCCCGGCGCCAGCCTCGAGAATGCGATTGCCGGGGCCGAGCTTGAGGACGTCTGCGTACAACGCGTCCGGGTAGCCGGGTCGCCACCGGTCATATAGCTCGGCGACCTGGCCGAAGCTCCGCGCACGTTGCGTCCACTCGGTGTCCACCCAACTGCAAGATACCCGCAGATGGTGTCGAAGACGGCCACAGTCACCACTTCGCCGGTCATTGCCCGTGCAAAGGGTCGCGGGCGGTGATCTACAGAACGGGTGAGGGGCGACCTACCAGGCGCGGGTGACGGCGCGTTCGATGAGGGTGGCGTAGACGGTCCCCAGATCCGCGCCCGTGGACTCGATCGCCATGGGCAGCAGTGATGTCTCGGTGAGGCCGGGCTCGACGTTGACTTCGAGAAAATGGGCGACCCCGTCCGGGGACACCACAGCATCAGTCCGCGACACGTCGCGCAGTCCGAGTAGCCGGTGGGCATTCACCGCAAGTTCGGCCACGGCAGCGGTTGCTGCGGTGTCGAGCCGGGCTGGCGCATGGAAGGTAGCCAGGCCGGCGGTGTAGCGGGCGGCGTAGTCGTAGAAGCCAGAGGCTGGTTCGATCTCCACGGCCGGCAACGACTGCGGCTCACCGTCCAGGTCCTCCAGCACCGTGACCGCGACCTCGACTCCCTCGATGAAACGTTCAGCCAGGACACTGTCCCCGTAGGCCAGGCATCCCACGATCGCTGCCGGTAGCTCGGACACCTCGCGGACCACGTGCACGCCCAGCGCCGAGCCACCCTGGGGTGGCTTGAAGATCAGCGGCAGGCCGAGCCGGTCGACCAGCGCGTCCAGCACATCCTGCGGGCCCAGATCGCGGAAGGTGGCATGGGGCAGCACGATCCAATCGGGAGTACTCACTCCCGCTCGGGCCAGTTCGTCTTTGGCGGTCGGCTTGTCCCAGGCGCGGCGGCAGGCCCGCGGGTCTGCCCCAACATAGGGCACCCGCAACATCTCCAGCACGGACTGCACGGCGCCGTTCTCCCCCGCTCCGCCGTGGAGGGCCACCACGACGGCATCCGGGCGGCTATGGGTCAGCCGGCCGATCAGGGTGGCGTCGACGTCCCATTCCTCAACGTGCAATCCGACGTCACGCAAGGCGCTGGACAGCCTGCGCCCGGAGCGCAGCGACACATCCCGCTCATGCGAGAGCCCACCGGCCAATACAGCCACCGTGCGGTCAGTCACCGCCCGCTCCTTTCACCCCCGACTGGAGACACACCGGGTGGAAGGCGCATCTCGTACCCGGGTATGTCTCGAGTTGGGCTTAGGCGGTGTCCGGTGACGGGGACTGCGGACCGAACACCGTGCGTGGACGCACGCTACCGAAGGTACGCCGCAGTTCCAGCTCGCCCTCCAACACGGCGCCCAGCCGGCGCACGCCCTCGACGATGCGTTCCGCGGTCGGGTAGCAGAATGACAGCCGCATTTGGCGGCTGCCCAGCCCGTCGGCGTAAAACGCCGTGCCCGGCACGTAGGCGACCCGCTGGGTCACCGCCCGGGGCAGCATCGCCTTCGTGTCCAGCCCCTCAGGCACGGTGAGCCATACGTAGAACCCGCCGGCCGGGTGGGTCCAGGTGCATCCCGGGGGTAGATGCTGCGCCAGCGCGGCGAGCATGGCGTCGCGGCGTTCCCGGTAGACCTCCTGGTAGATCTTGATCTGGCCTTTCCAGTCATGCTGGGCCAGGTAGCGTGACACCACGAACTGGGTAAACGCCGGCGGGCACAACGTCGCAGACTCCGCGGCCAGCACCAGCTTCTCCCGGACCGCATGCGGGGCCAGTGCCCAGCCAACCCGGAGTCCAGGCGCGAAGGTCTTGGAGAACGAACCGAGGTACACCACGTTGTCAGGGTCGGCGGCCCGCATCGCCGGGTAGACCTCGTTCTCGAAACCCAGCAGGCCATAGGGATTGTCCTCGACGACGAGAACCCGGTACTCGGCGCACAGCCGCAACACCTCGCCACGGCGCTGTACCGCCATCGTGACGCCGGCCGGGTTGTGGAAGTTCGGGATGGTGTAGAGGAATTTCGGTGTGCGGTCCTGGGCTTTTAAGGACTCCAGCGCAGCCGCCAACTTGCTGGGTACCAGGCCATGGTCGTCCATCGCCACCTGCACCACCTGGGCCTGGTAGGACACGAAGGTGGTCAGCGCACCGACATAGGATGGTGCCTCGGCGAGCACCACGTCCCCCGGATCGCAGAAGATCCGGGTCACCATGTCCAGTGCCATCTGCGAACCGACTGTCACCGTGATGTCGTCAGCATGTGCCCGCACCCCCTCCAGCGCCATGACCTCGCAGATCTGCTCGCGAAGCTGCGCAGTGCCTTGCGCCGAGCCGTACTGCAGCGCTGCCATCCCCTCGCTGCTGACCATCTGGGCGAGCTCGTCGGCCAGCGAGTCCATCGGCAGTGCAGGCAGGTAGGGCATGCCGCCGGCCAGCGAAACCACCTCCGGGCGGCTGGCCACCGCGAACAGTGCACGGATCTCCGACGCGGTCATGCCCGCGGTGCGCTGCGCGTAGCGGCGCAGGTGTGGATCGAGATCACGCTGGGTGGGAGGGCGGTGGCTGGGCAGGTTGTCGTTACCTCTAGTGTTCATCCGGCGCCTTTGGTGCGGTTGCAGTCCCCTGGCAGTGTAAAAGCCGCAACGGGGAACATCCCGGCGCCTTCACTGATCGATGGTCGTGGGCATATGCTGCGCCAGGCGCCTTCGCGCTTGGGAATTGTCAGGGAGGTCCCTTGTCACGTCGAGTGGTGGGCGTCACCCTGGACAACCTCGACCTGCTGCCCAAGAAATGCCGGCGGTGCGTGTTCTGGGAGCTTGCACCCCATATCCGGGAACAGGCCGAAGAGTTCGGGCAGACCGAACTGGAGAAGGAGTCCTGGGTATCGAGTGTGCTGCTGGAATGGGGCTCGTGCGGGCGGATCGTGCTGTCCGGGGATGTTCCCGCCGGTTACGTGCTGTACGCGCCCCCGGCTGCGGTGCCGCGAGCGTCGGCATTTCCCACCTCGCCGGTCAGCGCCGACGCCGTGTTGCTCACTGCGTTGAAAGTACTTCCAGAATTCGGGGGCAGCGGGCTGGGCCGGATGCTGGTGCAGGCGGTCGCCAAAGATCTCACCCGGCGTGGGGTAAAAGCAGTTGAGGCCTTCGGAAACGCGCAACCCACGGAGGACTCTACCTGCGTGGTTCCCGCCGAGTTCTTGCAACAGGTCGGGTTCAAGACGGTCCACGCGCATCACCGCTGGCCCCGGTTACGCCTTGAGCTGCGTACCGCGCTGACCTGGAAAGAAGACGTCGAAGCCGCGCTGGAACGCCTTCTAGGTTCGGTCACCATCCACACCGTCGAGCCCAGCCTGCGTCCCGCCTGATGTGCGTCCCGGCTGACGCTTGACGTCGCGTCTCCCCTGATGCCTGATGCGGGACTGATCGGCTTTCCGGTTGCCTTCCCCATGCTCTTCACCACACGATGGTTTGCTTGACAGTACATCGTTCGCTGAATACATCAGCCGATGTACTCTTGCCAGGTGGAGACGTTGACCCACGGGAAGGTCCTCGCCCGTTTTGGCCATGCGCTGTCCGACCCGGTCCGGGCGCGGCTGCTGTTGGCGTTGCGTGAGGGGCCGGGGTATCCGGCTGACCTGGCGGCGCTGCTGGGGACCAGCCGGCAGAACCTGTCCAACCATCTTGGCTGCTTGCGCGGCTGCGGCCTGGTGGTTGCCGTGCCGGAGGGGCGGCGGACCCGGTATGAGTTGGCCGATGGCCGGATCGCGCATGCGCTGGGCGATCTGCTGGGCCTGGTGTTGGTGGTCGACCCGGCGGTCTGCCCCACCGCGGCGGATGAAGGGTGCTGCTGATGGCCGATGCGCGCCCGGTGCCGGCGCCGGTCGTCCCGTCGCCGGGGCGGCGGGCGGTGCTGTCTCGCCGGGTACGGCTGCTCGTTGCCGCGACTATCAGCTACAACGCGATCGAGGCGGTGGTGGCGATCGCTGCTGGCAGCGTCGCATCATCGACGGCGTTGATCGGCTTCGGCCTGGACTCGGTGATCGAGGTGTCCTCGGCGGCCGCGGTAGCGTGGCAGTTCACCGGGGGCGATGACGAGCGCCGGGAGCGAGCCGCGCTGCGGGTCATCGCGGGGTCGTTTTTTGCTCTGGCCGCGTACGTGACGGTGGAGTCGGTGCGGGCGCTGGTCGGCACCGACCGGGCCGGGCATTCGGCAGTCGGCCTGGTGCTCGCCGCGGTGTCCCTGGTCGTCATGCCGCTGTTGTCGGCCGCGCAGCGGCGCGCCGGCCGGGAACTGGGCTCTCGCTCGGCGGTGGCCGACTCCAAGCAGACGCTGCTGTGCACTTACCTGTCCGGGGTGCTGCTGGTCGGTCTGGCCGTCAACAGCCTGTTCGGCTGGTGGTGGGCTGACCCCGTGGCGGCGCTCGTCATCGCGGTGGTGGCAGTCAAGGAAGGCCGCGAGGCATTGCGTGGTAACACCTGCTGCGCACCGGCCGCGGCCGCGCGCCCTGCAGCTGGGAAACCGGCTGGCGGTTGTGTCGGTCATTGCTGCGGTGGGCCAGCCGACCACGATCGGCGTGGGCCGGCGCCGTCCGCGCTATCCGGCTAGCGCCGGTGCGGGTGAGCCGAGCGCGAGCCAACCGTTCACGCCGAGCGGCCCGCGCTGGACGGCTAGAGGGCGGGCTGAGCTATTTCGCTGCGAAGCAGGTCTTCGCTGCGAAGCAGGTCGGCGAAGGTAAAGGTGCCGGTGGGATGGTCGTTTTCGCCCAGAAGGTAGAGACGTTTGACGGCGACGAGCACGCCCTCGGCGATCACATCGCGGCACGCCGGGTCCAGCAGCTTGCGGCGATCTTCGAGATTGGTCAGGTAGCCCAGCTCGATGCGTACCGCCGGCATCCGGGTCAGCCGTAATAGTTCCCAGGTCTTGGGATGGGCGCCGCAGTCGAGCATCCCGGTGCGGGCGGTCAGTTCGCGCTGCAGTATCTGGGCCAGCGCCTCTCCCACCGTGGAGGTGACGCCGTTGCCAGTCCCGAAGTGAAAGGTCGCCACGCCGTGCGCCAGCGGGCTGGGATGGCTGTCGGTGTGCAGCGACAGCACCAGATCGGCACCCGCGGTGTTGGCGAAGGTGGCTCGCTCTGCTTCGCTGGGGCAGGAGTCAGGACGGCGAGACAGGATTGTTTGCATCCCCGTAGCGCCCATCCGATCTGCAAGCCGCTGGGCCAGGTCCCACATCAACTCGGCCTCAGCTGCGCCGTCCACCACGACGCCCCGCTCGGTGCCGCCAAGACAGGGATCGATCAGGATCCGCTTGCCACGCAGCGCAGGGCCGGCCCGACGAAGGTGTTCCTGCTCGCGGAGCAGGACTGGCCGCCCACCGCGGACCTTGGGCTGCAACTGGCGCAGCGCTCGCACGGTGGCCGGCCCGCACACCCCGTCAACGAACAAGCCGTAGTCACGCTGGAAGCTGCGCAGCGCCACCTCGGTCTGCACGCCGAAGATGCCATCCGCACGGTAGGCGTCGTAGCCCAACTCCAGCAGCCGTTCCTGCAGCGTGCATACATCGTCGCCGCGCAGGGGACGCCCGATGACATACCTGAGCACCCGGCAACCGAGTTCCCGTCGCGCATCACACAGCGCCTGGTAGGTGGCGAATCCTACGATCCCGTCGGTGATCAGGCCGCGACGCTGCTGGAAAGCCCGGACCGCGTGCTCGACCGCGAGATCGAAGCAGTCGGCAACCATCGCCGCACCTGATGCCGGTGGGAGCAGACCCTGAGAGGCCAGCATTTCCCTGAGCTGCGCCACCGCTGGTCCGGTGTCGCCGCGGCGCAGCAGCTGCATTCACCCTCACTTCACGGTCGTCTCGGCCTGAATCGACCTCAATGGACACCGTCGGAACTCACTACGACAGCGATCGAGTACGACGGTCTCTATACCTGTATGGAGGTTAGGGGGCACAGCTGTCTAACGCACCCGCCGTGCAAGACGCGTCCTCAGGGTAATCGGTTGCCTGCAAACGGTGAAGCAGGCACTGGCAATCCCCAGATCCTGGTCAATGCAGGTAATCCGCGAGGTCCTCCAGCAAAGCGGCCTTGTGCTTGGCACCGATGATCTGCTTGACCGCCTCACCGCCCTTGAACACGATCATTGTCGGAATCGACATGATCTTGTACTCGCGGGGGGTGTTGGGGTTGGCGTCGATGTCCATCTTCGCGATGGTGATCTCGCTGTGCTCGGAGGCGATCTCCTCGAGCACCGGGGCCACCATCTTGCACGGGCCGCACCAGGACGCCCAGAAGTCCACCAGCACCGGCTTGTCGCTGCCAAGCACGTCGTCGGCGAA
>JAJPIR010000195.1 GCA_021324675.1 Actinomycetota bacterium
ATTCGATCT
Organism: Actinomycetota bacterium; assembly: GCA_021324675.1. Lineage (GTDB taxonomy): Bacteria > Actinomycetota > Actinomycetes > Mycobacteriales > Pseudonocardiaceae. The sequence goes on from JAJPIR010000195.1 coordinate 10, forward strand.
CGATCTCGAATTCGATCTCGACACATTCGATCTCGCATTCGATCTCGATCTCGAATTCGATCTCGACACATTCGATCTCGCATTCGATCTCGATCTCGGTTCTCGGTTCTCGGTTCTCGCTGCGTTGCCGAATAACCCTCTATGGGATCAAGCAGCGCCGCCTGCGGCGGCGCCTCGGCTTCGCTGGCCCGCTCGGCTCGCGCCTCTGCCTCCGGCCCGGCGCGGCCGGCGTGCGCTCAGCCGGCCGTGTAGACAACGGCACCCTGGTGCAGTCGATGACCGTGTTTAGGGTCGTTGATCCCGTGCTAGTCGCCGGTCCCCAGCCGCCTGGGCGCGGTCCGCCGAGGCGGCTTCGCGATGTGTTTGTGCCCGCTGCGAATTTCCTGTCGACTTTGGACGGGGTTACACAACCAAAATCGGTTTAAACCAGTGGTATTCGCCAGTCCAGTGCAGCAGCCGTCCCGGCGCGGCGGCGGGGTCCTTGCAGCTTGAGTGCATGACCTGTCTTGCGGGCCAACAGGCGTCCGTGACTAGATCATGGTTCACTAGCTGGGCCATGTGTGATCAGCCATGCCGGGTGATCCCGATACTGCCCGAGGTTGTCGTCGATGCGCACGACCATCTCGACTGCGTGGTGTTGCGGATTCGTGGCCGGTTAGCGCAGCGCGGTGACCTTCGGGTGCGCCGATTCCTCGCCAAATCCCTTGCCGACAACGGCCGTGTGCTCGTCGACGTGTCGCGCTTGCACTGCTCGCAGGCGTCTTTGCTGGCGGTCTTCCCGACAGCGCTGGGTGCTGCGGGGGGCTGGCCCTGGGCGCGGCTGGTTTTGTTCGGCGCTGATACCGCCTTGCACTCGGCGCTTGCTTCGGAGCGAATTGCCGACATCGTGCTGCTGGCCGCCGACTTCGCGTCGGCCCACACACTGCTGGATCGGCGGCCGCCGCTGGTACGGCGCCACCGTGACCTGCCCGTGCATCCCAGCGCTGCGGCCGGCGCCAGGATGGTGGTGGGTGAGGCGTGCGCTGCCTGGTCAGTACCGCACGACCTCGGCGAAATGGCCGAGCTGGTGGCCAATGAGCTGGTCAGCAATGCCGTCGAGCATGCTCACACGTCCAGCCGGCTGACCATCACCTACACCGGGGCGCTGTTGGGTGTTGCGGTTCGCGACTACTGCTCATGCCCCGCATCGATTCGCCCCTACCCCATCGAGATCGACGCCCTGCGCGGCCGTGGATTGCACCTGGTGGCCACACTGGCCAAAACCTGGTCCGTAGACCGTCATCCCGACGGCAAAACGGTGTGGGCCAGCCTCGCACTCGACACGCCGACCCAGGTCGAGCAGCGTTGACACCGTCAGTGACGTCACCCACCGGCGAAGATTTTGCTAACTTCCCCCCATTTTTGATACGCAGATGGGCCACAGCGACCGAGTGCAGCGTTCACACTGATCAATCTCACCGAAGACAGCAGGGGCAATGGCCGCCGAAGCCCAACCCAGCCAGCGAGCGATCTCCCACCCGACACCAACCCCCGCCGAATTCCGCGCGCGTCGCCTGCATGGTGGGACGCGGTGGTCTGGCTGGTGTGCTCGGTCTGTCGCTCATGTACCTTCCCCGGTCACCGGAGACGTGCAGGGTCTAGACGACGGGCCAGCACTGGCCTCGCCCACGCCGTCAAGGGCCGTCAAGCACCAATCGGCGGGACGCCTATCAGCTCCCTATCCCTGCGAGGGACCTGCCAATATTGCGACTGTGTAACCATTGCGGAGGCAAACTGACGAACGCCGAGAGTAACCCGGTGATCTCCAAGGGAACCGCGACGGCTCGATGGTCAACACCGGTTAGATGCACCGTGACGTGGTGACAAGCGGCGGCCTGTCTGGCCTTGACCAGGCATCCTAGGCCTGCTGCCCCAAGGAAGGTGACCTTGCTGAGGTCCACCACGACGTGTCCGCTATGTCCATCGATCTGGCTGAGCAGGCAGGAATCCAGTTGCGGCGCGGTCTGCATATCCAGTGCACCGGCCACCCGTACCACCCCCACATCGGGTATCGGCTGATCGATCGCCACGCGAAGTGCTTGCGCGTCACGACATCCCGATGATGTCTGATCTTGAGGCGCAGAAATGGGGGTATCGCACATCGACGATGCCAGCTTCCCGGGGAGCTCGAGTCCCTCTAGCGAGCACTGCATCGAAAACGGAACGCCACATGGCTTGGCGCACCCGAAGTGTCTCCGACCGGTGTCCAGCGTCCTCCGCCCAGCCAAGGACCGCAACCGCAGCCACTGAGCAACCTCACCATTATTCTCGTCGGCCCACCAGCCGGGCTCCCGGCGCAGACCGCCGCCACTGGCAGATCGACGCCCCGATGCTGTCGTTACCTCCTCGGCTACGCCGCCGCGGCGGCAACATCAACCCGGTCAACCTGAATCACGCCCTCCGTGCCCACTGCCACGGCCACTCACCGGAAACCACGCACAACAATGGTCAAAATCTCACTGACCGTGTATGAGAAGAGGAGAAGCACCTGACCGATAACCAAATGTTTGTCAGCAGCCAGACCACCAATCAGCGTCCGCCACCGAAGATCCGCCCGATCCACATCAGTTGGTACATCAACAGCTACGGATGACCACCGACGCCCGTGGACGAGAACTCGGCGATCGGGCACGCCCACGGACAAATTGCAGATCCTGGCAGGAAACTGCATCCGACTACAAATCAAATGGCTAGCAACCCATTCCCTCGGCCGCTTAAGTATCCACGTCGTGGTAACGGCCGCAATGGCGCCTTCGGCGTCGCGATGCGATGGCGCCACCGCCACCATTGCCCCCGTCACCACGACGAGCACCGCGGCCAGGACCAGGGAACGGGGCAGGAGCAGGGTCGGACTCGGCAAATCAACGAACACGAAGTCCGTGCCCTCTACGTGCCCTACAGGAGGGTCAACCGGGGTCTTTCACGGCTACTCACGGTCAGTCGAAACCGCTGCTCAACGGCGTCGACCTGTGTATGTCATGTAGTTCCCAAGCTCATAACCTTGGGTGCCTCCGGCGGGCCTCAGCTCCGGGATGGCCCCAGGAGCCGGCCTGGATGTCGAGGGTCACCAACTGCGCGGGTATCCCGTCGCGTCGGCGCCGAAGACGTAGCAGACCGGAGCTGGTGGGCCAGGTCGTTCAACGCATGCGGTGCTCCACCTGGCCCACCAGCTCCGGCCCGCTCCGAGGCAAACTCGCCGACGCGACGGGATACCCGCTCCCAGCCCGTCCCGTCCTGCGGCAGTCCGTACACCCAGCGTCTCCGGCGATCTTGGTTCGTGCCCCTTGCGTGCCCGTTCCCACGGGGACTCACGGGGAACCACCGGTCATGACGGCACAAAACTAACTGACTGTGCATGAGGATGCTTCCCAGCTCACGTGGCGTGACGGTCCACACCTTTGCGCAGCGGTACTCCGACCGCCCTCCGACAAATTGCTTAAAGCCGTCAAGCGCTGTATTTAGCTAGTTGGGACGCACTCCCACGAATTGGGATTATTGTAGTCGTATGTCCGATCAATCCAGTTCGGACCGAAGAATCGATGACACAGATCCGTCATCGATAGATAATCTTGTCGTCCAGGTGAAACACACCGCCAACCGTAGGCATTGGGCTCCACCAGCTGGGCGCCACTGTAGCCATTGCCTTGGCAATATCTTCCGATATCGTTTCCATTAACGGATACCGTCAAATAGGGGCCAGCAGTACTTCGAAATGGTGACATAAGCGTAGCTGCCTGAGCAGCCGAGACTACTCCAACAGGAATCATCAGTGCAGTAACTGCGGCAAGCAGGCTGGAGAGAAGTCTCATTCCTTACTCCGTTCTAACGTTCTACACGTCTCCATGGTCCCCAATTGTCCGGACGCAGGGGCGTGAAGCTGGAGTGCGTGGTAACGAGTGGCTACAAGCCGACGGCTCGGTGTTAGGTGGGCGGTTGGTCATCCGTGTCGGAGTACGGGGGCCACCGAGCAGCCCCGTCTGAGACCTCGTGTCCTTAGCAGCCGCGCTACCTATTGCCTACCTGCGTGTCATTGATTGGGCGACGGATAATAACAGGGTCCAGGGTTTTGAGGGCTATTTGGATTGTTTTGCTGTCCGTTGTTATAAAACCAGGGGTTATTCGTGGACCCGTTGTTGGGAACGGCAGGGGCACCGGAGGTGCACGATGGTTGTTGGGTGGACAATATTTGGCTAGTGGCTAGAGCAGGCGCGGGCCCGATACTCGGAGTCGCAGCTGCCGCAGGTAAAGCGAAACCAACGACTATGGAGAAGGTGGATGCTACCAGAGTGAGCGTCGAGCGAAGCTTCTTCATGATCGAATTATCCCATCGAAATATAGCCGCGTTAGCACTCTCCCCCTCGGTTCATTGGTCGCATGCGCGATTTACTGCACGAAAGGTCCGCGTGATGGAAGAATTGGAGTACCCGTCACTATGTCGATACTCCAAAACTATGAGCCTGAATTCAGGGATCGCTCATCCATTGAGCGGCGTTCACCTCCGACAACGATGCAAACCGCCCAATCAGTGCCTGGATGTCTCCTTGAGGCACGTTATGCTACACGTACATTTACTTGGCGGGCTTGATGTTGGACCCGTTCCCCGTGTTGCCATTGCCTTGGCCAGGGATATCCTTGCTACAGACGAAGCCGTGACCGAGCCTCCAACTGGGTGGGCAGGGGTCGGGGTCGGCTGCGGCGATGCCGGGGATCAGGATTCCGGCTAGGATGCCGGCGAGGACTGTTGCACTCGTGATCAGTTTTTTCATGTGTCATACTCCTACGTTGCGCCTTGACCTAGAAATGGTTTAGGCGCTGAGGGACGGCAGAACACGATGAGGAGTTGAACGCTACGCAAATGTAACCGCAGCAATGCAGGCCGTGCATACCCCTGCGGCGCAATCTTGCGCTGAAGCAACCTCCTCACATTTAGGGTATGCGCAGTGGCTGCACGCTCAACTCGTCATCGTGACCCATGTCACGGTCCCCCGACACAAAACCGCACTGACTATGCTAAGCCCGCATGACCACTTAAATCAACGATAACTTTAGGTGATCAATTGGTCGAGGCTCGTGACAACCTCCGTAAGGCGACAGCAGACGATTCGACCCCAAAAACCTGGGGCTCACATTTAGTATCCACTAAGTAACACGTCAGTGTGGGCGGGACATAACAGATAGGTGCATCAGTATGCCCAACAGACGCCCCCACTTACTATACAACCACTGTAAAGCTATTTTTTGGCCTTACCGTTTCATGTATTGGGAACTGCCGCGCCGACGAGGGACAGGGAGACGCGTGTCCTCTACGGCACGCCGGGGCGCAGAGCCGGACGCTGGACGCAGCGGTTCCGCCGAGAGCCGCCCTCGGGCTGGCGCGTGGTCGGGCTGGCCAGGTCGACGGGACGCCACATAGGCACCAGCATGCAAGATCAGCGATAATCATACTAGCGCTGATCGTTTGGACACTTTACGGTCACAAAACTCGTCCAGATAACCGAAAATGACCGCAGACGATGAGTGTTTGCATTCGCGAAAGTTGCAGGTAATCGAAGCTATCCGCGAACAACCACAACTACGGTCCGAGAATCTGTAGGTTCTGGGTTCGAGCCCCAGGCGGCCCACCATCACCGCAGGTCACGCGGGCTGATCCACTTGTCCGTCAAGATCCGTACATGGTTTTATGCATGGAAA